>DATGKW010000266.1:0-22520 GCA_035294465.1 Ktedonobacteraceae bacterium | reverse complement strand
TCTCGCCAGGCGCTCACCTCTCTATCCTTCACTTTTGTCTTTCGATGCCTACAAGTAGCAGTGCCTGAGTTACGATCTGCTACAAAGAGGTTCTTCCCACTCTGAAAGGAGGCAGGGTCTCGATGATACACAGATTGCAATGGCGATCAACGCGTATCTCTCTCTTCTGTCTTTTTCTGCTGGCGCTTACTCTCGTTGGAGGGCCATGGCGGCCTCCGACCGCGAAGGCTGCCACAAGCGCGACAAAAAACATCCACGCCGATACGACGACCTTTAACTATGGGGACGCGCTGGCCAAAGCCATCTATTTTTATGAAGAGCAGAGCTCCGGTGTCAAGCCCTCCTGGAATCGCGTTTCCTGGATTGGCAACTCGGCCACAACCGATGGATCGGATCACGGCCTGGACCTGAGCGGTGGCTGGTATGACGCTGGCGACCATGTGAAGTTCGGGCTGCCGATGGCCTACACTGTGACCATGCTGGACTGGGGTGTCATTCAGTATCAGCAGGATTACATCAATAGCGGGCAATACCAGTATCTTTTGAATAACATCAGGTGGGCAACTGATTACTTTATCAAAGCAAATCCTTCTCCAGATGTGCTATACGGACAAGTAGGTGATCCGAACACAGATCACGCGTTCTGGGGACCAGCAGAGGTCATGCAAGATATCATGACCCGCCCATCCTACGCGATCACTGCAAGCTGCCCTGGTTCTGATCTGGCCGGTGAGACGGCGGCGGCGCTGGCTTCGGCCTCGATTGTCTTCAAAGCGAACGATCCGACATACTCTGCCACGCTCCTTACACACGCCGAGAACCTCTATACTTTCGCCGACACCTATCGCGGCATCTACTCCAACTGCATTACTGCCGCCCAGGGCTTCTACACCTCAAGCGGGTACTGGGATGAACTGGTCTGGGGCGCGATCTGGCTGTACGAAGCGACGGGTAACACCAGCTATCTGACCAAGGCCGAAAGTTATTACGCCAACCTCAACAATCAGTCGCAGACCTCGTATAAAGCCTATTCGTGGACGATCAACTGGGATGATGTCTCGTATGGCTGCTATGTCTTACTGGCTGAGATTACCGGTCAGCAGCAGTACATCGACGACGCCGAACATTTCCTCGACTGGTGGACCGTTGGTTTTAATGGCTCGGAAGTCACCTACTCTCCGGGAGGCGAGGCGTTCCTCAATCAATGGGGTTCGCTGCGCTACGCGGCAAATACGGCCTTCCTGGCGCTGGTCTTCGCCGACTATCTGGGATCGAGCAATGCGCTCTACTCGCGCTACCACGACTTCGCGAAGCGCCAGATCAACTATATCCTGGGCGAGAATCCACTCAACTGTAGCTACATGGTTGGGTTTGGCTCGTGCTATCCCACAACTCCGCACCATCGTGAAGCGCACGATTCCTGGGATCAGAACATCAACGATCCGACCTACGAGCGCCATATTCTCTATGGAGCAGTGGTAGGCGGCCCATCTGCTGCAAACGACGCTTTCACCAATGATCGCACGAATTACCAGACCAACGAGCCGGCAGACGACTATAACGCAGCTCTGGTCGGTGCGCTGGCACGCCTGTACGGTGAGTACGGCGGCACGCCCACAAATTCGTACCCGGACAAGGCGCCGGATAATGACCAGTTGTACGTTACAGCCTCGATCAACAACTCGGGGAGTAACTTCACCGAGATTCAGGCGCATTTCATCAATCAGACGGGCTGGCCGGCTCGCATCACGAACGATCTCTCCCTGCGCTACTACTTCACCCTGGAGCCGGGCGTGACGCCGAGCATGATTTCCCTGGAGACGCAGTACACGGAGTGTGGCAGCCAGCTTGGAGGGCCGTACCAATACTCAGGCAACATCTATTACATCACGGTCAGTTGCGCGGGGGTTGACATCTTCCCCGGTGGGCAGAGTAACTACCAGAAACAGGTGCAGTTCCGTATTACGAGTTCGGGCGCGTGGGACCCCACCAACGACTGGTCGCTTCAGGGGGTAGCCGCGCAGGGAGCAACGCCGGTTGAGGTCTACGACATGCCTCTGTATGAAGGAACAACGCAGATCTTCGGCAACGCGCCCCCGCTGAACGGTACGCCGACTCCGGTCACTCCGACTCCTACTCCGACCAGTATACCGACTCCTACTCCCACAGTGGGCGTGACTCCTACTCCCACAGTAGGCGTGACTCCTACCCCGACATCGGGCGTTACACCCACGCCTACGCCGCCCAGCACGCCCACTCCTACTCCCACCCAGACTCCCGGTACGAGTTGTTCGGTCCACTATGCCATCACGAATCAATGGTCAGGCGGCTTCGGCGCAAGCTTCACAATCACGAATACGGGAACGACTGCTATCAATGGCTGGACGCTTCAGTTCTCGTTTGCCAATGGACAGACGATTACCCAACTCTGGAACGGCAATTACACGCAAACTGGAGCAAACGTCACAATCACGAATCTCTCGTATAACGGATCCATACCGCCAGGCCAATCGTTAAGCTCAGAACCGGGCTTCAATGGCACGTGGAATAACGTCACCAATGCGGTGCCCACGTCTTTCACGTTGAATGGCACCACCTGCACAGTGGTTTAATGAATGATCTGGTCGGCTGCCGGTGGATCTGCTCTCCACCTGGCAGCTTGCCCTATAAAAAAAGTGAGAAGAGGATGTGCCTCTTCTCACTTTTTTTATAGGGCAAGCTGCCAGCTAGACCCACAGATGCATGTTCAACGAGATGTTTAACGCAACTGCCCAGGTCATGTACATCAACCAGAGGCCCGTAAGGATCTGCCAGATAGCTACCAGGCGCACTCCGCCAGGGAACACCCCAAAGCGCGTGGGCACTTCCGTCAGATAGATCAGAGAAAGACCGATAAACACGATAGCGACAGGAATATCGTTGGCTCCGATAAAAATGACAACCCCAAGCACCGAGAGAATGAGAAAGGCGATAGCCATCCACGCGTCTGGCGCAGCGCTGGAATCGATAAAACGGCGATGTGCCATGGCGAACCAGTGAATACCATAGGCAGTGAAAGCTACAGCCGCCATGTAAAGAGGCGCGGTCTTGCCAAAGACATTGAACCAGGTCAGGCCGATCAAAAGAACAATACCGGTAACGAATTGCATAAAGCCGGGCATCCAGAATGCCCACATGCCCATTGTCCTGTTCACTTCAGGCGAGGACTTGGGATAGCCCAGCAGGGCCTGACCGCCCCAGATGAAATAGCCGGTGCCCAGTCCGAAGAAGCCAATAGCGACAGGAAGATAGACGGAGGGAGCAAAGGTTGACATGAGAAGAGCCTCCTTTGTCAATGCTTCACTGCATTGCCGACGGTTGACAATGATGCTTTTGTCAATCGTATCAAGGGATACCCTTACATAAGGGCACCCCAGCTTACAACAGGACAACCTCTGGACAGATTTTGTATCGCGCTACGATACTGAAGCAAGTATACAATGAAATATTTAGAAAAGCAAGACATACGGCTTCCGGCGTCGTTGAACGCCCTTCTTGTATAGCTTCTCACCGGATACAACGTACTTATATATGAATACATCTATATAAATTTCCCATTAAGATTTCTTGTATAGCACGATAAATATATTGATATATGTTTCACCGTATACTATACTCATTCATGTAGAGCGTGCCCCATTTTCCTGGCGATGGTTTTTACTCGCGCCCGCGGTATTCGCTGGATAGAGATAGAGTGAAAAATGGATACAATACATTTCTTCGCACAGCCTCCTCTATCCTTTGCGCGGCGAATCTGCATGGGGAAGCTGTAAATCATGAGGATCGAACACGCCCTACTCAGGTGTTGTTGGAAGAAGACGAAAGGAGAAAAGTTCGTATGGATGAGCGCTCATCCTTCTCCCATGGCCAGTATCAGGCCAGGATACGCTGGAATACCCAGGCCAGCGGCGCGGCTTTCGACCGCAAGAAGCGTTCCTTTCTCAATGCAGAGGCTCAGGCTTTTCTTGCCCAACGCGTGATGTGTGTTCTCGCAGGAATGAATGAACAAGGGAGTTTATCAGGGCAGTTGATCTTCGGGCCACCAGGATTTGCTCAGAGTCCTGAACCATCCAGGTGCCTGCTAGATCTGGACGAGGAAAGCTCCCACTCTGACTGGCTCAAAAATCTTCACCGGCGAAACGGCGGCCAGGTCGGGCTTTTCTTTATCAGTCACGCTACACGCCAGCGTCTGTGTGTCCACGGGCAGGTTGAAGGACCCCCGAAACAGACCTGGGTCGCCAGGTTGCTGTTCAGACGGCCACATCCCTGTAGATTGGGTATCCGCGTGCAACAAGCCTTTTTTCATTGTCCCAGGTATATTCGCACGAGCATTCCAGGGCTGACGACTTCTCCAGTCGTGCAGTTTGATCGGGAACGGCTCTTTGAGGAATTCCAGGATGGAAGCAGAAACGCTCTCTCCGGCTATCTTGGCGATTTCTTGCGACAACACGTCTCTTGCTTTCTTTGCACCGCGAATCGCCAGGGCGTCTGCTCTATCAATCATAGAGGAGGCGCACCGGGCTTCCTCACAGCATTATCTCCCGAAGAGTGTTCTCCGGGTGGGAAGCTGCTGCTACCAGACTACAAAGGCAACGGCGCTTTCGAGGCTATCGGCAATATCCTGGAAACGGGGCTTGCGACGATCATTGTGCCCGATTACAGCATGCAAGTAGCTCTGACTATTTCCGGCCTTGCCCAAATTCTGGAGCCAGACGAATTGCCACCAGATCTGCGAGCAAAATGTATCGGGGCAGAGCGCGTAGTGTCTCTGGCCGTGCAGCGCGTTGCACTGCAAAGCGGCGACTGGACGCTGCCTCTTGCTTATGAGCAGGCAACAGCGCAGCGGCCCGAAAGGCAAGGAAGCGTGCTTCACTGCTCTGGCGAGCACCGCGCCCTTCTCACATAAGCAGATTCGCTGCCGTAGTTCTCTCTTCTAAAAAGTGTGCTACTCCTACCAAGTGTGCTGAGTATGTGTGCTAAGCAGGATGAGTACATCGTAAAATTGGCCGCTGCTCCGCTTCGCAACATATGCGTGTGCTGAGTATGTGTGCTAAGCAGGATGAGTACATGGCTCTCCTCCGTGTCCACAGAAAGCCACACATGTAGACAACTTACAAGAGTAGCACACTTTCTGGCACGATTCTTGCTAGAAGGCTCGGTAAGAACAGCGCGCTGATTGTGTGTCACCATTCTTGTAGCTGGCCCCTCCCGGCAGGAGGAGAACAGGAGGTTTCAAACATCGGCAGTTCCTTACCAGAAGCTCCCGTAGGCATGCATCTTTGCATCGAATTGCGTACTTTGTACATCATCGTGGCTTTTGATCTGATTGTACTCCATTTGTTCGTTAGCGAACCATGCGTTTATTCGCGTTGGAGAAAAGGAAGGAAACCTTGATGCATCAACGTTTGAAGGATTACTTCTTCCGCGTTGCTGGCAAAAACGCGCGCTGGCCATTCCGTCTTTTTTCCGTGAGCGGCCTTCTTCTGCTTACCGTGATCGCTTCACTCCTGGTTCCGCGACTGGCCTACGCCAGCGGGACAGCTCCCAATGGGCCGGGAGCATCGTCCATCTGGGCACCCTCCACCAATACCATCGTCGGCACAGCGGCCACGACCGGCACCACCAGCGATGTCTGGTTTACCGGCTACAATGGGATTATCAGCGAAGTTTACTATCCCACCGATGATACAGCTAATACGACAGACCTGCAATTTCTTATCGGCGACAGCGGCCATACCTGGGTTGACGAGGAGAAGGTCGATACCACCGCAAACACGGTTCTGTATAACGCCCATTCGCTGGCCTGGACTACCACCAACACGGCCAAAAATGGGAAATACCGGATCACTAAAACCATTTACACCGACCCCAACCGCAACTCGCTGATTCAGCAGGTGACGTTTACTGCCTTGAGCGGCACGCTCTCGAATTATCTCCTGTACGTGCTGTACAACCCGACCATGCATAATGCAGGGAATAACAATAGCAGTTCCACACAAGTCTACAACGGGATGACTATGCTGCTCACTACAGATTCGTCCGGCGACTACGCCAGTGCCCTGGCCGCGTCGATCCCCTATCAGTCCGGTATGACCAGCTCAGGCTTCGTGGGAGTCAACGACGGCTGGACAGATCTCAAAGGCACCAGCAATTGCGGCAGCAGTACCTGTCCTGACTATACGATGAACTATACCTACACCGCCGCCAACAACGGAAATACCGCCCAGACCGGCCTGCTGGATCTCTCGGATGGCGGCAAGATCAATACTTCGACCGCGACCTCAGAAACCTTTGACCTGGTGCTTTCCTTTGGGCAGGGCAGCGGCAGCAGCGCTTCGATGACCAGCGCTGAGCAAACCCTGGAGGGAACGTTGGGCGACAATTTCTCGACGATGCTCAGCACCTACGTCTCGCAGTGGAACAGTTTCGACAGCAGCCTGAAAAGCCCGCCGTCCGTGGGCAGCACCCAGGCCATTCAACAGGCTCGTCAGCAGGAGTACTATCTGGCGGCCAACGTGCTCAAAGCTTCGCAGGATAAGCAGACGGGTGCAATGGTAGCCGGCCTGGGCACGCCCTGGGGCGATACCAATGGTGATGGCGATGGAGGCTATCACCTGGTCTGGGAACGCGATATGTACGAGTTCTCCAGCGCCCTGATCGTCGCTGGCGACACAGCCGATCCTACCCGCGCCGTCGAATGGGCCTTTACTACTCAGCAGGAGAGCGATGGTCACTTCCCCCAGAACAGTTGGGTTAACGGCACACCCTACTGGAACGGCATCCAGATGGATGAACAGGCATTTCCCATCATTCTGGCCTGGAAGTTAGGTCTTACTGATAGTACGACGTTCAGTCATGTGAAAAGCGCGGCCAATTACATCGTCAATCATGGCCCCTCGACCGGGCAGGATCGGTGGGAAGAGAATAGCGGCTACAGCCCCTCGACCATCGCAGCAGAGATCGCCGGTCTGGTCTGCGCCGCGGCCCTGGCGCAGGATAACGGGGATACGGCGGACGCAGCCACCTGGGATAATACGGCAGATTCCTGGCAGGCACAGGTGCAGAACTGGACCTTCACTACGACAGGCTCGCTGGGTAACGGCGATTACTTTATTCGCATTGCCCCCAATGGCAACCCCAACGATGGCAGCAGCATCACTATCGCGAACGGCGGTGGCACCTGGCCCGAAACCTCGATTGTCGACGCTGGCTTTCTGGAACTGGTACGCCTGGGCGTGTTCCCGGCCAATTCTCCGTACATCACCCTTTCGCTACCGGTAATCGATTCGACCATCGAACAGACCATCAATGGCAATCAATACTGGTATCGTTATAACCACGATGGGTACGGCGAGACCTCCACGGGGGCCAATTACACCGGCGCTGGTGTCGGGCGTCTGTGGCCCCTCCTATCGGGGGAACGCGGTATCTATACTATCGCGGCAGGCGGCTCAGGCGATGCAGCACTCACCGCTATGATGGCTGCGGCCAACAGCACCGGGATGATCCCTGAGCAGATCTGGGACGACGCGGCTCCGGCGGGCTACACACCTGGCACGCCGACCAAATCAATGGACCCCCTTAACTGGGCGATGGGTGAGTTTATCACCCTGCTTGTCTCCGCTGCAACAGGCACGGTTGCTGATCAGCCTTCTATCGTGGCTCAGCGCTACGCAGCCAGTTCCTACACACCGCACCAGGGCCAGGTAATTGACTACAGTCCCAACCCGGCTCAGGCAGGCAAAGCGCTGACCATCTACTACGACGGTTCGCTGGATAACCAGAGCCATGTCTATCTGCACTGGGGCTACAACAACTGGAGCACTGTCTCCTCACCCGATGTCGGAATGATTAAACGCTCGGATGGCTTCTGGCAAGCTACCATCTTTGTGCCGTCTAATGCCACGTCAATCAACATGGCCTTTACTAACGGCAATGGCACGTGGGATAACAATAACACCCAGAATTACAATATCACCGTCGGCACTAGCAGCGGCTCCTGTTCAACAGGTGCGGTCACGGCAACGCCCTGTCCCGTTCACAGTCAACAGGTAACAATTGCTTATAGCGGCAGCCTGGCAGCGAGCGCTACCAGCATTACCATGCACTGGGGCTATAACAACTGGAACGGTATCACGGATACCCCCATGATCAGACAGACCAACGGCACATGGACTGCAACGATCACCGTCCCTTCGTCAGCCACGACACTCAACATGGCCTTCTATAACCAGAACAGCTCCTGGGATAACAATAACACCCAGAACTATAATCTGAACGTTTCGTAGTACGACCTTTTTAGAGGAAGTCGCAGTACTTCTTGTTAAGACGAGGTAAACGTGGTAAACTGTCCTGTGTAATACGCGGCCTTGACCTTCCATGGCTGCGACCCCCCAGGACAGCTACCACTACCCGCGCCTGCCAGGGACGGCTCAATGAGCAGGCAGCGCAAAGGAGTGGTTCCAATTGGAAAGCGAAGTCGCGTTACTTAAACGGCGTATCGAGCAAGAATGCGAAGCGTTGCGGCTGGCGATGGATGGTTTTGCGGCCGTCGCCTCGCACGAAGCCATTATGGCTCGCTACAACCGCCTGGCAGACTTTCAGGCGGAACTGGAAAAGCTAGTTGGCCCTGGAGCGGAAGAAATTGTATGCGAACTGTACACCCGTTGCCTGAGCTGACTCCACTTCAGGTCTGTGCCCGAAGTCGCTGGCGACCAGGGAAAAGATATGCAGTCGCAACGAGAAACTCAGACGGATAGCCTCGCGAGCATCATTCAAATTCTGCAGCTTGGATACCGTAGCGGGACACTCAGTGTTGAGCGCGATGCCGGGCAAACCATCGAAGAAGGGTATATTGTTTTTGTGAACGGCAGAGCCGTCGATGCCCGCACGAACAATTATACTGGCCTGGCTGCATTCAACTACCTGAGAACCTGGGAAAGCTGCCGTTTTTCTTTCATTAATGCAAACGACACTAACGGCGTGTCGCCAGCCGGGCCATATGCTTTGAATCGCAATAGGGCATCACCGAACCATGCTGGAGCGCCATTTCTTTCTGGTCTCGCCCCTCCCACCGATGCTCCCGGCAAAGCGGCGCCTTCTCCTTTCCCCAGACGCACGCAAGCGGGCGAGGCAGCCCTTTCCCGCCCGGAATCCGCTTCGCTTCAACGGGCACAGAGACGCCTGCTGTTGCTCATCAATGGTCAGAGAAATGTGACCGAGCTGGCGCGTTTAATGGCGCGCAATCCCGACGAAGTGCAGGTCATGCTCGAAGACTTGGAGCGAGCTGGCTTCCTTCAACAGTAACCAGTAGTTATTTTTTCTCCAGTTCTTTTCTCAAGGAAGGAGTCTCTCATGCAGGGTTCTGCACCTCCATTCTTTCCGGGTAAGCGCTTCTCGCTGACCGTTCGTATTTCCGCCCTGCTTATCGCAGCGGTAATACTTCCCCTCCTCATTACTATTATTAGTAGCGAATTGATCTTACGGCCGACCTTGACGAACCAGGCCATTACTGAAATGGAGAGTGACGCCCAATCACACGAGCAGGCGATTGATTCGTTGTTCATCGCTCGCGAAGAAGACCAGCAGGCGTTGGGACATTTCTACGCCATCCAACAATTCCTCGCCGGTGTTCCTGGCTATGCAGGCCAGGCCAGGAAGGAATTGCAACTCGGCGAGAGCCTGGACCCGAACTATAGCACCTGGACCTTATTTGATACCCACGAGCACGTCCTTCTCTCTTACCCCACCAATCCTACAAAGCGCGGAAATTACGCCATTCCGCCGGAGATTATGGCGGAATTGGCAACCCCGAATAAGACGGTCATTTCAGACGTATATTTTAATCCCAACCTCAATATGGCCTACGTCGATATCTATACCTCTATTCCATCCGCGCACGGGACCGTAGCCGGCATCGCGCGCTCTACGCTCTTGCTGAATCAGATCTGGACGATGGTGAACAACGAGACCAACGCCGCGACCGGCAGCTACGCCACGATCATCGATGGACACGGCGTGCGCATTGCATACACAAATCTCGATACAACCCTGACGACCCTGCCTACCGCCCTCTTTAAAGCTGTCGAGCCGCTCTCTCCGCAATTTCAGCAGCAGATCATGAGCGAGGATCTCTACGGTGCCGGAGACGTGAATGATAGCAGATACTTTGATTCGGCGCTCGCCAGTCGGCAACAGACGGAGCAGGCAGCGTATCAATTCACTCCGATAGAGCAGACGCAAGCATACCAGGCATATCAGGTAAGCTGTCAGGTGGTTCCCTGGACCTATATCGTTCTCCGACCCGTCAGTACCATCACCGGCGCGGCCAGCCAGCAGGATATCTCTCTGTTGATCATCGCCGTAATAGTCACCCTGCTGGCTGGCCTGGCTGGTCTATTCATCGGGCGCAATACAACACGACCGATTCTGCGATCTGTCGCCTCTCTCACAAAAAGTAGCCAGGCGCTGAAGGTTTTCTCTGCTCGCGAGCAGGCCAGGGCCAAAGAGCAGAAGTGGATTGTGGAATCGGCGCAGACCGGCCTCGAATCGGTGCAATACTTCGCCAAAGCCACGGGTAAGGCCGCCGATAAGTTGGGCGAAATTGTGCAGAAGCTCACGCAGAATTGGGAACGGCTCGATCCCGCCAAACAACAGCACTATTTGCGTGAAATTGCCTCAGCAGCCAATTACATCAAAAAGGCATCGTTCCACGAAGAGCGCAGTGGCAGAGGACTTTCAACGGCCATACAGGTTACGAATCAGGTGGCAGAACAACTGGTTTCAGGCGCGGTTTCTGCTTCTGAAGCTGCTACCCAGCTAGAAGAGGTCATCGCACAATTGCGCCAGCTTGTTGGAGAATAACCTGTGAGAAAGGAAAATTAGCGTGATGTCTTTCTTTCATCGAAGAAACTGGATACCATCTGTTCTGGTCTGCGCCTTCGTGCTCGCTGCCTTTCTTCTGACATCCTGCGATACCGGCACCAGCAGCAGTAGCGGACCATTTGCCACCAATGGGGGCAAGGGATGTACAAAAGTAGGCATCCTGCTCCCTGAGACAAACTCGTCTACTCGCTGGGAGGCCGAAGATCATCCTCTGCTTGTCAAGGCCGTGCAGGCAGCTATTCCCGGCGTGCATATCGATTATGCCAATGCGCAGGGTAACTCCAATCTCCAGTTGCAGCAGGCCGAAACCGACCTGGCGAACGGAGATTGTATCCTGATTGTCGGCGCTCATGATAGCGTAGCGGCAGCAGCCATTGTGGAAAAAGCCAGGGCTCAGAATGTGCCGGTAATCGCCTACGACCGTATGATCGAATCAAAAGACCTGAACTACTATGTCTCCTTTGACGGCGTCAAAGTTGGCGAGTTGCAGGGCCAGTATATCGCCGAACATTATCTCGATTACGCGACGGAAGGCAAGCCCGTCAATATAATGATGATCAACGGCTCACCAACCGACAACAACGCGCTGCTTTTCAGCGAGGGGATGCATATCGTGCTTGATCCTCTGATCGCCAGGGGTGTGCTGAGCAATGTCTACGAAACCTTTACAGCCAACTGGGATGGGAACGTCGCGCAATCGGAAGCAGAGACAACGCTGGCTAACCAGAACGACAATATTCAAATCGCCTACGTTGCCAACGACGTGATGGCCGGAGGCGTGATCAATGCGCTGAAGGGAGTCGGTCTGGCCGGGAGAGTGCTGGTGACAGGGCAGGACGCCACAGCAGCCGGCGTGAACGACATCCTCCTGGGCTATCAAAGCATGACGGTCTACAAGCCAATCATTCGCGAAGCCCAATCAACCGGCGAACTGGTGAAGGCCATCTTCGAGGGAATCAGCACCGCAAGCCTGACGCACGGAGAGACAACAGCCAGCTACGATGGCGGCCAGATCCCTTCTATTCTTGACCAGCCCGTGACGGTTGACCGCACTAACATCAAGTCTACGGTCATTGCCGATGGCTTCCTTACCAAAAGTCAGATCTGCCAGGGTGTTCCTCCTGGCACTGATGGCGTCTGCTAACCAGCATCTCTCGCTGACTGCAAAGGGGCAGACGTAGCGAGAGGAAGCAGCACTGTAAAGCAGGACCCATGACCGACCTGGCTGTCAACAGAGATGGTGCCGCCGTGAACACGTACAATCCACTCGACGATAGCCAGGCCCAGGCCACTGCCGCCCCCGGCCATGTGCTGGCGCGCGGGATCAGCGCGATAAAAACGCTCAAAAATATGCGGGAGATGCTGCGGGGCAATGCCAACGCCGGTATCGCGCACAGCTAATCGCGCCATATTACGCGCTTTATCAACGCTGACCTCAACCTTGCCGCCGGCGTTCGTATAGTAAAGGGCATTGTCGAGCAAATTCATCACGACCTGGATCAAGCGGGTTTCATCCCCTATGACGGTCGCCGGCTCGCCGATACACATAGTAAGTTGAATGCCCCGTTCCTCAGCCAGTACTTTCGCGCTGGCAACCGAGGCAGCGACCAGCAGATCAAGGCGAAGCGTCTCTTGTTCAAAAGGAGCGCGTCCCTCATCTCCGCGCGCCAGCGCCAGCAGGTCGCTGACGAGATGCCCCAGGCGCTCTGTCTCCGCGTTGATCTCCTGCAAAATGGTAGCATAGTCCTGCTGCGTCTGCGAGCCAAGCAAGGCCATGCTGGTTTTATTGCGAATCACCGCGACGGGAGTACGCAGTTCGTGAGAGGCATCGGCGACAAAACGGCGCTGGCGGGCTATGGTCTGGTCGAGCGAATCGAGCATTTCGTTGAGTGTGGCAGCCAGAGCGCGAATCTCGTCGTGCGCTCGCGGCAGAGGAATCCGCTGGCGCAAATCCCCCGCTTTAATCCGCCTGGCCGTCCGCATCACCTGCTGAATAGGCGCGAAGGCGCGACCAGTGAGCCAGTAGCTGCTGGCGGCGCAGAGAAGCAAGGCCACAGATCCAACGATGAACAGAAGCGCGACTAACTGCCGCAAAAGGGCATCCATGCTGGCCAGCGATTGCCCAACCTGAAGAATGGCAAAGATTTTCCCGTTCGCTGTGAGAGCCTGGCTATAAAACTGGACCTCTTGCCCGTCAGTCATTCTGATTGTGCCTTCCCAGGGCTGGCCGCGCAGGGGCTGTGTGATGCTCTGAGCAGGCACACGCAGACTCCGGCTGGCAGGAGTTTCGCGCAGAACTTGCCCGTGAATATCGAGCAGACGAACCAGCGCCCCGTAGTTCATATCGACCTGTTGTTCCGCCGGTTGCGTGCTGTTGAAACCTGACAGGCTGCCGGTTGCATCGTGAATTATGATGGTATCATTGCCTACGGTAATCTCTTCAGCAATTTGCCGCGCCTGAATATGCAGGCTGGTATCCACGCTACTTTCCAGCGCATTATCGAAGTAGTGGTAGGACGCGGCCCCGGCCAGAAGCAGAACGATGGTAAAAACGGCCGCGTACCAGCACACCACTTGCAGGCGAATGCCGGGTGGCCAGTATTTCTGTTTGAAACGGCTCATATATCTGGTTCCTTGAGTTGATAACCGGCGCCGCGCCTGGTCTGGATCACATCAGGCTCACCGCCAGCGCAGAGCTTATTTCGCAGATAGCCAATATACACATCAATGACGTTAGAGAAATGCTCGGCATCGTAATCCCACACGTGTTCAGCAATCGTGGTGCGACTCAAAATCTCACGGGGTCGGCTCATCAAGAAACGCAGCAGAGCGTACTCTTTACTGGAAAGTGGAATGACGCGTTTCCCGCGTTTAGCCTCGTGTGTGCGCGTATCGAGTGTAATATCGAGAAATTGCAGAATTGAGCTTCTGGTTGAGCCTTCGCGCCTGAGAAGCGCGCGCACACGGGCCTCCAACTCGCGAAAATCGAAAGGCTTGACCAGGTAGTCATCGGCGCCAAGATCCAGCCCACGAATGCGATCATCCACCTCTCCCCTGGCCGTCAGGAAGAGAATAGGCATACGCCGATCTTGAGCGCGCAAACGCCGGCAGATCTCCCAGCCATCGAGGCCGGGCAGCAGGATATCAAGGATGATCAGATCGTAAGGAGTCGTCTCCCCAAGCAGCAGAGCATCCTCACCATTCGCAACCAGGTCCACCGCGTAATGGCACCGCTCCAACCCTTTCTTGAGATCCTTTCCGAGAACTGGATGGTCCTCGACGACTAACAGACGCATAACGCTCACCCTCCTTTCTCACACATCCTTGCTTACAGCATACCGGCAGCCGGTGAAGTGGTCAATAACAGATTACCCTTGTAGAGAACGACTCAGGCAAGGGTAATGTCTCCGGTGCCCGCGTCAATATGGATAGGGACCGAGGTCAGCGGCTCCTGGGCCGGTCCCTGAAGAACAGTCGCCTGGTGAGCAGGGTCATAAACCGCTCCATGACACGGGCAGATCAGCTCGTGGCTGGTAGGATCATAACCCACCTGGCAGCCGGCATGCGTGCAGGTCGCGTCATAGGCAACAAACTGGTTATTGGTCAGGTGAATTAGCACGCCTGGATCGCCAGTTGAGGGAATAGTAAACGTGACCGCGCTATTCTCAGGAACTGACTTGACCTGGGCAATGACCGAACCGCTTCCGCCCGCGCTCTGGCCGCCCGTCGCAGCGGAACTGCTGGCCGCCGGGCGATTAAACACATGCAAGACAGCGCTCATCAGGGCCACGCCGAGCATGGCCGCTCCTCCTGCGAGCGTGCCGTTCAAGAAAGCGCGGCGCGTTTGTCGCTGGGCCACAAACGCCCGCTGGTGATGCTGATTTCGCCGTTGTTCCGCTGCACTGATTGGCTCGGCTGCTCTCCAGGTGTTCATGCCCAGCAGCGCGACGGCCAGCAGGCGTGTCAGCCAGCTCTCCCCGGACGCAAAGCCTCGCGGGAAAAAGACGCGCTGGAGCCAGCCATCGATGGAGGGCAGGCCGGTGGGCAATGGTCCGGTGAGCAAGAGTGTGATCCAGCAAAACACGAACACGATATCGGCTCCATAAAAGTACGGGTAGACGTTCCAGCTTGCAGTCAGAAAGAAGAGCACATTGAGCACCAGGCCAAAGAAAGCCGCCGGGCGGAAGAGAAAGCCCACCAGAACGCCCAGGCCAATCGCGATCTCTCCCAGCGCGACCGCCCAGCCAAAGAGGATCGCATGAGGGAGTACGAGCTTGATCAGCCAGTATTGAATGGGTGAGCCATGCGCCATACCGATAATCTGGTTGCCAATATAACCGGGGGTCGCTTTATGAAAGAATTGTGGATTGGTCAACTTTTGCACGCCCGCGTACACAAATGTCAGTGCCAGAAAAAGGCGCATGGGCAGGAGCATCCAGCCCTGAAAAGGCAAAACTGGCCGGACAGGCGCGGCCTCCGGCCTGCTGGCTGGAAGCGGGCGAGTAGCTATATCAGAGATTGTGGGCGCTTGACGAGATTTCATGGATTTCATAAACAAACAAACTCCTAAATCAGCCAGGCATAGATTGCACTCAAGCAGAGAGAGTAAGCTCAGAGCAGCAAGCGGATATGGGTCTGCCACCATCACAAACGCTCTCAGAATTCGTAAGAGAGTTCAAGGCAATTCTACAACCGCAAGATGAAAGCACGATGAGTACACACTATCCCGGCCATGATCACACAAGCTGGCTATGCTATACTTGAGTCAAGGAGGTAAGAGATGGCAAGAATCAAAATAGACCTCGACCGCACAATCGGTCAAGTAGATCGCAGGATCTACAGCGGATTCATCGAGCATCTGGGCCGCTGCATCTACGGCGGCATCTACGAGGAAGGCTCTCCACTGGCGGACGCGCATGGTTTTCGTGTAGACGTGCTGGAGGCTGTCCGCTCCCTCCGGCTGCCCATGCTGCGCTGGCCTGGCGGGAACTTTGTCAGTGGCTATCACTGGACAGACGGCATTGGCCCTGTTGAGAAGCGGCCTCGCAAGCTGGAACTGGCCTGGCACGCCGAGGAATCCAATCATTTTGGCACCGACGAGTTCATCCAGTACTGCCGCCTAGTTGGCACTGAACCGTATATCTGCGTTAACATGGGCAGCGGCACGCTGGACGAGGCTCAAGCCTGGGTCGAGTATTGCAACGGCACTGGCAACACGTACTGGGCAAACCTGCGCAGGCAGCACGGCCACGAGGAACCCTATGGGGTAAAGTACTGGGGCCTGGGCAACGAGATGTATGGGCACTGGCAAATCGGCAGTCTAAGCGCTGAGGATTATGTAAAGAAGGCTGTTGAGTTCGCGAAGGTGATGAAGTGGACAGATTCCACCATCCAGCTTGTAAGTTGCGGGCAGAATGGCTGGAACGAGTGGGATAGGATCGTCCTGGAGGGCCTGGCTCCTTATGTTGACTACCACAGCATTCACCTCTATACCGGCAGCGACGACTATTACAGCAATGTTTTCGCTCCGCACCAGGTCGAGCGGGCGCTGCGTATCTGCCAGGCCTGGATCGAGAGCATACGTTACAACCAGCATATCGCGCACCCGATCTCTATTGCCTACGATGAATGGAACGTCTGGTTCATGCACCGGAGCGGGCCGGGCCTGGAAGAGCGCTACACGCTAGCCGACGCGCTCGCCGTCGCGACCTATCTCAATAGCTTCGTGCGCCAGTGCAACGTTGTCAAAATCGCCAACCTGGCGCAGCTTGTCAACGTTATCGCCCCTATCTTCACAAATAAAGAGGGACTATTCTACCAGACAATCTATCACCCCTTCCACCTGTTTAGTGAGCATATGAGGGGGACAGCGCTGGATGCATTCGTTGATTGCGAATTGTATAGCCTGCCAGCCGATAAGGAGCAGCCGGCCGCGTCCCACCCGGTCGCCGGCCTGGGTCCATTCAAACTGCTGGACGTGTCGGCCACATGGAACGCGACCGAACGCTCTCTAGCGCTGGCTGTGGTGAACCGCGACCCTGAGCGCGCGCATACTGCCGCAATCCAACTGGCCGATAACGCCGCAGTGACTGGTGGAACCGCGTATGAGGTGAATGGCAGCAGCCTGGATACGGTCAATTCCTTTGAAAATCCCCACGCGGTCGATAGAAAGGAACGACATCTCGACCTGGCAGGAAGCAGCTTCAGCTATGCCTTTCCGCCTCATTCGTTCACGCTCTTGCGCTTACATCTCACTTGAAAGTAGAAACGGCTCGCTCCTTCTGTGTCAGAAACTCAAGCAGGACAGGCGTGCCTTCCTGCGTCTGACGAATGCCACGCTGAATGGCCGGGACAATCTCGCCCGGCTCGGTGATACGTTCGGCATATCCACCGAGGGCGTGGGCCAGTTCTGCATAGTTGCCAGAAATGTTGGTACTCTGATACTTCTCTGTGGCTACTTTCATGACCGGCAGCTCGATGGCCATGGAGAAGTTGTTCAGCATAATCGAAAGGATAGGAATGCGTTCGCGGACAGCCGTCTCAAAGTCCATGCCAGTGAAGCCTATGGCCGCGTCTCCCCACACATTGATGCATAGCATATCTGGACGCGCCAGTTTGGCCCCCATAGCCAGGCCTAGCCCGTACCCAAGCTGCGTTGTTTTGCCCCAGCCAATGTAGGTCAGCGGCTCCTGCGGAGTCCAGAAGGGCGAGAGCTGGTCGCGCGGGCTGCCAGCGTCGTGGGTGATAATCGTATGGGCTACGTCCACGGTGTGGAGCAGGTCCCAGATCACGCGATAGGGCGAGAGCGGGATTTCGCTCGAAGTGAGCCGGGGTTTCCACTGGTCGAGCCAGCGCGTTTTCGCCACCTGGATCTGCTGAGCAACCTGCGCGCTTCTGCCGCGAGCCTTGCCACCGAGCCGATCCTTGACGGCCTCAACGAGCATACTCAACGTCAGGCCCGCATCTCCAAGCAGGCCATAGTCGATTGGCAGATCCTTATTGAGGTCGGCGGGGTCCAGCGTGGCCTGGATCATGGTCTTGTCCCTGGGCATGCGAATCCCGTAATTGGTCGTGGTAAAGCTACAACCAATGCCGAAAATGACATCGGAGTTCGCCAAAAAGTCGTACACAGGTTGGGGCATGGCAAGGCCGCCGGAGCCAAGCGAGAGAGGATGTGTTTCGGGAAAAGCGCTTTTTCCTTGCAGGCTGGTCGTGACCGGGGCTTCTAATAGCTCTGCCAGGTCGCGCAAAGGCTGCCAGGCCCGCGCATAGTGGACACCCTGCCCGGCATAGATAACCGGTCGCTGCGCCTCAACCAGCACCTGGGCCACGCGCTCAACCTCCTGGGGATCTGGTGCATAACGCACGCGAGGAGCCGGACGATAGGACAATGGCTCGGCAATCTCCTCCGTAAAGATATCGCCGGGAATTTCGACCATCACCGGGCGCGGCCTCCCATTTTTTGCCTGAGTGAACGCTCGCCTCAGCGCATCCACCACTGCCGCCGCAGTCGTGACCTGCTCGACCGATTTGGTAACGTGCTGGAAATTAAGGAAGGCATTGAAATTCGGGGGAACCATGTTCAGCGAACGGGGGTAGCCCGCCGGCAGCACGACAATGGGCGACGAGTCACCGTAGGCTTGCGCCACGCCCCCAAAGGCATTCTCAGTGCCGGGGCCGTGCTGCATCGCAAAGACGCCAATGCGTTCTCCAGATGTCACGCGGCTGACAGCATCGGCCATATGCAATCCTGTGCGTTCCTGGCGCACAATGATCGTGCGAATATCCGCTTCCGCGGCGGCCTCAATGATCGGATTCACGGGATAGCCGATGAGAAACTCAACCCCTTCGCGCTTCAGAATCTCAGCGATTGCATGGGAAACTTGCATCTTCCTTTTTTTCCTTTCCTTTTGCTCGTGTTGGACAGCCTTTTCTTTCCGTGACCCACTCGCGGCGAGCATAGTTCTCTCTCAGCATACCCCAAAAGGCTGCTCGTTCGCATCTTCGGCCACTCTCTATATTCTCTAATATATTTAAGGAATGCCGCGCTCGATGGGTGCTTGATCAGCGCCTTTGTGCGAGCGCGCAAGTCGGAAAAGCTATGACGACGATTGTATGCTATACTGGGTGAAGCTCTCTAATGTTTGCTTGTTCACCGGAAGGAGGCTTTATTGTGCAGGAGGCCGTCGCCTCGTTACTTAGCAGTTGGCACAGCTTTTACAGCATTATTGGTTCATCAGCTGCCGCGCTGACCGGCCTGGTGTTTGTCGTGATCACGCTGATCGCAAGGGCAGAGACGCCAGGGTCAGGAGATGGAATCGCGACATTCGGCACGCCAAACGTCGCGCACTTTGGTGCCGCGCTCTTCATCGCCGCGCTTCTCAGCGCACCGTGGCCGACGTTCTGGAATGTTAGCCTTCTGCTTGGTCTCTGCGGCCTCGCGGGAGTAATTTATATCATCATCGTTATACGGCGCGCGCGCCAGCAGAATGAATACGAACCGGTGCTGGAAGACTGGCTGTGGCATATGATCTTTCCGCTCGTCTCGTACGCCGCCATTTTTATCGCGGCCATTGTTCTTTTGATCAACCCGGCCCTGGCGCTCTTCGTCGTTGGTGCTGCAACGCTGCTGTTTCTGTTCATCGGCATTCACAATTCGTGGGATAGCGTGACCTACTTTATCCTCGTGCGCTCTCAGCAGCAGAACCAGAGTCAGAACTAGAAAGGCAAAAGAACTATGCCCCGGATCGCTATCGTTGGCGCAGGAATCGCGGGACTCAATGCAGCCCTCACCTTGCAAGATGCCGGTCTCGCGTGCGATATCTACGAAGCGTCCAACCGCGTCGGCGGGCGCATGCACTCCGATAGCGCGACCTGGGCAGATGGCATGGTGAGCGAGCGGTGCGGTGAATTTATCGACGGTGACCACGAAACCATCCATCGGCTCATCAAGCGCTTTGGCCTCACCACCATCGATCTGGGGCAGGGAAGAGCAGGACAGGCCCCGGCTATCATGTATCTCTGTCATCGCTATTACAGCGCAGAAGAACTGGAAAAGGACTTCCAGTCGCTCACACCTCTCTTACAGCAACAGATGCAGAAGGCCGGTTTTCCCACGACTTACGCGCACTTCACTCAAGAGGGCTTCCGGCTCGATCATCTGAGCGCGTATGACTGGATCGAGCAGTATGTTGAGGGCGGGCACGGGACGCCGGTAGGGCATCTGCTGGACGCCGCCTGCACTGGTTTCTACGGCCTGGATACAAATGAGCAGAGCGCCCTCAATCTGCTCTATCTTTTCGGCCCGCGAGGCTCTTCGCGGGGCCTGACCACACCCAGGCCGATGCAAGGAAGCTGCAAAATTGTTGGCGGGAACGAGCAACTACCGCAGGTGATTGCCCGCCATCTGCCTCAGGGCTGTATCCATCTGAATCACCAACTCCTAGCGCTTGCACGAGAGAGCGATGCCCTTCTCACCCTGACGTTTGCCACAGCTGATGGCCTGGCGCGGGTGTCTTGCGACCGCGTGATTCTCGCGCTCCCATTTAGCACCTTACGCCACGTTGATTACCGGCAGGCTGGCTTTGATTCTCTCAAGAAAGCAGCTATCGAAGAGCTTGGCTACGGCACGGTTTCCAAGCTCTTCTTGCAGTTCGACAGGCCGTACTGGTACGCAGATGGCCCATGGCCGCATCCGCACAGCGGCTTCATCATCACGGATCTGGAAATACAGACGCTCTGGGATGCCTCTCTCGGTCAAACAGGCTCAAGTGGTCTGCTCGTCAACTATACGAGCGGCAAGAGAGGATCCGCGTACAGGCCAGAGGCGGCCTATTCCACGACGAATGATTCCGCGAAGATCCGGCGCTATGCTCAGAACTGCTTGCAGCAACTAGAGCAGGTCTTTCCAGGGATCAGCGCTCATTACGTCGGGAGAGCTGCGTTAAGCTACCCCGCCGGCGACCCGTACCTTCTGGGCAGTTACGCGTGCTGGAAGACCGGGCAATACACTCGCTTTAGCGGCTACGAAGGCATGCGCCAGGGGCCAATTCACTTTGCCGGCGAACACTGCTCGGTCGAGTTCCAGGGCTTCATGGAAGGCGCAGCCAGGGAAGGGGCGCGCGCTGCTCAGGAAATTCTACAGGATTGGAGCTAAGGGATTCGCCCTCCCACGCCAATCCATGCTATACTCCACTTAAAACACAGCCTGATCCACCTCAAGATCAGTACACATCTCACGCAATTAAGGTGAATATGGAATCGCTTATACAGAAACAGGCGCAAGGCCAGATCATTGCGCACGAATACAGGCCGCATGCAGATATTCAGAGCGCATTAGATATTGCGGATGGTTTGAGCCTGCTGCGCAACGTTCTGGGAGGAAGTGCAGGCGATGCCGTTCTGGTTCTCCTGCACGCCCTGGCGGCAGCGGATCCGGAGCCGGTCTCTGTTGCTCGCTGCTACAGTCATGCTTTTAGCGAGCTTGCAGCAATGGCCAACGAAGACGCAACCCCGCGACTGGCCGATGCCTGGCAGGCGTATCTGGTTGCACGCTTGATTGATGACCGCAACCCCTGGAGCATGCAGGCCGAGCGCGTCGGCTCCGAGCGCCTTTCACGCGGGCTGCGAGAGCAGGCGCGGCGTGAACTGCACGCCCTTCAACAGCTTTTTCAACTCGACGCGCACACATTATGGTGCATGGTCAATGCCATTGTCACGCCCGCAATGCCCGCACTGCGCGATGCCTGGCTTCCCTGGCTCGATCTCGCGCCCGCTCACAACAAGGAGGAGGAACCTCACGCGCGCGAGGTGCTGGCCGCGCAGATTGCCGCGTGCCCCGACTGGACCACCCTGGTTGAGCCGCTTGAGCAGCATTGGATGCGACACGGAACAGGCACGCAGGCCCGCTACCATGTTCTGCGCTGGCTCGGAACTGAGAAGCGCCTGGCCGGAATCGCCCACCCCGACCCGGTACGGTTGGCGAACCTGGTAGCTCAAGAGCGCCAGCAAAAGCTACTGACCACCAATATCAAGCGTTTCCTGGTCGGTCTGCCAGCGCAGGATATGCTGCTCTACGGCCCGCCGGGCACAGGCAAATCCTCGACCGTCAAAGCCCTGGTCAATACATATGCCGATCAGGGCCTCTGCCTGGTTGAACTCAGCAAGGATGATATCGGCGACCTGCCACTTGTGGTTGCTCAGTTGCGCGAACGCGCTCCACACTATCTGCTCTTCATTGATGATCTCTCGTTTGAAGAGCACGAGACAACCTATAAAGCGCTGAAAGTCATGCTGGAAGGCACGGCGGAAGCTCGCCCGGCCAATGTGCTGATCTGCGCAACCTCCAATCGCCTGAATCTCATCCGCGAGCATTTCAGCGAACGCGGCAGCCAGAGCGATGATGTCAACTGGCGCGACACGATGGACGAGAAACAATCCCTGGCGCATCGTTTCGCGCTCCGCGTGACTTTCCTCGCGCCCAGCCAGCAGCAATACCTGCGCATTGTCACAGAACTGGCCACTCAGCGCGGCCTGGAGATCTCGACCGAGATGTTGCAGGAACGCGCCTTGCAATGGGAACGACAGCACACTGGCCG
>DATGKW010000265.1:0-4130 GCA_035294465.1 Ktedonobacteraceae bacterium | reverse complement strand
AGCGGAAGAGACTATAATCACGCCATGGACCAGCAGAACAGCAAAACAGCAATCGACGAGATTGACCGGAAAATTATCGAAGCATTGCAAATTGATGGGAGGCGCCCTTTTACGAAACTGGCAGCCGAGTTGGGTATTTCTGAGGCCAGCGTTCGTCAGCGTGTCGCGAGCCTAATCAATAACCGCGTGATGCAGATCGTCGCGATCACCAATCCGGTCAAACTCGGCTACGCCATGGCCGGCATGATCGGCATTCGCGTCTCAGGAGCTCGGCTGTTTGAAGTAGTCGAGAAAATCTGCGCCTTCGACGAGGTGATCTACCTCATCATCTGCGCGGGCAGCTTTGACTTGCTTGCAGAGGTGGTCTGCGAGAATAACGATCACCTCCTCCATTTTCTCACCGAAAAACTCTACAAAGTAGAAGGAGTTAAGCAAACGGAGACGTTCCTTTACCTCCGCGTGCTAAAGCAGAACAACTGGGCGTTCCTCGATGAAGCGAGCCTTCTCCCCCCGTCAATTCACATGCCGGGCGAGCGCCCTCACCGCAAATCATAGATCTGATAGAGCAAGGTGGGCTGAATCTATAGTACTGGATAGGTAAAATATATGGCGGTCTCCTGTGGGCTGGTGTATAATGCGAACGAATGCACGAAATTGCTGAGAAACTGTGGCGTAGTTCATTGCTTCTTCTCGCCCCGTTGCCAATACTATACTCAGGAGAAAGATTACAAGGAGAGGCCCTCTTATGCAAGTGGAAACGCTGCCGCCAGGTACTATCCTGAACGGACGCTACCGAATTGAGCGAGCCCTGGGCAGCGGCGGCTTCGGACATGTGTACCTATCTGTCGATCTGCAAACGAAGACTCTGTACGCGCTGAAAGAATATATCGTGACCGGCGCCAGTGGAAAAGCGCAGTTGGAGCATGAAGCGCAGGTACTTAGTCACCTGCATCACCCTAACCTGCCGGCATACCTGGCCGCTTTCGACGAGCGCGGCCATTATTATGTTGTGCTTGGGTACATCGAAGGCAACGATCTGACGGAGTACGTGCGAGCCGTGCGCCAAAAAAATGAGGTGATCCCCCTCGCACTTCTGATGGAATGGCTGCTCTCTATTTGTGACGCGGTCGCCTTCCTGCATAGCCAGCGACCGCCGATCATTCACCGCGATATTAAGCCCGATAACATTCGCATTACTCCTAATGGAACGGCTATGCTGGTTGACTTGGGCAACGCCAAAACGGCCGCCGACGGCGCGCGCACGCTCTTTTTCATTCGTCACCAGGGTACGCCAGGATATGCACCCCTGGAGCAGTATCCCGGCGGCACCGGCACAGACGAGCGCTCCGATATTTACGCTCTCGGCGGCACACTCTATTTCGCCCTGACGGCCCACGAGCCGCCCAGCGTCTCTGCCCGTAGCCAGGCACTACAACAGAGACGACCGGATATGATCAGCTTGCAGGAGCGGCTGGCGGAGAACCCGCCCGACGTGCCGCAGGAGGCGAAGCAATTCCGCCTGGGCGTCTCGAAGCCTTCTAAGCCCGTGCCGCGCCATTCTCGCCACCTGGCACAGCTGGGAGCCCTGCCGCCTGAGGTCCTGCGCAAACTGGACTCGATTATCCGGCGTGCTATGGCTATGAAGCCGGCTGACCGCTATCAAACCGTGACAGAATTTAGCAACGATCTGAGAACGATCTTAAAGGCGCTCCCGGCCTCGACTACTCCTGTTACGAATAGCCCTCGTCCGCTCGATCCGCATAGTACGCAGCCGGATCTCCCCATGCTCTACGAGGCTATGCAGAATGCCCAGGCCGCGAAGCAGAATGCACCCGTTCCGCAGCCTCCCTCACCGGCGGCGGCGTCATCCCAGCCAGTCGGCCAGCGCTGCCCACGCTGTGGAGCAGAACTAAATCGCCCGGCCCCTTCCTTTTGTCCGGCCTGCGGGAACCCTCTGGCAAACGCGCCAGGTGGATCGCCCAATCAGGGAAAAGCTCAGCCATCCTATGCGGGCAAGGACGTATCCCAGGCCCCAACCATAAAAGATATCGCGGACGAGGCAACGTTGCTTATTTCCCCTCGTCCCTCGCCTAAGGATTCCAGAGGCCAGTCTTCTCGTGTGGAAATATCATCTGCCCAGGCCACGCAGCAGGGGAACTTCACTGCGACTCCTCCACAGGTCAGTGCTGTTGGTCAGCCGGCTCCGAAAGCTCCAGGGCAGGCGACGCCATCAACGCAGTCGCGTGAAACCATACCCCAGGTGCCTGTTGCTCCAGACAAACAGGGTACGCGAACCAACGTGAAGCCATTTCTGACCTCGGCTTCCCTCAGTCCTGGCAACCAGGCGCAGGCAATGGCCAGGGCCACGCAGCCCGCTCTCACGCAGAACCGGCAGGACAATAGAAAAACGCTTCTTATTAGCCTGATCATTACTCTTATCGTGCTCCTTCTGGTCATGTTGATTCTGCTCGTGTTCCTGCGAGGGCAACCACAGAGCCACCAAAGCCTCAGTGGCTGGACTCGCGATGCGCTCGTCCAGAGGCGCGGCGCTTTTGGGTAGAGCTAATGCACACGACCTTCGCGCCGCGCCTCCTACTACTGGGTCAGGAAAGTGTCGCGTGCTTTCCTCTCCCTCCTGGCCTCGCGCCGTGTCTGGCTAGAGAAAGAGGCAGGAGAAGAGTCGCTGAATCGAAGGCTGGCGCAAAGCTCACAGCAGGCTCGACATCCTGGCTTGCATTCTGCTATCATACATCCTGAAATTCAGCAAATAAATTCATCGGGAACGAAAGAAATATGGATCTACGTGGGAAGCGTGTGTTAATTATGGGCCTGGGCTTGCATGGCTCCGGCATCGCCTCGGCTCGTTATGCCGCGCAGCAGGGCGCGCAGGTGCGCGTGACCGATCTGCGCTCGGCGGAAGTTCTGGCCCCCAGTATCAGGGCGCTGGAGGGTCTGCCAATCGAATATATCCTGGGTCAGCACCGCGAGGAAGATTTTGCCTGGGCCGAGATTGTGCTACGCGTGCCAGGCGTCAAACGCAACTCACCCTATCTGCAAATCGCTCGCGAACATGGCGCGCAGATTGAGCAGGAAATTGCCCTCTTCTTCACGGCCTGCCCCGGCCGCATCATCGGCGTGACCGGCACGCGCGGCAAGACTACTACCTCGACGCTGCTCTACGAGCTGGTCAAGGCGACCGGGCAGCATACCGTGCTGGGGGGGAATGTCTCTGGCGTCGAAACCCTCTCGTTGCTCCCCACGATTACGCCCCAAACGCAGGTAGTCCTGGAACTTTCGAGCTGGCAGCTTGAGGCCCTGGAGCCGCACAAAATCAGCCCCGCCGTAGCCATTGTGACCAATATCTATCCCGATCACCTTGATACCTACGATAGTATGGATGACTACGCCGCTGCCAAGTCCAATATCTTTCGCCACCAGCGTCCCGGCGACCTGGCAGTTTTCAACTACGATAACGATTGGACGCGCCGCATGGGTGAGGAGGCGCCAGCTATCCAGACCTGGTTCACCAGCCTGACACGCGGCGGCAGCTTCCAGCGCGGGCACGAGGAGCTGCTCCCCTTCATTTTTCGCGAGACGGCCCTGCGCGGCGCGCATAACCTGGAGAATGTGCTGCTGGCTACTACCGCCGCGCGTCTGCTGAGCATCCCCGACGAGACCATTGCTCGCGTGGTACGCGGATTTCGCGGCGTGGCCCATCGCCTGCAAGAAATCGCCGTAATCAATGGCGTCCACTACATCAACGATACCACCAGCACCACGCCCGTCGCCGGAGAGGTCGCGCTGCGCGCCTTCGACGGCCCTATCGTCCTTGTAGCCGGCGGTAATACCAAACATCTGCCGCTGGCCAATTGGCCCTCCACCATCATCCAGCGCTGCCGCGACCTCATTTTGCTCAAGGGCAACGGCACCGACGAGCTTCTACCGGCCCTGGACGAAGAGGCGCGCAAACAGGGTCGCGCCAATCCCTTGCGCGGTGTCTTCGACAGGTTTACTGCCGCTCTGGACGTGGCTGTTGCTCTCGCCCGGCCCGGCGATACGCTGCTCTTCTCGCCCGGTTTCACCAGCTTTGGCATGTTCCTCAACGAATTCGACCGGGGCGATCAGTTCGT
>DATGKW010000264.1:0-14720 GCA_035294465.1 Ktedonobacteraceae bacterium | reverse complement strand
CGCTACGACCAGGCATTGCAACAAACAGATGCGGCCATCAAAAATGATCCGGCTAATGCCTACGCTCACGCCCTGCGCGCTTATCTCTTGCGTATGACCCACCAGGACTATGATGCCGGCCTCGCGCGTTCACGCGCCTCACGCCTCTCGTTCGGCGGCACTTTTGAGAACTGTTTTCCACCAGTCGAACCAATCTATGCCAACGGCTACGCTGGCCGTCTCACAGGCTTTGCCTCATCTGCAAAAACTCCCGCCGGAGGAGATCAGGCAGAACTCATGCAGCCCTTGCCAAAGCAGCAACAGAGTGAACAGATTCCTCCCTGGTCCCGCCCAAACAGCATGCAGCGCCGGATGATCCGCACGCGCTTCTGGCTCAGCCAGAACCCACGCTTCCTGACTTCTATCTTAATCGGACTCAATGTGCTGGCGTACTTCATTGTAGCATTGATGGCCCATGAATTTATCGATCTCTCCGACCAGAATGGACTCCAAACACTCGTTAATATGGGTGCGCAGGTAAATTCGCTTATTACTCACGGTCAGTATTGGCGCCTCTTCACCGCGATGTTCCTACATTTCAGTATCTTCCATATTGGCCTCAATATGCTCTCTCTCTTTTTCGTAGGCATATTCGCCGAAGTCTTCTATGGAAAGTGGCGCTACCTGGTCATCTACCTGGTCTCTGGCGTCATCGGTGGCCTCGCCGTATACATTTCACTCGGAACCAACAATGCGGTAACAGTATCGGCCGGAGCGTCAGGAGCAATCGCGGGCATCTTCGGCGCAACAGGAGCTTTCTTTATAGTCAATCGTCGCGCGCTCGGCCCGGCTGGCAACGCAATGCTAGGTCAGTGGCTCTTCTGGCTGCTGTTCAACGTGGTCTTCAACATCTATGATACCGGCCTCGCCTGGCAGGACCATCTTGGCGGCCTGATCGCTGGCGTGCTCCTGGGTATCATTCTCCTTCCGCCCCTGCGCCGCAGGACGCGCCGGGTATAATCTTTTTAGAGGAGGAGGGATAAGAAAACGCGGCGAGGCAGTGTAAGCGGGCGGAGATACATCATGACAAAACATGACACATCACACACCCTGCTTGTTGCAAGCTTCAGTACACTGAAAGTAGGAAGTCGAGCTTGCAATCTCGCTGTGACCCGGCTGAGTCACAAAGAACCTATCGATGCGCCGTAATTATCGCTGCGGTACATGATAGGCATGATCCTATCCATGCCCTTTACCCCCCTGCTCGGCTTCCTTGCCTTTCTGCCGTCTTCCATCAGAGCTTTTTTCACGGAGCGAACCCTTGACAAGCGCATAACAAAAAGCTATATTTGCTATTGCAGATAGTTATTGGAGATATGTTGTATGGATCTCGCGGAAAAGGTCAAACATCTGCGCAGCGTCGAGGGCGAGCTGCGCGGCCTGGGTCGCCCAATGACCCAGATTGAGGTGGTAAACGCTATGCGGGAAGAGCTGGGCGAAAGTATTAGCCAGGCGTACCTATCACAATTAGAAAGCGGCAAGCGCGTGCATATGACCGCCTCTAGCCGTGATCTGCTGTCGCGCTTCTTCAAAGTCCATCCGGGCTATCTGGTAAGCGACCCTCCCGATTTTAGCACCGATCTGCTCAGCACCGATCTGTTCTCTGAAACCGAGATGCCTGCCGACCGCCTGCAAAGCCGCCTGGCAAGCAGCGCCTCTGAATGGGCCGATGACCCTCCGATGCAGGCTTTCCTGACTCGCCTGGCAAGCGTAGAAGATCCGCGCGGCTATCTGACGCTGTTCGCCCAACTGCTCGATATTCCGCTGCCCGTCTTGCAAAGGCTGTTGAACAATGGATAATTCGTATCATTTCAGGTCGTGGACCGCCATTTTATTTCCGTCCTTACTATCCGTCTATGGGAATTGACCCCCACAAACTCTGGGGGAAAGCCAGGCAGGAATTGCCACGAAAGGAGGGAAGATCTTGATCGCTACTGATCCGCTTTCCCTGGTCTTCATTTTCTGTTTCCTGGTAGGCTTCGGGTTCTTCCTGGTAACTGCCCTGATAGGGAGCCACGGCCATAGCCATGTTGCCTCCCATAGCGCCGGACACGGTATGGGGCATACGCATATCCAAACGGCTCATCATCCGGCCATACATTCCCACGCACATGCGCAAACTCATCCAGCGGGACAGCAGGCCGGGCAAGGGCGGCAGAATCAGGCGTCGAGCCAGCAAGCGCGCTTCTCCCCATTTGCCTACCTCAATCCCACCTCGCTTGGCCTCTTTCTGCTAGGTTTCGGCCTCTTTGGCTACTTCTTCCACAACCTGACCAACCTGGCCGCCTCCCTGAGCCTGTTTCTGGCTGCTGTTTCAGGAATTGTGCTGGCTGCTGTCTTGCTCTTCGCGCTAAGCCGTATCTTCGCGAACAGCGAAGGCTCTACTGAACTGGATGTAGCGGACCGCACCGGTATGCTGGGCAAAGTAAGTATCACCATCCCGGAAAAGGGCCTGGGCGAGATTATCTATATCTCACCAGGCGGCCTGCGCAAAAGTATTCCCGCACGCGGTCTCAACAATCAGCGCGTGGAACGCGACCAGGAGGTTGTCGTGATCAACTACGAAAACGGCGTGGCCGAGGTCGATACCTGGGAGCATTTTATGCACGAGGAAACGCGCTCCGATCCATCTGTCCTCGACGAACTGGCCCGGCTACGCTCGTTGCTCAATGAATCAAGTCCCGGTGAGATGGAAATGGTCGTGCGTCAGGAACAGCAAAAGGAGTAGATGGGAGGTCTCTGCAGATCAACTTAATGAAATTCACAGGAAAAATAAGTATCGCAGAATCCGTCATGCTTTCATTCTATGCTAAGGAGTAAACAAAGATGGGCCTTGTATCAATTGTCATCCTTGCAGCAATTTTACTCTTTGTTATCTTCCTCATCATTTACATCTGGGGAAGAATGCTGCGTAAGGTTGGTCCGAACCAGGCTTTGATCATTTCGAGTGGTCGAAAAGTGAATGTTGTCACTGGTGGAAGCCAGTTTGTCGTTCCTCTGTTTCAGCGCGTCCAGGAGCTTTCGCTTGAATTGATGTCCTTTGACGTAGCTCCGCCTCAGGATCTCTATACAACTCAGGGCGTAGCGGTGAACGTCGAGGCCGTCACGCAGATTAAGGTGCGCTCCGACCCGGAGAGCATTAAGACCGCGGCAGAACAGTTTCTCAGCAAGAGCCAGCAAGAGCGCGAGAATCTGATTCGCCTGGTCATGGAAGGCCACCTGCGCGGGATCGTCGGTCAGCTAACGGTTGAGGAACTGGTCAAAGACCCGGAGAACGTCGGCGCGAAGATGCTCAAGACCGTCACGGCCGACATGGAGAAGATGGGCTTGCAGGTCATCTCCTTCACAATCAAGGACGTGCGCGACAAAAACGACTACATTACCAACATGGGCCGCCCGCAGATTGTGGAGATCCGCAAGGCCGCCGATATCGCCGCCGCCCTGGCCGCGCGCGATACGCAGATCCAGCAGGCCAACGCCGCGCGCGAGGCCGCCGTAGCCAAAGCCGCGGCGGACCAGGAACGCGTTAAAGCCGAGACAGAGTCGCTGGCTATGCAGGCTGCCTCGCAGCGCAATCTGGCCCTGAAAAAGGCCGAATTCGAGGCCGAGGTCAAGAAACAGCAGGCCGCAGCAGATAAAGCTTATGATATCCAGGCCAATACCACCCAGCAGCAAGTAGTTGCCGAGGCCGTGAAAGTTACCCAGATTGAGAAAGAGGCGCAGATCAAGGTGCAGGAGGCCGAGATCAAGCGCCGCGAGCTCGAACTGGAAGCAACAGTGCAGAAGGCCGCCGAGGCTGAACGCAGGCGTATCGAGACTGTGGCCGAAGCCGAGCGCCAGCGCTTGATCTTTGAAGCGCAAGGTCAGGCTGACGCGGCCAGGGCAAAAGGCACGGGCGACGCCGAAGCCACCAGGGCACGTGGTCTGGCTGAAGCCGAGGTGATTAAGGCCAGAGGTCTCGCCGAAGCTGAGGTTATTCGAGCGAAAGGTGAGGCCGAGGCCGAGGCCATGAAGGTTAAAGCAGCCGCCTATCACGAGTACAATCAGGCTGCCGTGCTCGATAAGCTGCTCACCGGTATGCCGGAAATTGTACGCGCGCTCGCCGAGCCACTGAGCAAGGTGGACAAAGTGACCATCGTTTCGACCGGCGACGGGTCCAATGGCGGCATGGGTGCCAGCCGCCTGACTCACGACATCATGAATATGGCGGCGCAGGTGCCCGCGCTCTTCGAGCTACTCAGCGGTACCCGCGTCGGCGACCTGATGAACCGCGTTCCGACGCTCAACAATCAGGAACCATCTCAGAACGGCAACGGCGGAACTCCTGTGGTCGAAGCAAAGCCGAACGAGAAATAAGTCCAGGTCGTGTGTAGCATGCAGATGGTCAGCGCCTTGCATGCTGCACACGGGCCAGTCATTACAGTTTTGGGGGGAATGGTATTGATGAATCTGTTGGAACGTGTGCTCACTCTTCTGCAAGCCAATCTCAATAGTATGGCGGAGAAGTCCGATGATCCAGAAAAGACGCTCCGGCAGCTCCAGCTAGATATGCGCAACCAGCTTGTCCAGGTTAAAACGCAGGTCGCAACCGCACTTGCTGAGGAAAAGAAGCTGGAGAGACGCAGTAAAGAGTTTCTGACTGAGGCCGGCCAATGGCTGAAGAAGGCCGAGCAAGCAGTTCAACAGAACAACGAAAACGCCGCGCGCGATTTTCTTGCCCGCTACAATGATCTGAGCCGCCAGGCGCAGCGCTATCAGCAGCAGCAAAAGGAGCAAGAGCAGCTTGTCTCGACTATGCGCGGCATTCTGCGCCAGTTGGAAGCCAAAATCTCCGAGGTTGACACAACCATTGAGCTATTGGTTGCGCGCAAACGCAGCGCGCTGCTCCAGCAACGCATCTACGATGCCCTCGGCAAATCTAGCTCTCCCAAAGATCAAGAACGGGCCAGACGTGCCCAGGATACCCTGATGGAAGTCGAAGCCCGCGCTCGCGCCCTGGCAGATCTGCAGCAGCGCGACCTCGATAACCAGCTCGCCCAACTCTCCCAGGAACAACAGATCGAAGAGCAGCTCCAACAACTAAAACGGAAAAAAGGTCAACAGCAAGAAAAGCCCCTCCTGTCCACAGGCGAACCTCAGCCCTCTCATCTGACCCCGCCTGTCCCAGAGAACAACGAGCCAGCCCGGACACACCCCACGAATCATACCCCATCCGATGATCCTACACCCGCTTCTTCCAACGCGCCATTTGGAAAGGATTCAGATCCAAATCTGGAGAAGCTGAGGCGGCTCATGGAAACGTAGATTTTTCAATGAAAGAATATCGCAAACAGGATGACAATAACCATTGCGATAACGATTCCCACGATAAAAGAGAAGCGATTGTTCTTTGCTTCCTCTTCAGGCGTCATTTCTTCTTTCTGCTTACTCATGCTTGCTGCTCTTCTAGTGAATGCGACGGATTGTTACAGCGCAGCCTCGATGGCAGGCTCGACGCTAGCCATAATCTCCAGGCTCTGCGCGGGAGTCGTTTCGTGTGTGGTGATTAACACTTGAAACATGTCTTTCGTGTTCAGAAGCCGTAAGAGAATATGTCTGGTACGGCTGGTAATCACCGTATGTTCATAAATTTCTCCGCGCCCCTGTTCCATTGCCAGTAATGCTGTTCGCACGATGCTGCCGAAATGCTTGCATAGAGGCGAAATGTCCATGTCATCTGCAGCTACCTGAGCAATCGGCATGCCATCCATACCTACGATAGCGCAGGCGATAAAACCCGCGACCGAATAGCCCAGCGTCTGCAAAGCGGCTGCCAGAGCCGAGTAATTGCGTTTGCCCGGTGTTTCAGTCACCGGAGGCGCCCAGGTTCGCCTGTCTGTCCCACTGAGAGGCTGCGCTGAAGCCGCAGTGGGTCGCGCATCAGGGACGGGCGTGGCGCTATTCTTTCTTAAGGCGGAAAGGCTTTTTAAGATACTGCCGGTCTGCCCTGAAGCCTTCTGAGGCTTGACCGGACTCATTGGCCCCGTCATGCTGCTCAGCGAAGCCGGCATCGGACTCTGCCACTCAGCCGGAGTGGGGCGGAGCGGTCCGCTCGGCGGGCTGCTATCCGGCCTGACTGTGGCGTGTCGCGGATTCGTGAGCATTGCCTCCTCGGTCTTGATTCTGCGCAAGCCCGAATCGGAGGGCTTCAAAACTGGTGGCGGGGGTGGAGGCAACTCAGGCCATTCTGCACTCACCCCTTGAGGCGCGGCAGACTGGTCGGGCGAGGATGGCGTGGACGTTGAAGGCGTCTGCGGGAACGCGGGTGTGCGCGCCTGGGGAGTACGCGGCATCTGGCCGGTATTTCCGCGCAACACCGGCAGATCTGAATGCGTCGGCTGATCGGTAAGCCAGGACGGAAGCGCGTTATTCTGGCTCGCAGCCGCCTTTTGAACGGTGGGCGTAATATTCGACGTGCCGGACGAAACGGATATCTCCGCACTGCCTTCTGTCACGGCACGCATACTCTCCGATATCTGGAAGCCGGGAAGCGAGCCTGCCGGCACTTGCGCCTCAACAGGACTCTCTTCCTCTACAAATTGGAACGGACTATCATCTTCCTCGTTATCCAGATTCTGTAGCGCCTCTGGCATCGTCGTAGATGGCACCGGTGACAGCATCGTTCCATTCGACGATGCTGCGCCGCTCGACTCGACCGCCTGCATCTTGCCGCTAGCCTGTTCGGCATATTTTGAACGATACTGTAACGCTTGAAAGATCAGGCGCGAGAGTGGCTGCGTCACATTCGGTGTAATCTGATCGTTCCACAGGCGGTGGACCACCGTGCCATTTTTATGCGCTGCCAGCGCGAAAAACGCCTCCTCGCCACGCAGGGTCCCATATTCGGCCCAGATCAGTTCACCCATCTGGAAGCACAGCATTCCCTGCTCCTCCAACCCCGTATTTACCACCAGCGCGATATTCTTCCGGCTCATGGTGATGATCTGGATAACATCCAGCAGATCAAACGAATCCAGACTGGCAGAAAAGCCTGTCTGGTAGAGCATGCGCCGGAGTTCTTCTCTGAGCACCTGGATATCCAGCGGCTTCTCAAGATAGCTGGCCACTCCCATCTCCAACGCCTGCACGCGGCCCACGCCGCTCTCAGGCTCGCCCAGCATGACCATGCGCGTGTCTGGGCAATAGGTGCGCAGCCATTGCAGCAGGTCGAACCCCTCCGCGTCGGCCATGTGCTGGCTGCAAATCACTACATCGTAGTCTTCGTCCCATAAAGTACGAATTGCCTCGGCTCCGCCCGTCACGCCCAGCACGATATAGCCATCTCTCTGCAGCGAGCTTACAATATTCCAGTTGAGTTTTTCTTCTTCTTCAACGACGAGTATACGCCATTGTTTGGCCATGGTTTCCACCACCAGATCGTATCTCTCTATGCCGGGCACCCCTTGCCAACTTCTAACTTTTTCGTCTCAGGTCAGAGTGTATCATGGCTGCCCTCCCGATGACAAGGGGAAGCGTAGTTGGTACCATCGTTTGCCAGGCAAACTTCCGGCCGGTTCGTTTCCCTCTCGGTCCACCTATACGTTACAATAAAGATAATTCTTGCTCTCTTTTAGAGCCGTTTAAAGGATTTTGAGGAATGACAAACGATACCGCTACATACAAACAGCTCGCCGGGACCGCCGCGGCTGAGCTAATCGAAGACGGCATGGTAATCGGCCTGGGCAGCGGAAGCACAGCCGCCTTCCTGGTGCGCGCTCTGGGAGAACGCCTGCGCAAAGGGCTACATATTGCCGGCGCGGTCCCAAGCTCGCAGGAGACCGCCCAACTGGCCGCCAGCCTGGGTATTCCCCTGGTCTCACTGGAGACGCATCCGGTGCTCGACCTGGCCATCGATGGAGCAGACGAGATTGATCCCCAACTCAATCTGATCAAGGGAGGCGGCGGCGCTTTGCTGCGCGAAAAAATTGTCGCGACTTCGGCCCGCCAGTTCGTAGTGATCGCTGACTCCTCCAAGCTGGTTCCGCGCCTGTGTACTCGCGCCGCCCTGCCTGTTGAGGTCGTACCGTTCGCACTCGGCCCTGTCCGCCGTCGCCTGGAAGCTCTAGGCGCGAGCGTGCAGCAGCGCGTGCGCGAGGGTCGGCCCTTTATAACCGATAACCAGAACTATATTCTCGACTGCTCCTTTCCCGGCGGCATTACCGATCCTACCAGCCTGCAAACGCAGATCCGCGCGGTTGTCGGCGTGGTCGAACACGGCCTCTTTCTGGGCATTACCGAGCGGGCGCTGGTCGCCGGACCTAATGGCCTGCTCACGCTTCCCTGAATGCTTTGCAGCAGCTCTCTCTTCTTCCTTAATGCGAAGGACGAAGAGCAGCGACAATCATGGCCACAACGCTCAAGAAGAAAGAGACCAGAAAGGCTTCGTGCAGGCCGCTCAGGAAAAGCGCCTCGGCAGCAGGGAAAGCGCCCATGCCGCCGCCGTAGATGAAAACCTGCATCATCGCCCCCATAGGCACCTGACTGAGCGCCAGAGGGAAGACAATAGCAATGCTCAGCATCTGGCCGGTGTTATTGAGCATGGCCAGAATACCGGAGGCTGCGCCGCGCATCTGCGGTTCAACCGATCCCATGATCGCGTTAGTATTGGGCGAAACGAAAAAGCCCGAACCGCCGCCCATCAGAAACATCAGCAGCGCAAGTTGCCAGAATGGCGTGCCGGCTCCTATCCACGTCATGCCGAGCAGGGCAATCGCCGAGATGCCCAGGCCAACCGGGGTAAGCAGGCGCGAGCCAACTCTGTCCGAGAGGCGACCGCTGAGCGGGCCAATAAGCATAAAAGCCAGGCCAAAAGGCGTGAGCATCAGGCCAGCCGTCAGCGGGTCTTTGCCGTATGGTCCCTGCAAGTAAAAGATCAACAGGAAAAGCACAGCGCCCCGTGCAATGCCATTGAGCAAGCCGCTGAGATTGGCCAGGGCAAACAGGCGATGCTGGAAAAGGCGCAACTGCACCAGAGGCTCCTTGATGCGCGGCTCAAAGGTGATGAAGGCCAGCAGGCAAACAAGGCCAATGATCAGGATCGCGACGATATCTGGCTGAGGAATCATAGGAAAGGCAAACATGCTCAAGGCTAGCAGGAGACCGGCCAGGCCAAGCGTCAAAGTCAGGGCGCCAAACCAGTCGATATGCTGGTGCTTCTTGAACTTCACCGGCTCGCGCAGGCGCCAGATACCCCAGAGCGAGCCAAAGATCGCCAGGGGCACGTTGAAGAGAAAGACCCAGCGCCAGGAGAACTGGGTGAGCAGGCCACCAAGCACCGGACCGATTAAAAAACCGGCTGCGCCGGCGATCTGATTCACTCCCAGCCCCAGGCCGATCTGGCCCTTTTTAAAGGCATCTGTCACAATTGCCGTACTGTTCGTAATCATCAGCGCTCCGCCAATACCCTGGATCACGCGCCCGACAATCAGGTCGCCTCCATGAAACTGTGGCTGCGCAAAACCAGAAACCAGCGAACCCAGGCCAAACATCAGGAAGCCGCTATTGTAGAGGCCCTTGCGTCCCCACATATCGGCCAGGCGGCCAATGATAGGAGTCAGAACCGTGGTAATCAGCAGATACCCCAGCAGCACCCACATAATCGTCAAAAAGCTGGCCTGCAAATCCGAGAGAATCTTGGGCAGGGCAATCAACAAAGCTGAACCCTGCACCGAGGCCAGCAGAGCTCCAACGGTCGTTACTGAAAGAGCTGTCCACTTATACCCATCGGGTTCTTCGGCAGCCACAGCTTCCTGAGGCAATCCCGCCGATTGACTGGCTCCGGTAGAGAGCTCGGAGGAGAAAAAACGAAAATTACGCATGCTTACCCTCTCCAGAATGAGAACGTCACGTCACCGATACAAACAGCAAGAGAGATAAAACCCCATACAAAAAAGCCCACCGGGCACGTGATAGGATGTTTCTTGAGGCTACAAACACTTTGCTACGCAAACATATCGATGGTTCAAAATTGGCCTCAACAAATATAACGCTTTTCTATCGCTCTCTATTTCCTGCCGGATGGCATGTAAGCATAAAGGCGGCGCTTGAGGTGAGTATGGTGAGTATTAGGTAGGAGGAAACACTGAATACGAATAGATCAGGAATGCGGCGCTGCTTCAGAGGATGGCTCTGGATGAACAGTTTCGATAAGATCCTGGGCATTGACTCCCAGAACTGTTGCCAGTCTGTCAAGGGTAAACAACTGAATATTTGCCTCTGTTGGCATGCGATAGATCAACTGAATAGTGGTGATATTCACTTCGGAAAGACGAGATAACTTCCCCTGACTGATGTGCTTCTGTTGCGCTATCTCTTTGACTTTTAGCCGTATCATGTGGCATCCCTGGCTTGCTTTTCCTATTAAAAAAGCATATGAGGATGTGTTTTCTCACGAGAGAAAAGCGGGTAGAAGAAAGGAGCGCTTTCGAGCATGGCGTAGCATTTCTAAGGGTGGTGATCTTAGAAATGCCAGCGCGTTATCAGTGAAACAAAAATCATAACAAAAAGTTATACTAGCTCGATTTTGCCCTCGACGATAGAGTCGTCAGGCTGGATCGAAAAAATACGGGCATAAGGCTCTTCGGGATAGAAGCGATGTGAGAAGATCAGATAGAGATAGCTGCCTTTGCCAATCTCTATATCGCGCGGAGAAGGAAACGCTTCGGTTTTGGGGTGAGAATGGTAGTAGATCATCTCTCCATCGTATTTATCGATATCTTTAAAAATCTGCACTAGGTCGGCTTCGGCGATAGTTGAAAAGTCATCGGGATGTTCGGCAGCATTGGCGGTTGGATAGTTTTTTACAACCAGCGAATCAACGCTTCCCAAAACTCCACAGCCCTCGTTAGGGTAGGCAGCGGAGATATGGGCGAGCACCTCCGCGTACAAAGCGCGAGGAATGCGCACAACAAACGGATTACGTGTTACCACAATAATTTGGCCTCTAATTCTTCTTCAAGGTTATCAAGGTTGCGAGTCCAGAGATCCTCGCTGAGATATTTCCAACCCCCATCGGCCAGAATTACTACAATTTTACCACGTTCCAGGCTGGACGCAACCCGCAGGGCTGCATGGAGCGCTGCGCCGCAAGAAGGGCCGGCGAAAATGCCTTCCTGGTCCTTCAATTCGCGCGTGCGGCGGATCGCGGCAGAACCGGAAACTAGGATTTTCGCATCCAGCAGGGATTGGTCGAGCACGGGCGGAATGAAACCATCTTCCAGGCTGCGCAGACCCTGCACACCCTCGCCCTGCATAGGTTCGGCGGCTACTATCTTGATCGCGGGATTATGCTCTTTCAAGCGGCGCGCGTTGCCGGTCAGCGTGCCGCCGGTGCCCAGGCCCGCCACAAAAACATCCAGGTCGGGCAGATCCTCGATAATTTCTACAGCAGTTCCCTCATAATGGGCGCGTGGATTGGCCTCGTTGCCATACTGATAGAGCATAACATAGCGATCATCCTGGCGAGCCATTTCTTGAGCCAGGCGAACCGCGCCATTACTGCCAAGCTTACCATCGGAGAGAACGATTTGCGCGCCATACAGTTCAAGCATCTTGCGCCGCTCGCTTGTCACATTATCGGGCATGACCGCAACAAAAGGATAGCCCTTGACGCGCGCGATCATCGCCATAGCGATGCCCGTATTGCCGCTGGTTGGCTCCAGGAGAATTGAGCCGGGCGTAAGCTTGCCGTCGGCCTCAGCCTCCTCGATCATCTTTTTGGCGATGCGATCCTTGATGCTGCCGGAGGGATTGACTCCCTCCAGCTTGGCAAAGATCTGCACGCCCGGATGCGGGCTGAAGCTACGTAGCTCAACAAGCGGTGTGTGACCAATAGTCTCAAGAATGCTACTGTAGCGCATAGATCCCTCTGATGGCTTAACGACCTCCGGCCATCGCGGGCAGAAGAATGACGGTATCCGTGGGACCAACGCTTGTTTCAAGCCCCTGGAGATGACGCACATCCTCGTCGTTCACATAGATGTTAATAAAGCGGCTGAGCGTATCTCCCGGCTGAATCTGCTCTTTTAACGCTGGATAGTTCGCATATAGATCAGACAGCACATCGGCGAGGGTCTCGCCATTGGCCTTTACCTGCTTTACGCCACCGACAGAAGCGCGCAAGACGGGTGCAAGTCGAACGGTTGCCATATGTTTGCTGTTTCTCCTTCATCAGACTGGACGCGCCTGGCGTCCGGGAATAATTCGTTAGCAGATAACTCAACGCTGCTCGCTCGCAGCAAGCGCTTCGCCTCCTTACAAGTGAGCAGCAGATTCTTCCTACGCGTGCGCAGCCATTGCTGCAGGCCTGGCCGGCATCGCACAAACATCGGCGTATGTCGGCAGATCCTCGGGATGGCCGTGTTCCCCGCAGGCCGGACAATTGGGATCACGATAAAGACTCAGTTCGCTGAATTCGCCGGACAGGGCATCATATGTCATCATGCGCCCGATGAGCGGATCGCCTATGCCCAGTATGAGCTTCAACGCCTCGACGCTTTGCAGCAGGCCAATGACGCCGGGCAGCACACCCAGCACGCCGGCTTCGGCGCAGTTTGGAGCGAGTTCCGGCGGGGGCGGCTCGGGATAGAGGCAGCGATAACAGGGGCCTTCGTAGGGCTTGAAGACGGTTAACTGGCCCTCGAAGCGGAAGACGCTGCCATGAATCACCGGCTTGTTTGCCAGCAGCGCGGCATCATTGAGCAAGTAGCGTGTCGGGAAATTGTCGGTGCCATCGATAATGACATCATAATCGGCGATGATGCGCCCGACATTGGTCTCGTCCAGGCGATCAATATAGGTAATAACTTTGACATCGGGATTGAGCGCCTCGATAGCCTGGCGAGCCGACTCTGCCTTATATTCGCCGACGCGTTTGGTAGTATGGATGACCTGGCGCTGCAAGTTGCTCTCCTCCACCACATCCAGGTCGATAATGCCCAGCGTGCCTACACCGGCCGCCGCCAGATAGAGCGCTGCCGGTGCGCCCAGACCGCCCGCGCCCACCAGCAGAACACGCGAATCCAGCAGCTTGAGCTGGCCTTGCTCGCCGACCTCCGGCACCAGCAAATGGCGGCTATAGCGTTTAAGCTGCTCTTTGCTAAGCGTGCGCGGCTCTACCACCGGCAGGCCGCTATTCTTCCACTGGCCAAAACCGCCAGCCATCGAGATAACATTCTCAAAACCCATCTGTTTCAGGGTCAGCCCCGCGTACATCGAGCGCACGCCACCCGCGCAGTAGAGCACTACTTTTTTTGCCTTATCAGGAACCACCTCTTCGATGCGCTGCTCTATGTAGCCCTTTGGAACATGGATCGCGCCGGGAATATAGCCCTCATCCCACTCGTTTTTCTCGCGCACATCGATCAGGACAAACTCATCCTGCCCGTTCTGGCGCTGCCGCGCCATCGCTTCGCTGGTCTGGGCAGGCGTCCATTCTGGTACCAGCTTGCGCGCCTGGCGCATCATCTCACGGGAAGCATCACCCATGTCTCTTCACCTTCTCGCATTATTGACTAAGTGTCCCTATTCTCTTGTATAAGCACTGGCAAAAGCTTAGCATGCCTCTTCTCCATCGTCAAGGAATGCTGAGCTTTCTTTGGGAGCTAACGTCACTGTTAGAATCTTCTCAATAGAAAAACAGGCGCGGATGGATAAAATATTCCATCCGCGCCTGTTTATTCAGCTATTTCGACCAGACCTTTTCCGCAGGTCGAGCAATCCACTCAGGAGTGAAGCCCTACCTCAGCGCCCGGCGACTGCCATGCCCTCTACGCGTGGGATTAGCTCGCTGGCGAATAGCTCGAAGGCTGCGGGATCGCTGGGAGGGCGAACCATCACTTCGTCGAAACCCATTTCGCCCAGAGTTTTGAGGGTATCAAGTGCCTCCTGTTCGATCTGACCATTGCGGATAGGGGGAGCCATGTAGAGCGTCATTTTCTGGATCTGTTCGTAAGGACGGTTGAGGTCCTGGCAATGTTTGCGTAGCGTTTCCAGCCTCTCCCGCACGGCGTCGAGCTGGCGGCCAAAACCAATGCTCACCGCGTCGGCATACCTGGCCATCAGGCGCAGCATCTTGTTGCCGTGGCCAGCGATCAAAATGGGTGGGTGAGGGCGCTGGACAAACAACGGATTTCCGAGCGTGCTGGCAAGCTGATAATACGTACCTGCAAACGGTCTGTCCTCGCCCGACCAGAGTTGCAGCGCCATCTGGAGCACCTCCTCTAAACGCTCAACCCGCTCGCCCGCCGGAGGAAATGGCAGGCCCATCCTCTGGTGCTCATCGGCCCCAAAGTCTGGGCTCGCGCCCACTCCCAGGTAGGCCCGACCGTTGGAGAGTGCATCCAGCGTATCCGCCGTCTTCACCAGGACCGCCGGGTAGCGCATCGTAATCCCGGAGACCATTGTGCTCAGCCTGATCCGCGTCGTACGAGCCGCGACAAAGGCCAGCACGCTCCACGCCTCAAAGAAGTCGGTCACAGCCGGCCTATCGGTGTTCTCGCTCCTTCTCACCCAGGCCGCGCTCTCCGGTCGCAGCGAGAAGTGGTCCGGGACGACCAGGGTAGCAAAGCCAGCCTGCTCGGCCTGTTCGGCCACGCGAATGATATATTCACGCAAAGGTTCGTGCTCTGGTTTGGTTAAGCCTA
>DATGKW010000263.1:0-5060 GCA_035294465.1 Ktedonobacteraceae bacterium | reverse complement strand
AGCACATATGGTAATATCATGAGCAGGCGGACGAGCCTTATTGATGTGGAGGATGTAAATAGAGAACAAGGACAGCAAACATATGAGCGCAGATAAAAGCAGCTATGCTCAGCAAGAGTCTCTGGTGATCGGCATTGACCTTGGTGGAACGCAGATCCGCGCAGCCGTTTTGCGAGGCGCGCAGATTCAGGCGCGGGCAGCCATGTTGACGGGAGATGATCCCGCGCCTGAGGGAGTTCTGTCGCGTATCTATACCACGATTCAGCAGGCGCTGGATGGGGCGAATGTGACGTTGGATGAGGTTGCCGGCATTGGTGTATCTGTGCCAGGACCGCTGAATAACCGCACGGGTGTCATCTATACGCCGCCCAATCTTCGAGCTTTGCATGGCATTTCCTTACGGGATGTTCTGAGGGAGAAATATGGCGGCAAGCCGGTTTGCGTTGAGAATGATGCCAACGCTGCCGCGCTGGGAGAATATCGTTTTGGCGCGGGCCGGGGCTGCGAAAATATGGTCTATCTCACGGTCAGCACTGGCATCGGCGGTGGCGTGATTGTTGATGGCAGAATTCTGGAGGGCGTGAATGGGACGGCTGGGGAGCTAGGGCATATGACTGTTGATTGGCGGGGCGAACGCTGCTCCTGCGGCAATATTGGTTGCCTGGAAGCGCTGGCCTCTGGCACGGCCATCGCTCGCAGAGCCAACGAGGCTATCGCAAGTGCTCAAGGCGTGGAACTGCTGGCGTTCGCCAGAACGATGCTGGAGCATACCACTACCGTTCCCGACAAACGTGCCCTGCCTACACAGGATCTCAGTACGCAGCCATTGGATAAGACCTTTAGCGCAGACCCGGATGATATACCCGAAGGCGAATTTAAAATGAGCGCTCGCACGGTTGCGCGAGCCGCCGAGGCGGGGATTCCCGTGGCTCGCGAGATTATTACGTCGGCAGCGGAGGCGCTCGGCGTTGGCCTGGTGAACATCCTGCACATCTTCAGTCCCGAAGTCATTATTCTGGGCGGCGGAGTTGTGAAGATGGGTAGCATGCTGATAGAGCCGGCACTGAAAATTGTCCAGGAGCGCACTATGCGCGCAAACCTGACAGAGGCGCGGATTGTGCTGGCGCAGTTGGGCGAAAATGCCGGGTTGATCGGAGCCGGGGCGCTTCCTGCATATTACCAGCAATTCGAGGGGTAATGGCGTAGAGGGTATGGCAGCAAAGAAAGAGCGCCTGGATATAGCGCTGGTGCGACGTGGTCTGGCTCCCAGCCGGGAACGTGCGCGGGCGCTGATTATGGCAGGGCAGGTCTTTGTAGGGGAGAAGATGGTTGACAAGCCGGGCACGCTGATAGCATTGGACGCCCCCTGTCGGCTGGCCGAAGCTCCTGATGAATTGAAATATGTTAGTCGCGGCGGCCTCAAGCTGGAAAAAGCTCTACAGACCTTCGACCTCAAGCCGGCGGGCCTGGTCGCGCTGGATGTTGGAGCCTCAACCGGTGGCTTTACTGATTGCCTGCTGCGTCATGGAGCCAGAAAAGTCTACGCCCTGGATGTGGGTCGCGCCCAACTGACCTGGACCCTGCGCAACGATCCGCGTGTGGTGGTCATGGAGCAGACCAACATTCGGTATGTCACAGCACTGCCTGAGCCGATTCAATGTGCTGCCATCGATGTCTCATTCATCTCCCTGCGTCTCGTGCTGCCTTCTGTTGTTCCATTGCTTGAGCCGGGCGCGTGGATTGTCGCGTTGGTCAAGCCGCAGTTTGAGGCCGGCAAAGCAGAAGCAGATCGCGGCGGTGGGGTGATCAGTGATCCGGCGATCCATGAACGCGTGCTGCGCGAGCTTCAGGAGTGGATTCCTGAACATACATCACTGCGAGTTCGTGGCCTCACCGACTCACCGATCCAGGGGCGAGACGGCAACCGCGAGTTTCTCATGCACCTGACTTTTGAGATAGAATGATTTCAGTATTTTGATATTTCTGCCGCCAGCGAGGACGGTTCAGAAGAGGAGGTGCATCGATGATAGCACAGATTGTCGTACCGGAGCAATTCAATGCCGCCAGCGCGTTCCTGGATCGTAATCTTCTTCAGGAGGGGCGCGGCGCGAAACCCGCCGTTTTCTATCAGGGACAGACCTTCACCTATGCTCAGGTTGCCGAACTTGCAAACCGTGTGGGCAACGGACTGCGCGATCTGGGCATTGAACAAGAACAGCGCGTGGCCCTGCTGCTGCTCGACTCGCCGGAGTTCGCAGCCGGCTTTTTTGGAGGTATGAAAATCGGGGCCGTGCCGGTCGCGATGAACACATCGCTGCGTCCTACCGATTATGTCTATATGCTCAATGACAGCCGGGCCAAAGTTCTGCTTATCTCCGCCGAGGTCTGGCCGGCTGTGCAGAGTGTGCAGTCTGATCTAAAATATTTGAAGCAAGTTGTCGTGGTTGGGCTGGAGCAGGCAGGACAGAGGGAGAGTGCGACTCTGCACGATTTCGCAAGATGGGCCGAGAAAGCCTCGCCGCAATTGGAAGCAGCGGAGACTAGCAAAGATGACAGCGCCTTCTGGCTCTACAGCTCCGGGAGCACCGGCTTCCCCAAAGGCTGCGTTCATCTGCATCACGATATGGTCTACTGTACCGAGTGCTACGCGAAAAGCGTGCTCAACATCCAGGAGAGCGACATCACCTTTTCTGCGGCCAAGCTATATTTCGCCTATGGACTGGGCAACAACCTCTATTTCCCCTTTGACGTCGGGGCCAGCGCGGTATATTATCCCGGACGGCCCCTGGCTGAAGATATGTTCAAGGTAGTCCAGCAGTATCGCCCGACCATCTTCTACGGCTCGCCCACGCTTTACGCCAACATGCTGGCCCTGCCCGAAGCCGAGAAGCGTTTCGACTTTTCTTCCGTGCGCGTTTGCGTTTCCGCTGGCGAGTCGCTGCCGGGCGAGATCCTGCGGCGCTGGCAGGACAGATTTCAGGTGGATATTCTGGATGGTATTGGCAGCACCGAGGTTCTACACATCTTCATTAGCAACCGCCCGAACGATATCAGGCCGGGCAGCACCGGCAAGCTTGTGCCCGGCTATGAAGCCCTGCTCACCGATGAACACGGCCACGCAGTCCAGCCGGGCGAGATCGGCAGTCTCCTGATTCGCGGCGACAGCATCGCCTCTCACTACTGGAACAAGCACGAGAAAACCAAGGACACGATAAACGGTCACTGGATCCATACCGGAGACAAGTACTATCAGGATGCAGACGGCTATTACTGGTACGCCGGGCGCTCGGACGACATGCTCAAAGTCAGTGGCCAATGGGTTTCGCCGGTTGAGGTCGAGGCCGCGTTGATTGAGCATCCTGCCGTGCTCGAATCCGCTGTGGTAGGGCAGATGGATGCCGATGAGCTAATCAAGCCCAAAGCGTATGTTGTGCTCAAAACTGGCTACGAGCCGAGCGACGAACTGGCGAACGAACTGAAAGCGTTCGTGAGAGAGCGCCTCGTGCACTTTAAATACCCGCGCTGGGTCGAATTTGTGGATGAGCTGCCCAAAACCGCAACCGGCAAAATCCAGCGTTTCAAACTGCGCGAGAGGCAAGAGAAAAACGCCTGACCTTTTGGCTTGAGAGGGACAGTATTCTATGCAACAGGCTTACCAGGCATTGCGAGTCGTCTCCGAGGCCCAGACCGTTTATATTGTCCTGGCGGCTCAGCCCAGCGAACTGATACTGGAGGAGTTGAGCGCCGCCTGTGCGGGTCTCCAGGATAAGAGCAGTAGCGGCATTAAAGCCGTCGTCCTGGACTTTAATCAGCAGCCCGAACAGAACGCTACGCGATCTATCGCGCCTGATCTGCTGACCCATGCCTGCGAGAGTGTGCGTGCGATTCCTCAGCCGGCCCTGGCCATTGCGCGCGCCAGCCTCTCTGACACTGCCTGCTGGCTATACAAGGAAGCTGACTTTACCCTGGTCGCACACGAAGCGGAGCTTTGTTTGCCAGGGCGGGATGAACGCGATGGTTGGACAGATGGGGATAAGAGGGTAGGAGGGCTTGCTGCAGTGCGGCTGGGCTATGCCACCTGGACCGCGCCCGCGAGTGATCTCAACCGTGAAATGGAGCGCATCCTGGGTATGCTCAGAACAAAAAGCGCGGTCGCCCTACGCAACGCCAAGACCAGCGTGCGCCTTGCGCAACAGTATGCTGCCGCTCCCCAGGAGGCATTGCGCCGTGTCAACCAGTTCTATCTGGAAAACGTAATGCAGACAGAGGATGCGCGAGAGGGCCTCAAGGCTTTTCTAGAGAAGCGCCAGCCACGCTGGAGTAATCGTTAATACCGGGAAAATGGGTCTGCGGTCCGAAGAATTATCTGGAGAAGATCGTGTCGTACCGGCCAGCTATCGCCGTCCTGCAAGGGGAGAGTCCATCTGAAAAAGCAAAGGAGCTTGAAGACAATGTTTGACCGCAATCTGATTGGAAAAACTTCGGGGCCGGAGACTTTCGAGATCACGCCTGAGGCCGTTGCTCAGTTCATGGAGGCCACAGGAGATCCAGCTGCCCACAAGGAACCGCGCGACCCTGATTATGTCCCGCTCACGTTCCCTACCACCTTCCGCATCGCTAATCCGAGCCTGGGGCTGGATGGATCAAAACTGCAGCTGATTCACGGTGAGCAGGAATATCAATACGCGCGTCCTCTGCGCGTAGGTGAAAGGCTCACCTGCACTTCTCGCATCGCCGACATTCAGGAAAAGGTCGGGCGCAGCGGCGCTATGACCTTTATCATCAGTGAGATTAAGGGCTGTGACAACCAGGGTGAGCTGGTCTTTACAGGCAGGAGCACCCTGATCGTCCGCACGAAGAAAGCAGAAGAGTAGAGCGCTGAAACATGCCAAAAAAGGATTGACAGCCCAGGGAGTTTAGTATAGAATAGCGCCGTAACCCGTTACGAAAAGCATGCCCTCGTGGCGGAATGGTATACGCAGCAGGTTGAGGGCCTGTGCCTGTAAAGGCGTGGTGGTTCGAGTCCACTCGAGGGCACCCCTTGATGCACCGTTTTTCTC
>DATGKW010000262.1:0-2821 GCA_035294465.1 Ktedonobacteraceae bacterium | reverse complement strand
CGCGCCTCAAAGTCGAAGATGAGCGCACTGCGGCTGAATTCCACCATATAGCCATCTTCCAGCGCACTGAGCAGGCGCAGGATCCCGGCGGCTACAGTGTCCTGGAGCAGTCCATAGCGCTGAGAGCGCCCCAGATAGAATTCGAGCAGCGTTACCAGTTCGCGAGTCTTTAAAAGCCGGTCGGGGCGATCCGGCTGCCTGCGCTGTGGATCGAAATGGCGCCGCAGCACGTCTTCGCTCTGCATAATCTGCGCGGCGATCTCCTCTTTCAGTTGCGCGTAGGCGCTGGGACCTCCCACCTGGCTGCGGCATTTGACCTCGACCAGATTGCAGCGGATAGTACGCGTAGCTGCATTGAGGTCGAACAGGGCCAGGTCGGTCCTCTGGAGGGTGACTGCCTCGCCCAGTTCGTCGCTCGCATGTTTAACTGTGCGGAAGAGATCCAGGTGCGCATCGAGCGGGAGAATAAGCTGATCCGTCAGAGCGCCCTGGTAGAGCAGGAAAAGACGGGCCAGGGCCAGACCGAACGCTTCCTGTTGCTGGGTTGGAGCCGAGATCAGCTTGAGGGCCACGCGCCCCGAAAGAGCGCGCAATTGTTCCAGAATCAGAGTCGCTGTCGCCTGTTGTGCGGGGAAATCATGGGCAGCCAGAAACGCTCCGAGCGTGGTTGTCAATTCCAGCAAGGCCCGTGATGTAATAATCAGCCGGTGGCCGGAACCGGGCGAGAATGTTGGCGTGTAATCGATGAGATAGTCGGGGCGGTCGCTCTTGCTGCCATGATCGAAGAATTCAACGCCGATGTTGCGATCAATCGTGACTACCCAGTCGCTCACATCGTGAATGTAGTGGATCAGTTGACGCTGTTCCGTTGTGAGGCTTAAGGCGACGATGGGGCGTTGTTCAAAAGCGGCCACGCCCGTTGCTACCGTGGCAATCATCCCGGAATAGAGCTGTTCGAGGTCTGCCAGCGATGCAACCGATTCATCGCCATCGAGCAGCGGGTGAACGCGCCCATGTCGCGGCTGACGGCGCCAGCTTGTTTCCTCCTCATTGTCCTGGAAGATGGTCGCAAAATCCTGAATCAGCCCGTAAACGGGAGAGCAATCTTCGGTATTGAATACCGGCCCGGCGCCGACCTCTTCCGCCGGAAAGAGATCGAAGAGGATGCTCAAGTGAGCGCGATAGCGCTGCGGCGTCTCATCGAAGGCGCTGCGAGCATGCACGGCGAGGCTGAGTTTGGGAAAGAGATGACTGCTGCCAGGCGTAGAGAAGGCGTCAGTTACCTCGGTGCTCGTGGCGGTATTTGGCGTGAGCAAGGTTTCCAGCGCGTCTCCGATATGTGAGGCTGCCGGGTCGGCGACGAAGAAGCGCACGTCGTAGCGCAGAGAAGCGAACGCCTCCTGCTTCTGAAGCAGCAATAACGCCTGCGCCAGCGTGGTAGCGTGCCCGGGGTTGAAGACGTTTATGCACAGGGTGCGGGTATACGGGTGCTGAACGAGGTAGCGGCTGATGCGTTCCGCCAGCACTTCTGCCGTAATGGTTTCACCGCTGATCGCCGGCTCCGGCAGATGTAGCACCGTACACATCTCCGCCAGCAGCCCGCGCGCGTTTTCCTCGGCGGGCGGCGCGTAGAGCGACCAGAAAGGTGTAATATTGTCAACGGGAATAAAGGTGCGGCCATCGGTACAGGGAAGGATAGCTGGTATATTAAATGGCACAAATGTGTGCAGGAGGCCATCGCGCACGGGAATGATGTATTCTTCCGGCCCCTTTTGCGTCGCTATGAGCCACTGCTGGGCGACCTGCGCCCAGGTGGTGAACCAGAGGGCGCGCAGTGGGTGCGTTGGCCCCACCAGTAGAGCCTCCTGAGCATGGCCGCGCATATCGGTCAGAATGATACGGACGGTATCGATGGCTAATGCTGTCCGCAGCGCAAGGATGGCCTTTTGCTGATCGCTGCCACGATTCTGCCCTACTTTATGGGCCAGGTCGGTCAGCAAATCGCGATACGCTTCGGCATATTCCAGGCTGGCATCTCTCAGGGCATAGAGATCCGCCGCCTGGGTGATGCTGTCATCGCCCAATGGAGCGGCCCGCACGGCTGCGCAATATCTCTCTCTGATATCGAGAAAGCTTTCGACGGCCCCTCGCGAGAGCAGCGGCCATTCCATGATATCGGGATCGGGCACCGTGCTGCCGTTCATCCCGGTGTCGATCCGCCAGCGCCAGTTAACGGGGCTGCGCGGGGAGGCCAGAATGCGCTGCTCCAACATTTTGAGATGGGAAGAGACGTAGATGTGAAACTTGCCTCCTCTTGATAGCCTGACCTCAAGCACTTCCTGATGCTGTCGCTGCCTGATACTCTTATTTACCCATTCTACCTGAGTGATCTGTACGGTCCGGGGATCGCGCTGCTCACTGCACTCTTTGAACTGTGCGAAGAGCTTTGCATGTTCCAGGCTCGATGCATGGGGGATAGCTCGCTGTGGCGGCTCGATGAGTTCCTCGCCACCACAGAGCACGTAAAATGGTTCGCTTTCGTTGGACCTGGCCCGCTCCTCCATGCCCAGGTCGCGCTGCGGTTCTTCCAGCGGAACCAGATCTTCGTCCTTTGTCCAGGGGAGCACGCGCACCATATGCCAGCCGTCTTCAAAATCGAGCCGGTTCAGCTTGTCCAGGTGAACAGTATGCTCGTGTTTTTTCGGCCCCCAGTTGTGGACGTTCACACGCCTGGCGCCGCCTACAGGCTCGCCGTTTCTGGTCAGAATCTGGACGGTGAAGTGATCCAGGCTGGGGACGCGCGTAGGATGTGGATCGACGC
>DATGKW010000261.1:0-6448 GCA_035294465.1 Ktedonobacteraceae bacterium | reverse complement strand
CTGACTCGTCCACTTATCGTGTATCGGGCACCGCGCAAAACCAATTTGATTGTGCATGATTGGCATGGAGATACACATACCTTTTGCCCGCCGATGTGGTGGGATCTCGCCATTGGATCGGGAGCATGTGGGCTAGGATGCAGAGCTTGCTTTCTTATGCTCACCCATCGCATCAAACGAGATCCTTCTCGTCATCTGCTCTATGACAATATTGATGATTTTGTGCCTGCCGTCGAAAAGTGGTTAGCTGATCCAGCCCGGCGGAGGCAGCACACCCTTGGGGTAGGAATTGACCGGTCTGACTCACTCCTCTATGAAGGAATTGCCCCGCATGTACGCAACCTGGCGCCGCTCTTCGCCAGTTCATCTCACAACCCCTGTCAAAACAAGCTCATCTTGCTAACCAAGACAGCGAATACCCATTATCTTGCAGATATTGCTCCAGCCCATCGTCGCCATATTGTCGTGAGCTTTAGCTTGAACCCTGAATCCATTGCGGATTTGTGGGAGGGGAAATGGCCTGATACGGAGGAACGCATTACGCCCTCTATTGCCAGTCGTTTACAGGCAGTCAGGCATGCGCAGGATCTGGGCTTTGAGGTGCGAGTGCGTGTGGACCCTATCCTCACTCCCGATGGGTGGGAGAAACAGTATGCAGCTTTTATTGCGGATGTGAAAAATGCTGGCATCAATTTTCGCTATTGGACGCTAGGCACATACCGCGAGAAAAACACCCAGCTTGATGCCTGGCGCGAACGATGGGGGCTTCCGCCTATGGAGTGGCAGCCTCCAGATGACGAATTAGTAAGAGATGGCACACACCGTCATCTGTCCGAAGCGCATCGAATCACGATCTATGGTAAGATGTTTTCGCATATTCGGACCGAATTCCCTCATGCGCGGGTAAGTCTGTGCAAAGAAACCCATACAGTGAGGAAAGCCCTGTCGCTTTGTAACGCGGATTGCAATTGTCTTGTGTAAGAGCCTCTCATCCTATCTTGATGCAGGTAGAATTTTCGAGCGGACCCACAAAGGATATCTGTCCCTGCGCTTGAAGGTACTTCAAAGCGTTATTCACTTCTTTTGCAAAGTATATCTCATCTGCTAATGCGGCGTAGATTTCCCTTTTCGTTCTGGTCTGACCTTTGAACAAACGCATAATATGCCTGCCGACCTCTTCTTTTGTCGGGCGAGCTGACTTCTTTGGCTGGAGAGGCATATCGAAGAGGGTAAGTTGACCGGGATGCTCTTTTGATTGCTTGAGTCTCTGACGCAGTTCGTATTCCTGGTAGCCTGCCTCCCAAAGCAGCTCGTTCATCTTTAATGCTCCGTTGGAATCATGTGTCGTGAGATAAAGGTAATACATAATGCGATCTCTATCTGGAAAATGTAGCCCAATGGATTTCACAGTCAGGCCCGGATCAATCGACAGCAGGGTTTCACGATAACAGCGCATGAGCATAGCTTCTAACTTCCATACCTCATTCTCATTCTGGGAATCAGCCTCATAGCACTGCTTGACAATCGTGCGCCATTTCGCATGACCAAACATTGCGTCATAGTTCTTTATGAGTTCATTCTCGGTAGGGGTGATGGTGGATTTGGCGGCGATCCCGCTCTTTTTCTCAAGGTCCAGATAGGGCACATAGATGATAGTATCATGCCGCGGTTGCTGGATAATCTTGCTGACAAAAGAAAAGGGGATCCCTGTCGGGCCATAGGGGTCCAGCAGGAAAAGCGAGTATTTGTACCCGGATTGGGTGTAACGTACAAGTTGATCGGCAAGCAATGTAGAATCTGCCCAGACAAGCGCGATTTCTCCATCTTGGAGGTAAGAAAAGTTAGTCGTCTCATGCACTCGGGGCATAAGCTCTGCCAGGCGCAAGCTGGTCTTTAACTCGTCATATACCTTTCGCTCTTTCTCAATGAGAATAGTGCTCGTGCGTACTTGTCTCTGCACGCTCTTTTTAGCCCAGGCGGCCAGCTCATCCAGAGCTTTTACTCCAATGATAGGTGTGCCGAAGATCGGCTGAGGGTCTCGACGAGCTGCAACGTCTTCCAGTTCTCCACGATAGCGCCCGTATGAGGCATGGCAATCAATATAAACGAGATGGATGTTCGCGCTGGCGTGTTGTCGCAATCCATTGATGATAATGCCACCCCAGGCTTGCAGATATCTTTCCAGGATCGTATGTTTCACTTTGGTCTGGGTTTTTCGTGGTTTGATAAGCGCTGTCTCTTGATTACTATTGTCATGCTGATTGTTCTGCTTCATACTTTTCATGCGGCAATTTCCTCCCTGATATGTAGCTCGTTATTGTTGAGCGAATATGGATTCTCAAAGTGTGTCGCGTGCAGCGTATGCTCCTGTGAGAAGAGGTGATAAAACTACCAATCTGACAGAATAAGAGGCAGAAGTCAAAAGAATAATCCTACGTAACACAACGTAAGAATAAGCAGAAGGAACCGAGAACTACAAAAATCCAGTATATATATAACTATAGTAAGTAATTTCATAGATATCAACTGACAAACGTTCTATTTAAAGATGGAGATGTTTAACGAATATGGGAGCGAACCTTCTAATACTTGATACTTGAGGAACAACTGATCTGAAATTGTACTGCCAGGGTTGACGAAGGTTTTTGCCTGGAAATGGCAAAAGCGGCGTAGCGCTCATGTTGTCATAATGCTGAGCAAGAAAATATAGATGAACTACTCATTCAAACGCTTTACTTATTCATATGCAAACGCTTTCCCGTAATACCCCAGATCAGTTGTCCGATTGGCTCCGGTTCCGCTTTGCGAAAATTGACCCACCCGAAGTTGGAGAGGAAAGGGGGAAGTTTTGGGGTTTGTGTGCTCCCAGGCAAAAGCGCCGGGATGATCGGGCAGCAGTGCTGCACAAATTGCTCCAGGAACGCGTTGGTCGAGCGTAAACGCTGCGCAACGGTATCAATGATCGCGGGAAGCTGACTTTCTATGTTGGAGTAATCCTTTGCTGATACTGATAACAGCCGTTTTCTTCTCTGGCATAACCATCATTCTCCATATTTAGCCGAAGACAAGCGAGATAATCAGAACAGCTTCTTACCCGTAATGCCCCAGATGAGTCGAGTCACCGGATCGGGGTCCTGTTTGCGAAAGTCAACCCATGTCATCTCCTGCAAAAAGATGGGGAGTTGGGGTGTGCCCGGCGCATCGGCTAAAATCACGGGGATGACCGGGCATCCTCTCCTGGCAAATTCTCGCAGGAATGCATACAATTCCATCTGTTGCCAGGGGCCAGTCCCGCATTTGCCAATAAACACGGCTGCCGATTTAATGCGCCCGATTTGCTGTTCCAGTAAGCGCTGCCAGGGCAGGCCGGGGCGCAATTCCCACTCATCGAGCCAGGGAAGGATACCTTGCTCCTTGAGCTTCTCACCAACTTCCTTGACGGTTGCCCTGTCTTCCTGGTTATAGCAGAGGAACACATCAAAATCGTTGGTCTCCGTTTTCCCCTGGAGCACCGATTTGGCCGCTTCATAATCGGCTCGCTCGTTCGCCGCCCGGTCCATCTGCGGCACAAGCGAATCGGGAGTACGGGCGAGTCGCTCTTCCCGATCCAGCAGCGAGACCTCAACCTCGCAGAGCGAGCATTGCATTGATCTATGCCCCATGGTACGCCGGCGCACAACACGCTCATTATCGAACGGAAGCTGGCACTGCGGACAGACGAAGATGCGCTGCCGGGCAATAGTCCCGGACGCGGCATAGCGCTCCAGGTGTGCCCTGACGTATTCCTCGAAATGATAGCGCGTCTCCTCGCTGGCTGCTGCATCGAAAAAGAGGGTCAATTCGCCCCTGCCCTCCTCAGGCATGCGCAGCGCGATCCCGCAGCATCCTCCCACATCGGCGATAAACTCAACGGCATTCTGCCGGAGCGCTTGTTTATGGAAGATACCGCTATGGGAAAGCCGCACGGCAAGCGTGGCGTAGATATTGAGCACTGGCCCCTCGAAGGTGAAGATGATGGTTTTGCCTGGCGCGTCCAGGGTGCGTACATCGCGGCGCATTACCTCTGAGGGAAACACCAGATAATCACCTTCGCGCAGCGCAATCTCGTAGCGCAGCAGATCCTCGACCATTGCCAGCAGCAGCAACCGCTCATCGCCGCGATCCGCCAGGCGCACCTCCGGTGGCAGAGCAAAATTGCCTGCCAGGACCGTTGCCTCACCGATACTGCCCAATTCCTCTGGGTCTGCTCGAACGGCATTGACCAGCGCCGAGGCATAGGCATCCAGCAGTTCTGGTTGTAAGAGTACCAGTTCGCCGAAGCTGAGGCGCCGGAGCAAGCCCTGCGCTTCCAGCAGGCCCAGGCAGGTATCGAACTGCGCGCGCAGATCCTGCGGCTGCTCTCCTAACTCGCCCAGGAGGAGACGATAGAGGTTACTGGCGCTCTGGAGTTGATAGCCAGCCTCTTTGAGCCTGACCAGGAAGTCTTTAATGCGCTGGAACAACTCCGTTGAGGTCGCTTTGGGTAGCAGACTCCAATCGATAGCCTGCCGAATCGCTTCCGCCAGTTCGGCGATGCCTCTGCCCTCTTTCGCGCTGGTCTGATAGTAGCCGTCAATGCTGAACTTTTGCATAGCCTCGTCAAGTTGTTGGCGGCTTATTCGCACATGTCCGCGATCAATGCGCGCCTCGACGAGCAGCTTTTTAATGGGCATAGCAGCATTGCCCTGTACACTTTGCATGGCGCGTAGCGAGCGCGCCCAATGGGTGACTCCGGCTAGCGGATCGCCACCCTCTTTATCGCTCAGGACAATCAGAGCCACGGCAACCTCGTTGAGATGCAACTGGTGGATGAGGCGATAGCCGGTCTGGCCGGCCAGGTCCCACAGATAGATCTCGCGCTGTTCCTTACGTCTGTTGTCGATGACTACACTGCGCTCATCGAAGGTGCGCACGTAGCGGCCATGCGTCGAGGTGGTTTCACTGAACGGTTGTCCGGTCAGGACCAGACCAAGCGCAGTTTTGCCGACGCCGCTCTCACCCATCAGCACGACCTTCGCATTGGCGTAATGGATAGTAGGGCGTGCCGGGGCCAGCCCGAGCAGCGGGGGAATATCCGCTTCCCAGATGCAAATGGTGCGATCATTCTCGCTCAGGGTCGCCAGCAGCGGCGCATGGGGATGAAAAGCGATGCCGGCGAACATGCCATTGGAGACCGAGGTAAGAATGATGGCGACGTTCTCCCAGGTGTCAGTGCGCCAGAGGCAAACTGTACCATCGCGTGACCTGGAAGCCAACAGGCGCCCATCATGGGAAAATGAAACCCCAGTCACAACATCAGTATGCCATTCGATGGTCTGAATTTGCTGTTCCCTGCCAGTTTCCCATAAGCAGACAGTGCGATCTTCGGAAGCAGAGGCGAGTAATTTACCATCGGGCGACCAGTCCATGCTGTAGATCGCAGCACTATGACCTCTCCATATTCCCAGGCGGATAGGCACCTGTGCCTGTGATGCATCCCAGAGACGAATAGGGCCGTGAGAAGAACCCGAAGCAAGTATGCCAGTAGTAGTTGAGTAAGCTAGACAATATACCGCGCTGGAGTGCTCTCTTAATATGCCAAGGGGCTTTGGGTATGAAAAAATAGTATTCCAGATCTGGATGGTCTGATCTTCGGAACAGGATGCCAGGAAAGCGCTGCTATATAATAGCCAGGCAAGATCACACACGTTGCCGTCATGCTTGCCCACAGACCAGTGGAGATAATACGCGTCCTGCACATCCCATACCATCACTCGTTTATCCTGGGAGCAGGAAGCGAGTAGCCTGCCATCGGGCGACCAGGCGACGCTGTATACGGGGCAGCTATGCCCGGTGAGCGTTTGCTGGAGCGTGGCCGTTTGCATATCCCAGAGGCGTACTGTACTATCAAAAGAGGATGAGGCGAGATAGCGTCCGTCGGGAGACCAGGCGAGGCGGTTGATCTCTTGCTCGTGCCCTTTGAGCGTGTAAAGCAATTTGAGATGCGGAGATATGCTGTTATTCCTGTCAGCCATGTTTGCCTCCTGCTCTGATGATGGATGTTTCATTCTATTGAGCTTTCCTGCGGGCTCGCTCGTGCAGCGAGCCGCGCTCCTACACCGATCCTACACTCCGTCCAAAAAACGACACATCACGTTATCCAATCGCTGTTTTTGTGTCGCCGCCGTGTCTGGTGACGCGAGGGCGGCAGCGGATCTTGACCGCGCCTCTGGTAAAGCCTTCGTCGGTGGCGCGGGCAGACCAGATATACGCCTCGCCTGCGCCGAGGTGGCTCATTTTCTCGGGTGTGAGATTGTTGAGCGCCGAGTTCGCTTTCTGGATGTGCTTGAGCCACGCGGGCGAATTACTCCTATGCAGGATAATTTGCGATGATAGTTCGATCAGCGATATCGGCACCGATGGTGGATCC
>DATGKW010000260.1:0-13778 GCA_035294465.1 Ktedonobacteraceae bacterium | reverse complement strand
TGAGCCAGCACAGCGCCCCACTGCTCGCGAGCGGGAAGATAGCGGCTGTCGCGGCCTACGAGGTCCTCAAAGATGCGGCGCTCCAGTTCATGCCAGGTCGAGCGGTCGCGCCCGTCGAGATCGCTGTTTTCGGGCAGGTAGTCGCGGTCATTGGTGTTGTTATCAATACGCACATAAAGAGGATCGAACGAGGTCTGCACGAGTTCTTCCATATAGTTTGTATCGAGCGAGCTGGCGTCGAAGGCCAGCGTGCCAACGAGCTGGATCTGCACAAGAGGCCGGTATTGATCGTGCTGGTGGCGTGGCCCCTCGCGCTGGCAATATTCCTCCAGGCGTGCGTAAAGCCCGCGGGGTTCGCTCAGCCCATCCACGCGCAATTCGTAACGGACAAAGGGCCGGCGTTTGCTGATCAGATGTGTGGCGCGATGCCGCTTTCCCGTGACAAGCGAGTCTGTGTCGATCTCAACGTAATAATAGCCGCGATCCTCCCAGGCTACCTCTTCCGCGCCACAGGTTTCAGTAGACCCTGGATTGTAGATCCAGTCGCCAATCTCGAAAGGCTTGTGGACATGGCCAAGAGCGAGATAATCGATATGCTGCCTCAGTGGCTCAAACTGGCTCGCGGTGGGAAGGCCAGCCAGGCGCGGCACAATCCCATCCACGCCCGTATGCATCATCAACAGGCGATACTCGATTCCGGCGGCCTGCTCCTCCTCATATATCTCGTTCAGAGCCTTCGCCAGACCCTCCATGGAGCGGGCTGTGGCCGCGCCCTGCCACTTCAAGCCGTAAATGCGCAGCTTGCCGTCGAACAGATCGATATATGCCCCTAGCATGCGATTGGCATCCCAGGGTTCAAGCAGCGGCGCACCATCCTTCATGCGTGGATCAAGCAGGGTGAGATAGCCCTGGTGGCAAAGAAATTGTAGCCAGGACACGCCCTCGCGGTAATAGCTGCGGTCGTGATTGCCCTCGATAGCGATCACCGGGATACTCCTGGCCTTGAGATCCTTTAAGCCCTCAATCGCGTGGAGCAGCGTTCGTGCATCAATCGCCCGTTTGTTGAACAAATCACCCGCGATAACCACAAAATCGACAGGACGCTCAACCGCCTCGTGCATAATATCCCAGAAAGTGCGGCTGAAATCATTGAAACGCTCGCGCACGCCGTACTGTTCGTAGCCCAGGTGCGTATCGGCGATATGGATGAATGATGCTTTCATTGCTTGCTCCTGGATGAAACGCTTCTTCTCGCGGCTCAGGGCAGGCCCAGGCCGGTCATCGCGGCGCGCGCACCTGCAGCGGTAATCACCAGAGCCGCGATACTCAAAAGCAAAATCGTGGTACGTACTTTTTTATTGGTATAGGTGTAAGCCACCGGAATAGCCAGAAGCACAATCGCGCCATAAACATAGTGCAAATAGTAGAGGCTTCCTCCGGGTGCCCTCAAACCCATCAAAAGGAGGATTACGCCCAGAAGACCCTGAATCAGCCCATCCACAGATGTAACGATCAAAGCGATCTTCCAGGACTGAGCGATGACCTCTCTCTTTTGAAAATAGAGCACCAGACCCCAGATGCCCGTAATCAGGCTTGTTGCCAGCACCAGCACCATATTATACAGGTGAAGATCCACAATAATGGCTTGCATATGAACTCCCAGACCGCATGCTACGGTCGTCTCTCTCAGATTTGTTCTTTCGCGGGGAGAAAAGAGCGGAACAAATTCCCCAGCATATCTTAATCTCTTTCGAGAGGCTTTCACAAGCGGTAGGAAAGAGACCCCATCGTATCCTTGCAAACGTAAAGGATAACAATGGGGTGAATACGGCGCGTTTCTTCTCTGCCTACTCTTCGCTTAGCACCTGGCGCATATATTCGCGCAGTCCGGGCGCAATCTCAGGGCGTTTAAGCGCGTAAGCAATCGAGGTAGTCAAGTAACCCAAGGGGGTGCCGGTATCATAGCGTATGCCGTCGAAACGCAAACCATAGCAATGCCCGGCGGCAGCTTGCATTTGTAGCGCGTCTGTCACCTGTATCTCACCACCGGTCCCTGGGGGAAGTTCTTCTAATAGAGCAAAAATGTCTGGCGTGAGGACGTAACGCCCGGCGACCGCCAGATTCGAAGGAGCCTCTTCGCGTTTGGGTTTCTCAACCAGAAAATTGACCTTGACCACATCGTCTTCAAGATCCTCAACGGCAGCCACGCCAAAGGAGGAGATCTCTTCGGGAGAGCAGGTAAACAGCGAAAGGACTGAACCGCCGTAGCGCTGGTGCAGCTCGATCAGGCGCGGCAAGCAGGGTGTCTCTGGGGCCACCAGGTCATCGCCCAGCATCACCACAAACGGCTCATCCCCCACCAGATCCCGCGCGCAAAGGATGGCATGACCCAGCCCCAACGGACGTCCTTGCCGCACAGTGACATACGTGGCCAGCCTCTCAACGCGACGCACCTCTTCCAACTCGCGCTGTTTCCCTTTCTGCTCCAGCGCGGCCTCTAACTCAGGCACGGCATCAAAATGATCCTCGATGCTGCGCTTGCTGCGCGTCGTTACAAAAATGATTTCCTCAATCCCGGCGGCAACAGCCTCCTCGACAATATATTGCAGAGTAGGCTTATCTACCAGCGGTAACAGTTCCTTTGGCACCACTTTGCTGGCGGGCAAAACGCGCGTGCCAAGACCTGCTACTGGTAGCACCGCTTTACGAACTCGCATGAATCCCTCCTTAGCTTTGTAACTGTATATGTAATACTATTGTAGAGGAAGCCCCGGTTCAGGTCAATTGATACTCATTACTTTTACTCCCACCGCGAGGAGAAAGGGTACTCATCTGCTGGTGAACGAAGTGCATGCCATTGGTGGATATAGCCCAAACGGCGTGAGACGAAATTTGTCTTGACAGCGATAAGCAGGCTGGTGTATCATCACTGAGGCGAGGGCTTTTTCTTCCCCGTTTCAAAGTACGGGCGGTTGCTGAAATTGGTAGACAGGACAGACTTAGGATCTGTTGACGTAAAGTCGTGAGAGTTCGAGTCTCTCACCGCCCATGCATTTCAGCGGAATAAAACGATTTCCTGAAGTGTAGTAATACATATCGCGGGAGTGGCTCAGTGGTAGAGCATCTCCTTGCCAAGGAGAAAGTCGCGGGTTCGATCCCCGTCTCCCGCTTCAGGGCCATGTGAATTCGGAGTGTTGGTCAGGCAGTTGTTTTCTTTCGTGTAAGCATTCGCACACGGAGGAGCTTTTTGCCGCGCGGCAGCCCGGTTGTGGTTGGTAAGGGAGGAGCAGCGTCGCTTTTTCTTCGCGCTTTCCATAGAGAGATGCTATTCGTTATAATGAAAGATAGAGTGTGTCGCGCAGGGCAGCGCTTCTCAAGATGCCCTGACCAGACGAGCAGAATGATTGAGTATACTTGTTTGTTGGAGGACATGTGAAGGTTTCGGTTGAAACACTGCCCAGCAGCGAGGCAGTCGTGAACGTAGATTTTTCCTGGGAGGAGTTGGAGAAAGCTTCCGATAAGGCTTATCGAAAACTTGTCCAGAAGGTCGACATCCAGGGCTTCCGGCGCGGTAAAGCCCCGCGTTCCCTCGTGGAACGCAAGCTCGGCAAAGAGTATATTTATCAGGAAGGTCTCGACGACCTGATGAGCGAGACGTACCGCGAAGCTCTGAAAGAGCATAAGATAGTTCCTCTAACGCAGCCTGAGCTGGATGCACCAGTTCTGGAGATGGGCCAGCCCTATCATTTTAGCATCAAAGTTCCTATTCTTCCTCCTGTTGAACTGGGCGATTATCGTTCCCTGCACTTCGAGCGTCCGGTGGCAGAAGTAACTTCTGAAGAGGTAGAACAGGAGCTGGAAAAACTGCGCGAGCGCCAGGTCAGGTGGGAGGAAGTTGAGCGCCCGGCCCAGATGCGAGATCGCGTCACGATGGATCTGAAGTTGAGCGTAGAAGATGCGACTGTTTCCGATCTCAAGGAGAATCCCTTTGAGCTAACCGAGGAGCGTCATGGCCTTTTCAAGGGGATGGATGAGCAAATTGTGGGCATGCAAAAAGGTGAAAGCAAGACCTTTAGCACGACGATTCCTGAGGACTACGCTAACGAAAAGCTCGCTGGCAAAACCGCGAACTACGAGGTCCGGCTGCACAAGGTTGAGTTTAAGAATCTGCCCGAACTGGACGATGCATTCGCGATCCAGGCCAGCAACGACGAGTACCAGACTATCGAAGACTTGCGTAAAGCTGTGAGCGATCAGGTGCTGGATAATAAAAAGCGCAAAATTCGCGACGAGCTGCGCGACAAGGTGCTTCAGGCAGTCGTCGATCAGGCGCAGATGACGATTCACCCGGTTCTGATCGAGGAAGAAGCCCACGAGATGATGCATCAGATGACGCATATCCTGGAGCAGCAGCGCATGTCGATGGATCAGTATTTGATGCTGATCAAGAAGTCTCAGGCAGAGTATCTGGAGAGCCTCAAACCCGATGCAGAGAAGCGAGTGAGGCAGCAGCTGGTGCTCGATGAGATCGTAAAGAAAGAAGATATTCAGGTCTCCCCGGAAGAGGTCGAATCGCTCTTGAGGCTTTACGCCCAGATGGGGCAAGCCCTGCCGCGAACAGAACAAGAGGTCAGGAGCATAGCAAGCAGCTTGCTGCGCGAGAAAGCTATTTCGCGTTTGCTGGAGCTGACCACCGATCCCGACCCGGATGAGGAAGCGGTGGAGCAGGAGACCAAAGCCGAGGCCAATGAGCAGGAGGCACCGGGGCAAGAAGCAGAAACAGATACAAGTGATGAAGAGGCAGCAAAAGTAGAAGAGGGAGCAAAGGCTGCTGCTGTGGCAGCCGCTGAACAGGAGAGTGGAAGCGAGGAACCAGTGGAAGCGACAGAGGACGGGGCATAGACCTTTGCTACGAGTAATGCAAGGGTTCAGAGTATACTTGTAGAAAGCGTGCGGGGCGCGCACGCGAATCAGAACTATAGCGGAGAGAGTTCATTTAGTCAGGCGGCCCGAGAAGGTTGCTTTGCGGACGAAGGTGACAGACGTGGCAAATTCAAAAAATTTACGGGCGACCTATCGCTGCTCGTTTTGCGGAAAAAGTCAGGACCAGGTACAACGTTTAATTGCCGGTCCTGGAGGGGTCTACATCTGCGACGAATGTATCGACCTGTGTCGAGAAATCATCGAAGAAGAGCAGGCTACCGTAGCCAAGCCACGTCTCCAGGCAGGCAAGATCCCCTCGCCCAAGAAGATTTATGAGCAGCTCAGTCACTATGTGATCGGCCAGGAACGCGCCAAGAAAACGTTGGCTGTCGCCGTCTATAACCACTACAAGCGCATCGGCGTGGGCATGCAGATCGACGAGGTGGAGCTGGGCAAAAGCAATATTCTGATGATCGGCCCCACTGGCTCAGGAAAAACGCTTCTGGCCCAGACCCTGGCCAAAATTCTCGATGTGCCTTTCTGTATCGCGGACGCGACCGCGCTGACGGAGGCAGGCTACGTCGGTGAAGATGTAGAAAACATTTTGCTGCGCTTGATTCAGACGGCCGATTTCGATATAGCGAGGGCTGAGCGCGGCATTGTCTACATCGACGAAATCGACAAAATTGCGCGCAAGTCCGACAATCCGTCGATTACTCGCGATGTCTCCGGCGAGGGCGTCCAGCAAGCTTTGCTGAAGATCATCGAGGGCACGGTAGCAAATGTGCCTCCCCAGGGCGGGCGCAAGCACCCACATCAGGATTTTATCCAGATCAATACTTCCAACATCCTTTTCATTTGTGGTGGAGCTTTTGAGGGCCTGGAAAAGATGGTTGAGCAGCGCCTGGGGAGCAATAAGACTATGGGCTTCCGTTCTTCTCTGACGGCTCCCAGCACTGAAGAAAAACCCTCGCCCCTCTCACAGCTTATTCCAGACGACCTCTTGAAATACGGCCTCATCCCTGAGTTTGTCGGGCGTCTTCCCGTCGTCGTCTCGCTGGATAGCCTGGATAAGGATGCCCTGATCCGCATTCTGATCGAGCCAAAGAACGCTATCATCAAACAGTACCAGAAACTATTGCAGCTCGACCGTGTGGAGTTGAACTTCACGAACGATGCCCTGGAAGCCGCGGCTGAAAGCGCCCTCAAACAAAAAACCGGAGCGCGCGGCTTACGCAGCATTATCGAGAATATCTTACTTGAAGTGATGTACGAGATCCCATCTCGTAACGATGTGAAGAAAGTGGTGATTAACGGAGATGTGATTGCCCAGAACCACAAACCCTTGCTGGTTACGCGTGGTGAACGGGCAACAACTACCGAATATGATGAGTCTGCATAATGCAGACTCATACATTTTTAAGGCGATCTTTTACCAGATTAGGAAGCAGGCAGAATTGTGAGCGAACAAGAGCGCAAAGAAACGTATCAGGATACGCAGGAAGCGGGTGAAAGTTATCCACTCGTAGCGTTGAAGAACATGGTAGTGTTTCCTCGCACTCGCATGACGCTAGCTATTGCTCGTGAGAAATCGATGCGCGCGGTGGAAGAGGCCATGGAACAACCTGACCACCGCCTGGTAGTTGCTTCGCAGCGCGATGCGGAGATTGATGATCCACAGCCGAAAGATATCTATTCTATCGGGACGCTGGTCGAGATCACATCGATGCATCCACAGCAGGATGGCAGCCTCCAGGTTCTTTTCAATGGCTTACAGCGCGTCCAGATCGAGGATTTTCTCGATACAGAACCGTACCTGCATGTCAGTGTGAGCATTCCAGAGGAAACCGACGCGCAAGGTTCACAAGTCGATGCGATGGTTCGCCACACCACCAGCCTCTTTGAACGCTATGCTCAGTTGAATCGCCGCTTTTCGGCTGAAGATATTAACTCGATTGTTGCCCTTAAAACCTCCACTCGCCTTTCCGATATGCTGGCGGCCCACCTGGTGACAGACCCACAACAGCAGCAGGATCTCCTGGAAACGCTGGACCCGCTGGCTCGCCTGGAGAAAATCTGCGTGATTATGGGGAACGAGATTGAAATCCTGGAATTGGAGGCAACTATTCGCAATCGCGTGCGCTTGCAGGTAGATCGCACCCAGAAGGAGTTCTATCTGCGTGAGCAGTTGCGTGCGATCCAGGAAGAGCTGGGGTTAGAGGCAAACAGCGAGGCTAACGAGTTGCGCGAACGGGTTGACGCGAAATCGCTGCCTCCAGAAGTTGAGACCAAAGTGCGCAAAGAGATTGACAGGCTTGAGCGTACACCACCTCAATCTGCGGAAATCGCAGTGTTACGTTCTTACATCGACTGGATTCTAGCCCTGCCCTGGACCGAGATGACCGAGGATACCTTCAATATTGCCCGCACGCGCGCGATTCTTGATGCCGAGCATTACGGTCTAGATGCGATTAAAGAGCGCATCATCGAATTTCTGGCGGTGCGTGAATTGCGCCAGAAGCGAGCCAGGCAGACCGGCCAGATCCACGAAAGCCGAGGACAGATTCTCTGCCTGGTTGGACCGCCAGGCGTTGGCAAAACCTCTCTTGGCCACTCGATTGCGGAAGCCCTGGGGCGCAAATTCTCGCGCATCTCGCTGGGCGGCGTGCATGACGAGGCTGAGATTCGCGGGCACCGCCGTACCTACGTGGGCGCACTGCCAGGGCGTATTATCCAGGCAATGAAGACGGTAGGAGTACGCAATCCGGTTTTTCTGCTCGACGAGATCGATAAGCTCTCATCTGAGTATCGGGGAGATCCGTCGGCGGCTCTGCTGGAGGTACTTGATCCGGCCCAGAATAACACTTTCGTTGACCATTACCTGGAGGTTCCGTTTGATCTTTCCGAGGTGTTTTTCATCTGCACCGGCAATGTGAGATACCACATTCCACGCCCACTGCTCGACCGTATGGACGTGATTGAACTTTCGGGCTATACCCTGGATGAAAAAATCCATATCGGTATGCGCCATATTCTGCCAAAAGTGCTGGCTGAGCATGGCCTGAGCGCAGACCAGTTAAAAATCTCCCCGGCGGTCATGAGCCTGATCATTACCGGCTATACCAGAGAAGCCGGAGTACGCAGCCTGGAGCGGCAAATAGCCGCTATCTCACGCAGGGCGGCGCGACGCATCCTTGAAAAGCCCGCGACCCACATTCGCCTGACGCCGCATAACCTTGAACAATATCTGGGTCCTCCACGCTTCATCGAGACGCCTTTGAGCCAGAAACAGCAGGTTGGCGTCGTCACCGGTCTGGCTGTGACCGAATCGGGCGGTATTCTCTTACCGGTTGAGGTAGCCACTATGGCCGGTAAAGGTGAGTTGATCGTGACAGGACAATTGGGCGATATCATGCGAGAGTCGGCTATGGCCGCGCTCTCCTACATTCGCTCGCGCGCCAGAGAATTGCAGATTGAGCCAAATTTCCAGGACAGTATGGACCTGCATATCCATATGCCAGAGAACGCGCTGCCCAAAGATGGCCCCTCGGCTGGCATTACCATCGCTACAGCGCTGATCTCCGCGATCACCGGGCGGCCTGTGCGATCCAGCATCGCAATGACCGGTGAGATCACCCTGCGTGGGCGCGTGCTGGCCATTGGCGGTCTTAAAGAGAAGGTTCTGGCTGCCCACCGCGCGAACATCCATAACCTGGTGGTCCCGCTGGAGAATAAAAAGGACCTGGCGGAGATCCCGGAAAAAATTCGCCATGAGCTTCACTTCACTCTTGTCGATTCCATGGACCAGGTGATAGAAGCAGCTCTCCTTAACCATTCCGACGCCAGCGAGGAAGAGAAACGCCCGCCAACCCCGCTGCGCCCACTTCCACGCGACGACCACGCGACAGGTAGGCGCGAGCAGAACCGCCGGCGCTCACAACAGGCTGACAAGGAGCCGGGCCTGGAGATCGCTCCTGACGAGGAGCTGATTATTCCACCGGACCAGTTGCCGGGCGAGAATTATCCACCTGCTCAAGCCTGAAAGCCAGAAGCGTAGGAGACCTCTTGATTGCCATGGTAAAATGATTTGGCCAGAGAAATCCTGCTCTGTTGATTCTCGCCTTTTCATTCGTTCTCTTAAAGAGAGGGCTTGGAGCAAAGCTTCATGCCTGCTCTCCCTAAAAAGTGGGGTCGGATTCTCAAGAAATAGGTGAAATTGACCATATACAAATGGTACTCCCAGGCGTATATTGTTGTAGCACGAAGTGTAGCAGAGAAAGCTGGTGCGCCAGTACAACCGACTGTTCACTCGAGCCTTGTGCGCAGATGCCATTCTGCAGCATGGATTTATCACAGGACTATATAGAGGAGGAATCTTCCAATGGGACAAGATCCAAACCAGCCTTATCCCGGCCAGTATGGCCAGCCACCGCAGCAGCCAGGTGGCTATCCGCCGCAGGGCGCGTACCAGCCTCCACAGGGCAGCTATCAACAGCAAAGCGGATATCAGCAAGGAGCATATCCGCCGCCTAATCCCGGCTATCAGCAGCCCTACGGTGCCGCGCCGGGCCAGTTGTATAACACCGGCCACCCGAACGGCGCGACCACTATGAACATGGACCCGAATACAGGCGCCGGCGTGAGCTACTTTACCTGGATTGCTGGCCTGATTGTCTTCTTGATGGAGAAGCAGAACCGCTTCGTGCGCTTCCATGCTATGCAGTCGATTTTACTCAATGTCGTAGCCGTCGCAGCATGGCTGATATTCTTCGTTCTGAGTATAATCCTGGCCTTTAGTGGACTTGGGTGCGTTCTCGGAGCACTTGAGATCATAGTGTGGATTGGCGCGTTTGTACTCTGGCTAATCTGCGTAATCAACGCATTCCAGGGAAAATACTTCAAACTTCCCGTTATCGGTGACATGGCCGAGCGTTGGGCTAATCCCGGCGTGCCAACAATGTAACTTGTTCAGCAAACTGGCGACCTGAGGACAAGAAAAAAGCAGCTTGTCGTACTTCGGCCCGTGAGCCACTCAGTACGGCAAGCTGCTTTTCCCTCGTCTATTTACTCTGAAAGTTGAATTGCTTCAAGTTGGTGGGCTATGCTATACTGGCCTCGAAACCGTGAAGGGAGCAACTGTATGGAATACGAAGATACATCACACTTGCAAAATCCGTTCCTGGTAGGCGAACGCATCTACTTGCGCCCGCTGGAACCGGCTCAAGATAATCATCTTTACTCCACCTGGATGAATGACGCTGAAACGCGCCGTTATTTTTCGATTTACCCCACCAGCGATACACGTGCGAAAGAGCGCCTGGAGCAGTTATATAAAGACGGCAAGCACATTATTTTTGGCGTGGCGCTCAAAAGCGATAATCAGTTGATCGGTCTAGTCGGACTGAAAGACATTAATAATCTCAACCAGAGCGCCGAATTCTATAATATCATTGATCGCCGCTTCTGGGGCAAGGGTTACGGCACAGATTGTACAAAGTTGATGCTCCACTATGGTTTTATGGAACTGAACCTCAATCGCATCCAGACTCAGGATATGGAGGAAAACATCGGCGGGCAACGGGCCGATGAAAAGGCCGGCATGAAATACGAGGGCACCCTGCGCCAGGCCATCTTCCGCTTCGGCAAATACCACAATGTGCGCGTTTATAGCCTCCTGCGCGAGGAATATCTGGAGATGCTGAAACAGTAATGGGCGTCACGATTCAAGAGATCACGGATAGGGAGCGGTGGAATAGTTTTCTCCTCAGCCAGCCGCGCGGGCATCTGCTGCAATCATACGAATGGGGCGAGCTTAATACATATCTGGGCGGGCGCGTCTATCGCCTGGGCGCTCTCGAAGGCGGGCGCATGACCGGCTCTATGATGCTAACCGTGTCGCCTGTCGCCGGTTCGCGTCTCCCTTTCAACTGGCTCTATAGCTCGCGCGGTCCCACAGTCGAGCAACCAGACTCGCCCGCGCTGGCGGCTCTGGTTGAATACGCGCAGAAGCTTCTGGCGAAAAAAGAACATGCCGTTGTCCTGCGCCTGGAACCCAATATTGCTGATGATGATCCGGCTATGGAAAACTGGCTCGCGGCCTACCGCGCCCTGGGTTTTCAAACGAATCCCTACGCAGTGCATGGCCGGCGCTCCTGGGTGCTGGATATTCGTCCGAGCGCCGAGGAGCTCCTGGCAAAGTTCAAAATGACCTGGCGGCAGAACGTGCGTACCGCCGAGCGCAAAGGCGTGATTATCCGCGAGGCAGCGAACGAGGCGGATTTCGACGCCTACTACGACCTGCTCAAGCTCACCAGCGCGCGCGACGCTTTCTTCATCCACAGCAAAGAGTATCACAAGGAGATCCTGCGCCAGTTCGCCGATAAGGGCGACGCCGTGCTCTACCTTGCCGAACACGACGGCCAGGCCATCGCGGCCAAGATGTTGATTCGCTTTGGCGACTGGTGCTGGGATATGTTCGGAGCAACCGCAGATATCAAGCGCAATTTGAAGCCGGCCTATCTCTTACAATACCGCTGTATTCAGTGGGCGCAGGCCAGGGGATGCAGCTATTTTGACTTTCGCACTATCCCGGAGGTTCTGGAGCCAGGCGAAGAGATGTGGGGCGTCTACGAATACAAAAAAGGCTTTGGCGGCTTCTCGCGCCTGAATATTCCCACCCAGGATTATGTCTATCGCCCGTTGATCTACAGCGCCTGGCGCAAGCTCGTGGAGATTCGCCGGAGCCGGCGGCACGCGGCACGCCAGAAGATTGAGCTGGAACGCGCAGCACGCGGACAGGCTCAGCAAGCACGAGCCGAAACAGCAGAAAATTGAAAGGAACCGGTATGGAAGCGCGTATCATTACGGATGGCAAGCAATGGAATGACTTTGTCTCAAACTCGGAGCTTTGCAATATCACCCAATCATACGAATGGGGCGAGCTGGGTCCACACCTGGGCGCGCAGACCATGCGCGTCGGCGTGATCGACGACAATGGCAAACTCTGCGCGGCTATGCTAGTTTTGATTACACGCGCGCCGATCATCCGCCGCACGTATTTCTATGCCCCACGCGGCCCGGTGATCGATGATCCATCCTCGCCCGCCCTGGCAGTCCTGCTCAACTTCGTCAAAGCGGAGGCGCACAAGCGGGGCGCGTTTATGCTCAAAATCGAGCCGGGCGCGAATGACGAAGACGAGCGCTGGCTGGAAGCTTTGCGCAAGCTCGGCTTTCACCCTGTCCCCTATGCCGTGCATATTCGCAATGAGTGGGTGCTCAATCTTCAGCCAGACGAAAAAGAGCTCCTGGCCGGAATGAAGGAGAAGTGGCGTTACAACATCCGCCTGGCCGGGCGCAAAGGCGTGAGTGTGCGTCGGGGCGAGAGCCAGGCCGATCTCGATACATTTTATCGCATCTACGAGACAACCAGTGAGCGCGACGAGTTCTTCATCCACAACAAAGCCTTCTACGAAGAGGTCATGCGCCTCTATAGCAAGGATGATCGCTTTGCCCTCTTTCTAGCCGAATACGAAGGCAAGGCTATCGCGGGCATTATCGTGCTGCGCTATGGTCGCTGGAGCTGGTACATGTACGGCGCGTCCTCCAATGAGCACCGCAACCTGATGCCCAATCACCTGCTGCAATGGACCGGCATGCAATGGGCCAGATCCCACGGCTGCTGGTATTATAACTTCCGTGGCATTCCAGATATTCTGGAAGAGGGCCAGGAACTCTGGGGCGTCTACGTCTTTAAACGCGGTTTCGGCGGCTACGCAATCCGCGCTCTGGAAACGCACGATCTGGTCTACCAGCCCCTCGTTTACAATGTGTACCTGCGCCTGCTTGAGGTCAAACGCAGGCGCGACGAAAAACGCCAGCATCGCCAGGCCAGCCAGGCCGGGAGCAACCCATAAGTATACCAGATGGATACTTACGGCAAGCCTCTCACCTGCACATCCTGCGGATGCTCAACAGTATAGCGATATTCAAGCTTATACTCTTCGTCTGCGGCCAGTGGAAAGCGCCAGGTCAGGATCTCCAGTTTGGTGCGCTCACTCGGCGCTGGCGAGATTGCTTGCGTTTTGACTTTGATGCGCTCATGTTGGGAAACCGGAAGCTGGTCGCGCAGCACAATGTTCCGCGAGAAGGTGGCATAGTTGTGAACGCTGATGCGATAGGCATAGGTAATCCGGCGCTGATCGCTCTGCAGCAACGCTCCCTTTTCTACGCTTCGCTCGATTTGTTCGCGTTTGACCTTGATTTTGTCGTCAATGCCCAGGAAGACCTTGAACTCTTCCCTGGGAGAGGTCATCTTGATCTGCGTCGTACCCACGTACTCGCCGCTCACAAAGATGCTGCTCTCACCGGGCAAGAGCACCCGTTCGGTCGTATTGGCAATCTTAGCGCGCAGGTGGACCGCCGGATCGAGCACCGGTGCGCTGACATAATCAAATTCGCAGGGCAGGCTATCGCGAGCAATCGTCGTCTTGTGAGGCGAATTATCTGAAGGAATATCCACAGAGCGCGCAATCTTGAAGACATAGGCCGTGCCGGTCTGTTCGACGGTCGCGGTGGAAATCTCGGCGAGCACCGGTGCTGGCGGCGGTGGCACCTGAGCAAGCGCTCCACCCGCATAAACAGCTTCGCTCATGAGCGTGTCCCCACTCTCATCTCCCTGCCCTCCCGCTTTTCGCTTTGCCCCTATCAGCCGGGCGGCCCTCATAGGCATGGCGGACGCGGCTGGAGCCACAAAAGGTTGCGGAGGAGTGTGGATGTCCAGATAGCGTGGCTCAAGTTCAGGAAGGATAGCGCTCTGGCTGGGGCGCGCTGTGGAGAGCGCCAGGCTCACCTGCTCC
>DATGKW010000259.1:0-15533 GCA_035294465.1 Ktedonobacteraceae bacterium | reverse complement strand
AGCGGCTCACTCAACTGGCCCTACGGGCAATGCACCTACTGGGCCAACGAACGCTATCATGCTCTGACCGGCTACTGGGTCTCCTGGCGTGGCAATGCCGACGAGTGGGTGACGGGAGCGCGTATGGCTGGCTGGAACGTCTCGCAATCCCCGCATATTCCCTCAATCATCGTGCTGATGCCCGGCGTGCAGGGCGCAAGCAGTGCTTACGGGCATGTCGCGGTCGCCGAGAAACTCATTAACAGCACGACCGTTTATGCCAGCAATATGAACTACTATGCCAATGGCGGAGGCTTCGGCATTGTCTCGTACTATGACTTTACAGTTGGTTCCGGTGTCTGGTTTGTCTGGAAATAAGCGGAGCTTTTCGAGGCGAACAAAAAGTTGGCAGGAGGTGTCCATTCCCACAGACCAGGCAAGCCACGGGACGAGATTGGTTCCGGCAAACAAACAATCTCGCTCAAGAGCCATGCATAGCGCCCCGGCGTATAATCGCCGAAGGAGCGTTCCGGCTCACCTGGAATATTCGAGACGGTGATTTGCTGAACCTCGACCAAGTTAGCGACGGCAACAACCATACCAAGCGGCAGGCGGAAAGGATTCTGCCGGGACGCGCTGTCGAATCGATATCCTCCCGCTGTCAGAGCTGCATGGAATGGAACCGTGCAGCAAAGCCTGGCCTCCGCTGGTGAAAGGCGCCTGGACGCGTGGATCGCCAGCGGCCCGCGGTAATTCGTCGTCCACGAGCGCGTCTCGATGCGCTTTGCTCCAATAGCAACGAGCGTAGCCCAGGGTTGTATCAGGCTCAACGCCTTCATAACACGATTATCCTCTGCTTAAGAGCAATCGGGCATCACCCTTTTCTTCTCACCACACGCCCCGGCGTTGCGCCTGTGTGCTGCCCCTGTCTGATGACGCGGATGCCGTTGACCCAGACATCGCGGATCCCCGTGGAGAGCTGGTGCGCGTCCTCGAACGTGGCCCGGTCGGCAATTGCATCTGCGTCGAAGAGCACAACATCGGCGTAGTAGCCAGAGCGCAGCAGGCCGCGATCACGCAAGCCAAGACGGGCTGCGACGGCTCCGCTCATCTTACGGATGGCGTCCTCCAGCGTCAGCAAGCGCTCCTCACGCACGTATTTTGCCAGCACCCGCGGATAGGTTCCATAGGCGCGTGGATGAGTCGGACCCAGATCTCTTGCCCAGGCAGGGTCTACACCACCAGCGTCTGTCGAGACTTTCACCCACGACTGCTGGAGGCCCAGCGCAACGTTTGCCTCATCCATACTAAAATAGATGGTGAAAATGCGGTGTCGCTCGGAAAGAAGCAGATCGATTACCGCGTCAAGCCAGCGCTGATTGCGCCGCGCGGCAATCTCCGTAAGACGCCGGCCCGCGTACTGCAAGTTCTCAGGCCGCTCGAAGCCAACCGGCATGACGCCCTCTGGCTTCATATCGCGTGCCATAGCCTCCCATTCGTCCGAAGGAGCAAGCACCTCGGCGCGAACGCGCTCCTGCACCGCAGGATCGGCCAGCCGCTCGAAAAACGTTCCGCCTTCGGCCACCCAGGGTGGGAGGACAGAATCCAGACCGGTGCCGGAGGCCGCGTAGGGATACATATCGGCAGTGACATCCACGCCGGTATCGCGAGCCGCCTGAATACGCGCAATTGCCTCTGGCATCTTACGCCAGTTGCGCTGACCCGATGCCTTGAGATGATAAATTTCGACAGGCAGGCGCCCTTGCCGACCTATCTCTACCGCTTCATCGATGGCTTCCAGCAGCTTTTCGCTCTCTGAACGCATATGCGTTATATAGATCCCTCCGTACTGCCCCGCCACCCTGGCAACTTCAATCAGCTCTCGGGTAGAAGTATATGCATCTGGTGGATAAATAAGGGCATAGGAAACTCCGAACGCTCCGTCCTCCATAGCCTCAGCCATCACTTTGCGCATGACGGCAAGCTCATCGGGAGTGGGCACTCCCATGTCCATACCTTTGGCATACTCCCGCAATGTCCCGCCACCCAGAAACGAGCCAACATTGGGAGAGACACCTCGCTGAACCAGGGCCTCCAGCCAGTCACCAAAGCGCGTCCAATTCTGCGCACGCTCGATCCAATCGCCCAGGAGCGCGCGCTGCTTCCGCGGCAGATCGGCAAAGGCGTCCTTGATACGCCCACCGGTCGGCGCCGGTGTCCATCCTTCGCCCATAATTTCGGTCGTGACTCCCTGGGTAATCTTGGAGAGATCGCGCGGGTCCTGCATCAATGGAAGATGTGAGTGGCTGAGGATGTCGATAAAGCCTGGGCAAACCACCAGACCCGCTGCGTCCACTACCTCGCCAGCCGCCTCTGCCGGGATGAGCCCAGGCGGCGTGACCTCCAGCACTTTATCTCCATGAATGGCAACATCCCCATAAAACCAGGGGTTGCCGGTGCCATCCACAACTTTCGCGCTACGAATCAGCACATCAATCGTATCTATTGTCACGGTCATCGTTCTCGCTTTCTTGAATGGCCAACCTGCGGATCATCGAGCATAATCTGCATAAATTGTTCTGCTGCCGATATCTTATAATCAAAAGCTCCGCTCTCTCAAGTGCTTTCTCGATTTCAAAGCTCCAACTTTCTGCAACTTTCAATGCGATATATCGTAAATGAAAATAGACGACATATCGCGAAGGTTCATACCTTTTGATTTTGAAAGGAGCGAAAAAACAATGTTTGATGAATTCCATCGACAGTCCGAAGCTTCCGCTCAGGAAGCGCAGTGGGAAGGCTGGACGCCTCCCTGGATGCATGGCGAAGGGCACGGTCCTTTTGGCCCCGGGGGCCCACGGCGTGGCTGGGGACATCATCACGGCTGGCGCGGCCCTCGTGGTCCCTTTGGCTTTGGTTTCGGTTTCGGCTTTGGTCCTGGCCGACACTGGGGCGTTCCCGATGAATTTCTGGCGTTACGCACCGAAGCCATAGAAGCGGCCCGGCTTTTTGCCATCGCCAGCAGAGGAGCGTTTGAGAACAAGGAGCGCCTGGGGCAACTACACGCGTTCCTTGAGCGCTCGCGCAAGGAGCTTACCGATATGATCTATGGATCATCTCAGGAGCAAGCGGGTAGCCCCGGCGAGGGGGCAGGCAGCTCTTCGGATATCGGGCAGGCGTAATTCCCTGTGTGCCTGATGCACCAGGTAGTGTGGAGAATGGCATGAGATGCCATTCTCCACACTACCTGGGACATTACTGGATTTCTACCGCAGTGACCCCAGTCAGAGTCCCAACAAGGACCATGTTCTGGTAAAGGGTAGGCGTCGCGAAGCGGTTCGTTGTGCCAACAGAGACGGTTGCACGTACCGAACCAGTCGACGCATTGAGTGCGTACAGCATTCCACCACCGGGATAAAGGCTATAGACCGTATTTCCGCCGATAACCGGCGAGCCCGTCACCTGCGCGGGAGCTTGCCAGCCAGTTACGAGGTCTGGTCCCGGCTCTAGCTTGATCTCACGCAGCCCATCAGCGCAGGGAATAAAGGCCACCGAACCATTCACTGCAGCCCCTCCATAGGCACCGGCAGCACATACTGAAACGGTCTGGAGCTGACCACCTATACCTCCCAGGTGATCAGCGCGCAGGAGGTAGCCCTGGTTCGACTTGCCCTGAATAAAAATCAAGCCGCCAGGCAGGAAAACCGGTCCCAGCGAGCTAAGATCCAAATCACTCGCGTTGTCCTGTGCCCAGCGCTGGGGAGCAAAGGCATCCTCAAGCTTTAAGGTTGGAGAAAGTTTTAAGATCGAATCGGTGTGATCCCAGGCTCCTCCGGTGGCCGCGCCGTTCCCAACCGACACATAAATATTCCCCTGCGCGTCTACTGTTGGTCCAGCGGGTTCCCATATCCCACCCTCACGCGTCGTAGGCACTATGTAGGTAAAAAGCGGCCCCGTCCCATCAGCATTCACACCAATAACCGTGCCGCGATAGTCGCTGCAATCGCCGTCCAGCCCGCCGAAGTTAATATAGATTCTGCCTCCATACAGAGCAAGCGCAGCACGCTGCTGGTGGGCTCGCGGATCTATGCCGTCAGGATCGATGACACGGCGAACCTTGACCTGCCCCGTCTTGACATCCAGGCCGACCAGCAGATGAGCTGGTCCCTGAATTTCCGCCACTGCATAGACCAGTCCCGTCTGGGGATCATAAACCGGCGTACCGGTAATCCCAAGAGGATCAATATCACCGCAGGGCAGGTCGGAGAGGGGCACCGGCTGCCCCACATTGGTATGCCATATGCTGCGCCCGGTCTGCGGATCAAGGGCATAGATGGTATCGTTCTCCGTCGCCACAATGATTTCTCCACCTACCACCAGTGGCTCCGCATAAACTGCTCCATCAAGTGGCTGTTCCCAGAGGCTCGTGAGGGCGGTTGGATCGGGAGTATTCGCCACAAAGCCAGAGCGCGCATTGTTCTGGTGGTAGGTTGTCCAATCGCCGGGAGCAGCCTGGTCAGAAGTCGCGGTCGCGGTGCCTTTTGGCAGCGTTAATGGTGTAATATGCACAGCGTGAGCCGGTGGTTCAGTCAGCCCTTCGATAAACTGGTGGATCTGGTGACGCTGGCTGTAGAGCAAACCGGCCAGCAAGATAACGACAACGAGGCAACCGGCCAGAATGATCTGCCAGTTCCCTCTCGTGCGGTGAGGAGTCCTGGGGGCATTTTGCCCCTGATCTGGTTCTTTCATTCCGAAAAACACTCCTACTGATTAACTTCCAATTTCTCTCTATCTCTTTGAGGCTATTTTCCTGGGCATGCACGCAATGGAGAGCAGACACACATTGATATATCTTGCCATAGTGGCAGTATGACAGCGCGAAGAATTTCTGGCAAGTTGGCAGTACCTTTGCAGTACCAGACGGCTTCTCCGAAGTACTACTGGCTCAATCCTGGCTCAACCGCAATTCTCTGCTGATTGATGGACGAAGAGCGGTACGAATCATAACAAGCAGCGTAATCAGGCAGATGAGTACCAGTGCGGCGAAGATCAGGTCAAGCGAGAACGGGACAACAATACGCGGTGGGAGCGCCTGTTGCAGCAAATAGAGATCGGAGATACTGAGATTGCTCATCGGGCCATGCGCGGGCAAACCAGTAAAAACCAGGACGGGCACAGCAACCCCGGTCAGAAGCGCTCCGAAGGCAAGGCCCAGAGCAAGCGCGCAGATATAGATAACACCCTGTTCCCATAACAACACGCCAGCAATCTGACGTGCAGTCCCGCCCAGCGCACGCAGAACAACAAAGCTGTCACGCCTGGTATATACGCTGAGCCAGGAAGAGATCAAACTGCCGATCAAGGCCAGTAGAAATGCCGTAAACGCGCCGATACTGAGAATAATCAGAATAGTGAGATTGAACGGGTCGCTCTGGAGTTCGGCAACTATCTGGCGCCGGTCATACAGATTGCTCAACGCGAGCGGCGATGAGTTCAGAGCTGCGCGAATGACCATCAGGGAATGGGCATCATTGGTAGTACGCAGCCAGATGTGATTGAGCGGCACAACAGACGCCTGAGCCGTCTGATTTGAAGATTGACGCTGTTTCTGAGGAATAGCAGCATACACATTCGCAAACGGCTGATAGGCAACTAGCATTCCTCCGGAAGAGCCACCTACGTTGGAATTGACTGTAGGAATGTGCGAGACAATGGCCACTATCTGGCAGCTAAAAGTAGCATTGAGCAGAGTATTCAACGAGAGCGTGAAAGTGCCGCCAACATTGAGATGGAGTTGCTGCGCCAGAGCCTGATCGATAATAGCCGGTACAGTCTGACTTGCCCCGGGGAGAGACGCCGCCGAAGCGCCTGTCAGCAGCAGGAGGAGTTTGGAAAGAGGCTGACTAGAATCCTGCGAGTTCCAGATCACAGTTTGAGCAAAGCTTTGCGGGTCAATCGCACGGAACTGAATGCTAAGCGGGCCACCCGAACTGCCGGTCGTGGTGCCCTCATCTGTATAGTCGGCCGAGGCTGAAAGAACGCCCGGCAGGGCACGATAACGGGCAAGCAGCGTATTCAGAGAGAGTTGCTGCGCGACCAAATTGGCTGAGAGGTTCCCGCTGAAATCGGCCCCGGCTTCGTAGGCAGAAATATCGTTGATACGCTGATTCTGTGAAGCGCTGAAGACCTGGGCGAAGATAGCAAAAGATATTGTCAGCGAAAGGAGTAAAGTCATACGAATAATCTGGCGAGGAGCGCGACCCATCTGCACCAGCGCCAGCACCGCGACAGCACCGCGTCCACGATGAGCAATCCTGCCGACAGAGCGCAGGAGCCAGGGGAAGATCCGTAGGAAGAGCAAGAGGCACCCAAGCAGCAAGAAAATCGGCGCAACCAGCGTCAAGGGAGCCAGGATGAGATCTTGCGTAGTGATATCAACCTCGTGGGCAACGCTCGCCAGGTAAAGCGAGACACCGTAACCACTGAGGGCAATCATAGCAGCCAGCACATCAAAATAGTAACGCTGCCAGAAAGGCTGGCGAGTTACACGGGCCGTTTCCCTCCTCAGGGTAAGCATATTCAACCCGGAGTGATACCGAACAATCAGACCGATGGTCAGCAGCGCTACCAGCAGCGTTCCCCCGGCCATCAGACCAACGCTGGAGAAGACCTGAGAGGGCTGCGCTAATACACTCTGCGCGATAGGTACGCCGCTAACCGGTAGAACACGCGATACGAGCAAGGAAACAATTGCCAGAGCTGCTAGAGGGCCAAGCACAACTCCTAGCAAACAGAGGGCCAGCACCTGGAAAAACAGCGACCAGAAGACCTGTGTATTGCTCGCGCCCCGACTGCTGAGCAGGGCATTGGCCGCCGTTTGGCGGTCAAGCAGCATGGCTACAAGCACACTCACAAAAAAGAGCAGGAGCGCAATAATTTGCAGCGCTAGAATGGTGAGAGGGATATTTACCAGGGCAGTACGGTTGGTATACTGCTTCAGGAGATCAAGCAGATCAAAAGAGCCAGGCACCGGACTATAGAGAGAAACTTGCGTTACATACGGAAAACTCACTGTACCAAAAATCAGTCGCTGCTGGTTGCTTTCATAGTTGCCCACATCGTTCTGTGCCGCGGAAAGCCGATTGATCAGATCGCTCAATTGAGCAGGTTCGACGTGGCTGGTCTGCAAGGAATAATCCCAGGTTAACTGGAACGCCAGATACGAAAAGATTGCATCGGTATGCAGTTGAGTCGCGGTCTGATCGAGCGTGTGCAGAAAGGCTGTTGTATCGGTCAGAAAGGTATAAAGTGTTCCTATGCCATTAGAAACCGGTTGAAAGTTCTGCCCATGCAGCGTAACTGACGCGGGTGTCTGCACGCTGAACAGGCCCACAAGCTGCGCATTGAAAGCCGTTTGCGCATCTATGGGGCCACCGGTCAGGTTATAACGCGAAAAATCGCCTTGCAGAATCAGGCGCGCACCCAGGGCCAGGTGCAACTCATTCGCCGACATGGGAGTGAGCATAATTTCCAGGTCGCTCGTGGAACTCTCCGGCCAGCGCCCGGCGAGCAAACGTAGGTGCGGTTTCAGGCTGTTTAGTGAAGTTGCGTAGATATTCAGAGGTTCGACGTGTTGCAAAAAGCCGGGGCTAAGCACCTGCACACCAGCTTCTTGAACGGTTAACGCCGTTGACCCATGCAGATAAGGCCCAAGCCTTTGCTGAACCAGAGGAGTAACCTGCTGCTGGACCGTGCTGGCCACAGCACTAGAGAGACCTTGAGTATTAACACTCAAGGTAAGGTCGTTCCTAGCCGGGTCAGCCTGCAGAAGTGTTTGTAGACTGGAAGCGGACGCGACGGTAGTAAAGAGAGGCACCACGCACGAGATAACCATAGCCAGAATAAAACCCAGGCAGGCCATGAATAGCAGCCCGCCAGTCTGACGTAGGCGCCAGCGCGCCAGCGTCAGAGTAGAAGCGAGATAGTCGTTGGTTTTAGTTACCGGCTTCTGTACAAGTGAAGTGCCTTGAGACATTGATCTGCCTTTCTTTCTATCCATCACTCAATCTTCATTTAGCCGGAGAGCCTGGCTCAACAGCGGAGCCTGCGCCAGACGCGCCATCAAGCCGAGAGCCAGCACGCAGAGGACGAGGAGAATCGCCAGCGCTATGAGCAATGAAGGCGGGACGACGACCGTAATGGGGATAAGCTGTTGCACGGCGTAGAGAGATAGAGTAGATATGCTTACTAGATTCGTAGGTAAGACCCCGGTAAAGATCAATGGCGGCACTATCGTAAAAGCCAGCAAGGCCCCAAAGAGCAGACCGAGCAGCAGAGCCGTCAGCAGCACCATGGCCATCTCCCAGAGCAGTATCCATGTTACCTGCTCAGGTGTAGTGCCGAGCGCACGCAGCATCGCAAATGTTGTTTGGCGCTCACGCACTCTCAGCAAAGGAAGCAAGAGATTCGCCAGCAGGGCCAGCAGCAGAGCAGCGGCTACCCCTATGCTCAATATACTGAGCAGATCCTGGGCCAGCGGGTCGGACATAGCAGCATCGATGAGAGAGCGACGGTCTGTCAGATTGACCAGTGCAACCGCCGAATCACTCAGGGCAGCGCGCACACTGCTCACCGCAGTCGAGTTATCACTGGTGCGCAGCCAGATGTAATTGGGTTGAGTTATCTGCTGATAAACGGCCCGCCCTGCGACCAGGCTCTGATAATCAACCAGCACCGCGCCCTCGACCTGATCATCGATTGGGGGAATATGCTCGACTTCCGCTACGGCCAGATAAGTTGTAGCGTCGGGACTGCCACTCTCATCGGTCAGGTGAAAAGTCATGCCGGGACTGAGTCCCAACAATTGCCAGGTGCTGGCCGCCACAATAGCCGGCACCACTCCCCGTTGCGCCGCCTGTGTACGTCGGGCCACCAGCAACGCCATCAGATCCGCCAGTGATTGGTCGGAATCCTGCGCGGTCCAGAGAGCTGTTTGGGCAAAAGTGTTGGCATCCACCGCGATCAGAACCGTAGGTCGGGTGGACGCCTCCGCAGTCTCGCTATCTACATTAAGAAAGAGACTGTCCACGCAACCAATGCTTGCCGAAGTCACTCCCCGGATCTGCCGATAGCGTCTGGTAGTCTGGCTCAGCACCTCTGATACATCCTGAGTCGTCGTGACCGGCAAAGCGAAATTGTAGCCGCTAAAGTCGCTCACTGCCTGGTACGCAGCGACATCCTGGGCACGTCGGCTCTGGGAGGCAGAAAACACCAGAGAGAAGAGCACAAAGGCAATAGCCAACCCCAGCAGTAGAGCCATGCGCATCGGCTGGCGGGGCGCTCGTTCCAGTTGCGCCAGCGCCAGCACAACCTCAAGATCCCGTCGCTGCTGGCTCAGTCTCGTCAGCCAGCGCAGAAGCAAGGGAAAAAAGCGCAGGAAGAGAAGCGCTCCGGCCAGGATCAGTAGCAATGAAGGTAGCACTTCCAGAGGCACCATGACCAGCGTTTGCCCCTGGGCGCTTAAAAATTGTTCAGCATTTTCTCGATACGGAGTGAGGGCATAACCGGCCAGCGCAAGCACAGCCAGCGCCAGGTCGAGTCGCAGGCGCAGCCAGAGCGGCTGACGTGCGGCACGCGCTTCCTCGCGCCGCTGCGTCAGAATGTTGGTACGCACCGCCAGAAAAAGGGAAAGTAGGAGAGTCAGAAATGTAATAGCGAGCGCAAGCAGCACATAAGTACTCAGGGTACGCAAAATCTGCCACCAAGCCAGGAACAGGGTGTTGAGCGCATCGCCGGTGGTCGCGGTTAGCAGATGGGAAGCGATAAGCGAGACCAATCCGAGCGAAAGCACCGGACCAACCAGCCCGGCCAGTAAACAAAGCGTAAGACCCTGAGCGAGCAAAGAACCAAAGATCTGACGCTGGCTGGCTCCCCGGCTACGCAGAACCGCGATGCTCAGGCGCTCCCGCTCGACCAGGGCATCGCTCACCGTGCTGACGAAGAAAAGGATCAAACAGACGATCTGAGCTGTCAGGACCAACCCCGGCGTCTGCAAAATCGCTTCTTGACTACGAAACTTCTCTAGCGTGCTATCTGCTGTCGGCTCATGCAACACTGGCCCGGAAAGCTCTACGCCAGTGATATTTGAACCAGTGACACTTGTATTAGAATGCAGGGAAAACGCCTGGTAAACGTCCTCCTGCAGCTTCCCCAGACGTGAGATCAGCTCGTCAAGCTGGCTGCTGGTGATCGTCGGCGTATCCAGCCAGTACGCAAGATAGATCACATTCTCGCTGCCTCCTTGAAAAAACACGCCTTCCGTATCATGCTCTCTGGCAATCACACCGAGCATCTTAAGCAGAGATGACTGATCGGTCAGGGCCAGAAATGGCGGCTCCGGCGTCCCGGCGACAGGAGGCGGCGCTTCGAGAGTATGGCCATCCCAATAGGCATCGTTGGCCTTGACCTGAAAAATTCCAACAACATGCGCGGTGATAGAGGCCAAATAAGATATGCTGCTGTTGACACCAAACTCAGAAAACGGTGCGATGTGTAGCTGGCTTGTAAGTGAAAGAGTGTCTCCTACTTTCACATTCCCTAGATAGAGAGCGGCAGTACGCGTCAACATGATATCAATATTCGAACCACTTGAATTATCCTCAGTTAACAGATGACCTTGCAAGAGATGTAAATGGGATCGGGCCGTCTGGATGGGCACGCCATAAAAATCTACCAGTCCTTCTCCACCCGCGACGGACGCTCCCCAGTCACCTGTCTCAATGGTAGTCTGTGGAGCGCCAGAAAGATAGTAACCCATATCTTGTTTTGCCAGAGAGTTAATCTGAGATAAGGTATTGGAAAACAAATATGAAGAGATTCCCAGAGTGCTAGCCTGAACAATGACCTGAGAACTGTCCGGCTGAGCGCGCAACACTCCGCGCAGACCAGCGGTGGTCAACACGCTGGAGAACAACGGCAGCGCCCCAACCAGAGCTACGGCCATCGTAACACCGGTCCCGGCCGTCAAAAGCAGCAGCCATTGAGTACGCCAGCGCCAGGCAGCCAGCCTGACGACCCCGGTGCAAAAAGCAGACATACTGCGCCAGGACCATGCATTCCTTGATTTTCGAGCCATTGACAGTTCTTTCCCTCTTAGTTCGTCAATCATTATCCACACGCAGAGCCTGGCCCAGCAGCGGAGCCTGTGCCAGACGCGCCATCAGGCCGAGAGCCAGCACGCAGAGCGCAAGGAGAATCACCAGCGCAACCAGCAACGACGGGGGAACGACGACGGTAATAGGAACAATTTGCTGGATAGTGTATAAGGACGTGCTGGAAACACTCGCCAGATTCGTAGGTAGTACCGCTGTAAAGATTAACGGTTGCACCGCGCTGAGCGTCAGCAGCGTTCCAAAGAGCAGGCCGAGCAACAGAGCGGTCAGCAGAACCGTAGCCATCTCCCAGAGCAACATCCGCGTTATCTGCTCAGACGTAGTGCCAAGCGCGCGCAGTACCGCGAATGTTGTCTGGCGCTCATGCACCCCCAGCAAAGGAAGCAAGAGGTTCGCCAGCAGGGCCAGCAGCAGAGCGGCAGCTACCCCCATCCCCAGAATGCTGGTGAGGTTCCGCGATAATGGATCAAGTGATTCCTCGCCACTAAGCGCGCGGCGGTCCAGCAGATCGGTTAAAGCCATAGGAGAAGTGCTCAGAACCGACCGCACATAGTTGATTGCAGCCGGGCTGTTGCCGGTACGCAGCCAGATATAATTGGGTTGAGTTGTCTGCTGATAAACAGCCCGCCCGGCAACCAGGCTCTGATAATCAACCAGCACCGCTCCTTCCACCTGATCATCGGCCGGGGGAATATGTTTGACCTCCGCCACGGCCAGATAGGTCGTAGCATTGGGACCGCCAAAATCATCGGTCAGATGAAAAGTCATACCGGGACTGAGTCCCAACAATTGCCAGGTGCTGGCCGCCACAATAGCCGGCACCACCCCCTGCTGCGCCGCCTGTGTACGCCGGGCCACCAGCAACGCCATCAGATCCGCCAGCGACTGGCTGGAATCTTGCGAACTCCAGAGAGCCGTCTGAGCGAACGTATTTGCATCCACCGCGATCAGGACCGTGGGTCGGGTAGACGCCTCCGCAGTCCCGCTATTTACATAGAGAAAGAGGTTGTCCACAAACCCAACCGTCACCGAGGTCACTCCCTGGATCTGCCGATAGCGCGTGGTAGTCTGGTCGAGAATCGCGGTCGCGTCCTGGGGTGTTGTATCCGGCAAGGCCGGATTATAGCCACTAAAGTCGCTCACCGCCTGGTAAGTAGCAACATCCTGGGCACGTCGGCTCTGGGAGGCCGAAAACACCAGAGAGAAGAACACAAAGGCAATAGCCAACCCCAACAGCAGGGCCATGCGCATCGGCTGGCGTGGCGCTCGCTCCAGTTGCGCAAGAGCCAGTGTTGCCGTGAGGTCGCGTTGACGTTTCACCAGGCGAGCTAGCAGGCGCAGAAGCTGCGGGAAAAGGCGCAGGAAGAAAAGAACTCCGGCCAGCACAAGCAGGAGCGGAGCCAGCACTTCCAATGGGATCGAAATTAGGACCTGCCCTTGAGCGCCTAAAAACTGTTCGGTATTTTCCAGATACGGAGTAAGTGCGTAGCTGGCCAAGGCGAGTACGGCCAGCACCAGATCGAGCCGCAGATGCTGCCAGAGCGGCTGGCGCGTGCCACGCGCTTCCTCGCGCCGCTGCGTCAGAATACTGGTATGCACCGCCAGACAGAGCGAAAAAATCAAGGTGAGAAAGGTAACAGCGAGAGCCACCAGCGCAGAAATGCCAAGCGCGCGCAGGGTCTCCTGGCGAGCGAGAACCAGCGTATTGAGCGCATCACTGGTAGTCGCGGTCAGCAAATGGGGAGCAACAAGCAAGACCAGTCCGAGAGCCAGAGCCGGACCAACTGGCCCGGCCAGCAGGCAAAGCGCGAGGCCCTGCACGAGCAAAGAACCAAAAACTTGCAGGCGGCTGGCTCCCCGGCTGCGCAGAACCGCGATGCTCAGGCGCTCCTGTTCAACCAGCGCATCGCTCATCGTGCTGACGAAGAAAAGGATCAAACAGACAATCTGAGCCGTCAGAATCAAGCTGGGTGCCTGCATGATCGACTCTTGATCGCGGAACTTCTCTAAGATGCTCTCTGCTCCCAGATCATGCAGCGCCGGACCGAAAAGCTCTACGCTGGTGATGTTTGAACCGGTTTTCAAGGCAAAGATCCGGAAAGTATCCTCTTGCAGCCTGCCCAGACGCGAGATCAGATCGTTGAGCTGGCTACCGATGATCGCTGGCGTATTCAGCATGTACGAGAGATAGACCACATTCTCGCTCTTATCACCAAAAAAGACGCCCCTGGCGCCGTGCTGCTGAGCGATTGTATCAAGCATTTTGAACAGAGATGATTGATCAGTCAGGGCCAGGAATGGAGGAAATGCCTGCTTCGACGCCACAGGCAGTGCTTCAAGCGTATGACCATCCCAATAGGCATCGTTGGCCTTAACTTGAAAGATCCCCACAACATGCGCGTTGATTGTCGCGAAATAGGGCACAACCCCCGCTCCAGAATTAGAAGGAGGAGCGCTGAGCAGCAGTGTGGTCAGGGGGATGGTATCGCCTACATTAACTCCCCTCAGATAGAAAGCAGCGGAAGGAGTCAGCATGATATCAATACTGGAACTGCTGGAGCTATTCTCGGTCAACATCTGCCCTTGCAACACCTGCAAATGAGCGCGAGCCGTTTGGATTGGGACGCCATAGAAATCCATCGTGAAGCCACCATAGTTCAAGTACCAGTTGCCCGTAATGACCGTCGTCTGGGGCGCACCTGGCAAATACTGGCCAGCATCTTGCCTCATCAGGCTATCAACCTGAGATGTGGTTGCAGCAAGCAGACTGGATGAAGTCCCCAGAGTATTTGCCTGAGCAACAATTTGAGCACTATCCGGCTGGGCACGCAGCACGCCGCGCAGGCCAGCCGTGGTCAATACACTGGAAAACAAGGGCAGTGCTCCAACCAGAGCTACCGCGATTGCAATTCCCGTCCCGGTCATCAAGAGCAACAGCCATTGGGTACGCCAGCGCCAGGCTGCCAGTCTGACGACTCCAGTGCAGAAAGCAGCTATACCTCGCCAGGGCCATACACGTTTCGACTTCTGAGCCATCAACGGTCCCTGCCTTTTCATGCAAGGTCGAATAAGAAAATGCAGCGCAGAATTGCTCAGCGCGCTTCGCTCCACATACGAATGGATTACTCAGCAGGTTAGTGTTTCGCTTCGCACCATACCCAGAAGAGCGCTTCTATTGTGGCATGCCACTGCTATACATGTCAATGTAAGAATGTTATATTGCAACCCATTTTTTCTCTTATCCTTTCCATATAAGGTCGCAAACTTCTCCCTCTGCTAAGATGGCCAAAATGGGGATTATTCTTAATGAGAAACAAATTTCCAGAAACAACACTTCTCATCAACATCACCGAAAAAACAGCGACAAAAAATACGCAGAAATGAGTATTTTTTCGCTCAAAACTCCTCACCAGATTGGCGTAGTAATTCACATATTTACGTATTTACGCACATATTTTTATTAATTATACTGTCTTCGATACTCCTTCAAAAAAGGAAGAGGTTTATACGTCGTAGGGGGAAATATATGCAAAACAAATCACAATTTCAGAATCTCATACTGCAACATAACCTGCAAGAAATGCAGAAATATACTCAGCAATCAACGATTATCCAGCCGACCCTTTTGTTGCCTATCAGGCAAGAGACATTGGTCTCATCACCTCCTACTTTGCCACTTTTCCCTCAACCAGCAAACGTCGGGCACAGTTCGCCTCCTGTCGATCAGGAAACCGGCGGACTGGTTTTATTTGCAAATAAAGTAATTTCCGATCAAGATATGCTCGATCGAACCACAGAAGAAGGTGAAAACAAAGAAGAGCCCTCTCCAACATTTGTAATCCCATTCAAGAAAAAACTCCTGAGAGGTGCTGCTCTGCTTTTAAGCGCTTTATTGCTCCTAGCCCTTTATCTGGTCTGGCACATAGCGACGCCAACATCGGCATCCCCAACGATTACGCAGCAAAGTCCTGGCAACGTCTCCAACCTCCAACCAACCAGCAGCGGTAGCAGCGCCTCTACCAGCAATACCGGCACGATACAGGTGTATATTTTGGGAGCTGTCAGGCATCCAGGTGTCTATACACTGCCGGCAGATGCACGTGTTTACCAACTCGTGCAGGCAGCAGGGGGCACATTGCCCACAGCAAATCTGGTGGCGCTCAACCTAGCCGCGAGGCTCACCGATGGGGAGGAAATCTATGTTTTAAGCGTAGGCGAAATACCTCCCAGTTCTCTGACTAATGCGTCTGGCCTCAGCGCCACACCTACCGGCACGTCTACGCTTACTCCCGGACAGCTCGTGAACATTAACACCGCCACTGAGACACAAATGAAACAGTTACTGCACGTCAGCTCAACCACTGCACAAAAGATTATTGCCTA
>DATGKW010000258.1:0-11237 GCA_035294465.1 Ktedonobacteraceae bacterium | reverse complement strand
TTGCTGGAAATAGGGATATAGCTCATGAAATGTACAAGCATCTTCTGGAGTACGCTACCGTTTCGCTCTGACAAAAGGAGCGCGGGTACGCGTACGCCGCAACGGATTGGAGGTGGCAGCTTGCTCCTGCTGGCCCTGCTGGCATTCAGCGTGCAGGGTTGTCTGGGTATCGGAGGCTCAAACGGCAAGCAGATTGCCACCGGCTCCAATGGCCAGCAGGTTTCGGTGAACCAGGATGTTTTTACCGGTAAATTCTACCTGACCATCAATCACAATCTCTATGTGCTCAACGGTAATAATACTACGCAAGAGCTGGTCAATACCGGCAACGTTTACGATCCCGCCGTTTCACCGGATGGGAAATGGGTAGCGTTTATCGAAAAATACAAGGAGTATTCAAATCTCTGCGTTATCTCGACCTCTGGTGGAGCAGTGCGCGTTCTGCGCAATGGCAATGGCCATTTCTATTACGTGGGTCCTTACATTCACAACAATTATTACTGGTACGCCCAGCCCGCCTGGTCGCCGGATGGTTCTACCTTGCTTTTTTTAAGCGATCTGGAGAAAGAAGATTGGTACCAGCAGACCGGAGAGAACGCGCCTATGCTCGATCTGCAGGTTTTCTCGATCCCTTTCAACGATCCCACGGCCACCCCCAAAGATGTCGCCTATGCCTCCTTTGGTGATGGGGGCAACCGCGATCCCAGCTACCGGCCTGGACATCCCGACCAGATTATCTACACCCATTATGCCTACGACGCGGCCACCCGCACCCAGCAGGTGATCCAGCTCTTTATGGAGAATCCTAACACGATTAGCGAGAACCCTGGTGTGTACTATCCAGGACCGCCGGGAGGCGGCTACGATCCGGGTATTGCCATCACGGATCCCCAGGACGACATCAGCGAGCCGGCTTTTTCGCCTGATGGCAACGCAATTGCCTATATTAAGACCGGCAACACGAGCATGGCTCTGTATGTTATGCCTACACCGCCCGATTCGATCACCCAGACGCCGAATAATCCGGCAACGGAGAAGTTGGCAGTGCAGTCGTTCGAGAAGCATTCGTCGCTGCTGATGACTCAACTGTACATTGAACAGCCGGTCTGGTCGCCTAATGGCAAGCAGCTAGCCTATATCGCCTATACTGGTGGGACCTTCGATCTATGGATCGCCAACGTTAGCTACAACGCGAAAACCGAGGTTTACCGCATTCAGGGCACGCCTACCCAGGTGACTTCTGGTGGGATTGATGGTGAAGATCGCCCGGTCTGGACCAATTAAGCCGATCCAGACCGGCCCCCAGAAAGTCCATGATTAAAAGGCCACGAGCACACCAAAACGGTTCTCTTATGATATACTAGCCATTAATGTAATGTTCCAGGGAATTCTCTCACGCTCGAGGTAATATGCTAAATCAATTTGACGGCCGGCTCATCGGTGGACGCTATGAGATTCGCGAACATATAGCTACGGGTGGCATGGCCAGCGTTTTTAAGACCTGGGACCACCGTGTCGAACGTTTTGTCGCGATCAAAGTGCTGCGCTCTCTGGATAAGAATGATCTCAAGGCGGTCGAACGTTTCCGGCGTGAAGCACGTGCGGCCGCGTCGCTGGTACACCCCAACGCGGTGACGATTTTCGATTTTTTTGAAGAGTCGAGTCAATATTATCTGGTGATGGAGTATATCCATGGCCCAACGCTCAAACAACTGATTGGGCAGCGGCGGCATTTACACCCCCACGAGACGCTGGAGATCGCTTCGCAGATTTGCTCTGTGTTGCAGGTAGCCCATAATCATAATTTTATTCATCGAGATATCAAGCCCCAGAATATCATGCTGGCCTCCAGCGGTGCCTCGATCAATAACACAGTAGGCGCGGGCAATCTCCTGGTAAAACTCACCGACTTTGGTATTGTGCGCGTCGCCGAGGAGGCCGGCCTGACGAATAGCGGCATCGTGCTCGGCACGGCTGATTATCTCTCGCCTGAGCAAGCGCGCGGTGAAAAGCTGACCGTTTCGTCGGATCTCTACTCGCTGGGTGTGGTCATGTTCGAGATGCTGACCGGGCGGCCACCCTTTGTCGGTCCCACCGCCGTCTCGATTGCGATGCAGCATGCTTCCACGATCCCGCCCGCTATGCAACAGGTCAATCCCAATATAACAGTTCCAGCCATGGTGGAGCAGATTGTGATGAAGGCGTTGGAAAAAGAGCCGGAAGATCGTTTTCTCTCTGCGAGCGAGATGCGCCGGGCGTTGCGCGCCTGCGTCAAAGAGCTGTACCGGTCAGCTTCACCGCCTGCCTCTCCCGTTCCTCCAGGCTTGCCAGCGCAGCCTCCGCTAACCCCCTCGAACTACGCTCCAGGCGCTGGCAGCGGGCAGGGGTTCTATCCGTCGGGACATGGACAACATTGATTGTAGCTGCTACAATAAACATTCTTAAACAAGCAAGTTGGAGTTGTGGCCTGCGCGGCCACCAGGGAAATGTATCTATGCAACGCACAAAAATTTCGACATCTCAGGCTCCGGCCGCGATTGGGCCCTATAGCCAGGCTATTCGCTGTGGCCAGTTTCTCTTTGCCTCTGGCCAGATCGCGCTCGACCCCACCACCGGCGAACTGGTCGGCTCCGATGTTCAGGCGCAGGCTGAACGCGCCCTCCAGAATCTCCAGGCAGTGCTCGCCAGCGCCGGCGCTTCGCTGGCGCAGGTGGTAAAAACGACGATCTTTCTGGCGAACATGAGCGATTTTCAGGCGATGAACGCGGTCTATGCCCGTTATTTTGAAGGCCCTGGTCGCCTGCCTCCTGCTCGCTCAACGGTCGCGGTCCTCGAATTGCCGCGCAAAGCGTTGTTTGAAATAGAGTGCATCGCCGTTCTTGACGAATAACTACGGGAGTAGCATGGTGAACGTCGCAAGTATCTGGCATACGACGCTCGAACGCCTGGATACGCTTCCCATCGACGCGGTAACGAAGGCATGGCTGCAAGCGGCCAGGCTGACTGAAGCTCCCTATCCGGGCACGGACAATTTTGCAGATGAAGCCTCTGATGGGGAGGAGGCTCTGTATTTTCTGCTCAATGTTCCTTCTAACCGGGCCAGGGACACACTCGATATGCACTGGCGGCGCACCATTGAGGAACTTCTGGCCGATATTACGGACCAGCCGGTCTCGCTCACGATTGCTCACGAAACCAGTGATCCTGGCCCTCTCCCCGAAGCATCTCATAGCATGACTTACGCACCTTCCAGGCAGACGCCCGCCGATGAGTACGCCTACCGCCAGGGTCCGGCTCCGACCGATCAGGAAGACCATCCAGAAAAACGCCAGGCATATTTTGCCAGGCCGGCTTCAATCCCCGGCCCGCATTACCTGCCTTCCGTCGCCGACGTGCTGACCGAAGATTGGGATAATGAGCAGCGCGCGAACATCCTGATGCACAATCGGCTCAATCCGCGCTACACGTTCGAGGCATTTATTGTTGGTAATAGCAACCGCCTGGCCCACGCGGCCTCCCTGGCCGTTGCCGAAGCGCCCGGCGAGTCATATAATCCGCTCTTCCTCTATGGAGGTGTGGGCCTGGGCAAGACGCATCTGCTGCACGCCATCGGCCATCAGGGCGTCCAGACCGGCCTGGCCGTGCTTTACGTCTCTTCCGAACAGTTCACCAATGAGATCGTCAACGCGATCCGCTATCGCACAACCGAGGAATTCCGTGCGAAATATCGCTCTGTGGATATCCTGCTGGTGGACGATATTCAGTTCATCGCTGGCAAAGAATCGACTGAGGAAGAGTTCTTCCATACCTTCAATAGCCTCTATGAACTGAGCAAGCAGATTGTGATCTGCAGCGACCGGCCACCCAAAGCTATTGTCAGCCTGGAGGAACGCCTGCGTTCGCGTTTTGAGTGGGGCCTGATTGCCGACATTCAACCACCGGATCTGGAGACGCGCATGGCTATTCTGCGCGTAAAGGCCGACGCGCTTCACTATCGCGTTCCCGACGAAATCATTGCCTATATCGCCGGGCGCGTTCAGACTAATATTCGCGAGCTGGAGGGCTGCCTGAATCGCCTGATGGCCTATCAGCAACTACACCATACCGAACTGACCATGGAAGTTGCCCGCGCGGCCATGTCTTCGCTGGGCGAGGATGTGCGCGAATCTCGCCTGAACAGTCGCCAGATTGCCGAGATTGTCGCGGAATTTTACCATATCTCGCTGGCGGATATGTGCGGTAAGCAGCGCGACAAGCATATCGTGATGCCCCGCCAGATCGCTATGTATCTGATTCGCCAGGAGACTCAGGCTTCCCTGCTGGAGATCGGCCAGCTTTTCGGTGGGCGCGACCACAGTACTGTATTGCACGCCTGTGAGAAAATTGATCGGGCGATCAACATCAATCCTGCGCTGCGCCGCGAGATCGTGGCTATCCGCGAGCAGCTTCTGCGCGAATAACTTAAAGGAAAAGCATGTTACCGTATACAACCTATCTGATCGACCTGGACGGCGTAGTGTACCGGGGAAATGATCTGCTCCCCGGCGCCCGTGAGTTCGTGGAGTGGCTGGCCAACAACCAGAAGAAATACCTCTTCCTGACCAATAATTCTTTTGCTACCAGCGCACAAATCCTGGCCAAGCTTGGTCGCATGGGCATCGTTACCAACGAAGCTCACCTGTTGACCGCCGGTCAGGCCGCCGTGCAGAATATTGCTCGCCGCGTACACGGTGGCAGTGTCTACGTCGTTGGCGAGCAGCCTCTCATTGATCTAGTTGAAGCCCAGGGCCTGACCGTAGTTCCCGTTGAAAGCGCGGAGGCCGATGCGGTCCTGGTTGGCCTGGATCGCGCTTTCGATTACCAGAAAATGGCGAACGCGGCGAATGCGATTCGGGCAGGCGCGCTCTTTGTGACCATCAATCGTGATCCCGTTCTGCCAATTGCTGGCGGCTTCATCCCCGGCTGCGGCTCGCTGGCGGCGGCTATCGAGTGTGCCAGCGACGTGAGTCCCGAAATCGTCGGAAAACCCGAACCGATGCTGCTCATGGAAGCGCTGGAACTGCTTGGGAGCAAGCCCGCCGAAGCAGTCATGATCGGCGACGGCCTGGCTATCGATATTCTGGCCGGGCAGCGGGCCGAAACGCACACCCTGCTCGTACTCTCTGGCAGTAGCTCGCGCGCGGACGTAGAGCAATCCACGATCAAGCCGGACCACATTTACGCTGACCTGGCTGATGTGCTCAAAGATCTGAAGTAGCCAAAAATAATGATAGGCAACCGTTGGTGAGCCGGTTGCCCATCACACAGGTTTGGTGGGCGCTACTGTTAAGGAAGCTAGCATACGGACCAGATGCCCAGGGAGAGCGAAGAACCCTTGTGGCAGTGAAAATATGCCTTCCTCGCATTTCCCTATCCTCTATAACCCATTTTTGTTTCTCCAGGTTACAGGTTAGTTCAGAACATCCCATTTTTCCGAGCAGGCGCCTGATGGCAATCAAGAAGAGGTCTGTTTCCTGTCCGAAAGTCCAGTTGACAGAGACCGGCGCTTCGGCCAAGATAGAGGCTAAGGTAGAAATGCTGCCCCGGCCATTCAAAGGAAAGTCTCTGGTTTCTATGCTACGCAATCGAACGCTTCTCTCTGTTTCCCTGGCTGTTTGTGTGGCGTATATCGGTATCGGTATGGTAGTACCGGTGCGTGTTTTGTATGCGCAATCGCAGGGAGCGTCACTGGCCATTATCGGGGCCATGGCCTCAGCTTATCTCATCTCTAATTTCATCTTCCAATATCCCAGCGGGTGGCTGGCCGATCACTGGGGACGCAAACCCATGATGGTGGTGAGCTTGATCGGCCAGGCAGCCCTCTCGCTGCTCTACCTCTTTATTACTGATCCAATCTTTTTTGTTGTGCTGCGTTTTGTCGAAGGCATATTTGCTGCGGCTTTTCTGCCCTCGGCGCGCGCGCAGATTACCGACTCGATCACGCCGGAGAAACGGGGTGAAGCCTTCGGAATATTCGGAGCGTTCTTCAACGCAGGCTTTCTCTTTGGTCCGGCTCTGGGCGGCCTGCTGGCGGGCACCGGTTACGCCAGCGCGTTTATCGGGGCGGTGATTTTCCGCCTGGTGGGGCTGGTAATAGTGTTCATCATGATTAAGCCAGGTACCCAGCAGAAGCAGACACAGCAGGCAGAGAAACTTCCACTCAAGGTTCGCGAACTGGTTGCTCTGCCGCTGATCGGCGCGTACCTGCTCACCTTTGGCGATTTTCTCTACGTAGGCTTCGATGTCAGCCTGGTGCCGCTCTGGATGACCCGCCTGGGCGCTTCGGTCTTCTGGATCGGCGTCAGTTATATGTGCTGGTCTCTGCCTGGTATTCTGCTGGCCCCGTTTACAGGCAAACTCGCGGACCGTAAACGGCGCTCTATGCTCATTCTGTTTTTTGGCCTGGCCCAGGTTCCGCTTTATGTGGCCTACGGTCTCGCCAGCTCGTTCTGGCTGATTCTTCCACTCTTCGTCTTGCACGGTACCGTCTGGATTTTTGTCCAGCCAGCGGTCGATTCACACCTGGCTAACGCCTCAGCAGGCCGGGCCAGGGCGCGTATCCAGGGGCTCTATGCCTGCGCAGGACTCCTGGGCGCTTTCATTGGAGCCAGCGGCTTTAGCTATCTCTATGCCTGGAATTTTCATTCTCCACTCTTTGCTATTGGCCTGGGATACGGTTCTTGCGTTGTGATTGGCTCAACACTGATCCGGCTCTATGAGCAAGCCCGTGCCCAAATGCCCACCCATTCTGTGCAACCGCCGACAACGGAAACTTCTGTGGCTGACATCCTTTCGTAAGAGCATACGAGAGAAGTGAAATCTACAGCCAGGCGAACGAAAAACAGCAGCCTCACCGGGGTCTAAAGCTCTATTGACGGTAATGCTTTAAAGATTTATAATTACGCGGACACTTCGATAACCTCTACTATGTTCCGCGATGGATATCTGCAAAAGGAACAGGGGCGTGTCATATAAAACCGGCACAGGATGGCACCACGTGAAGGACTATGGCACAGGCAGGCTTCCTGCGAAGGCGACTTTGCAGCAGGGCAGGTATGTGATTCTTCATACGGTGGGCAAAGGGGGCATGGGCGCAGTTTATCTGGCTCTTGATACTCAGAGAGCTGACCGCTCGGTGGCTATCAAGGAAATGAGCCAGGCCAGATTGCTGAATGAGGAAGAACTCCAGCGCGCTCGCCAGCGCTTTCAGCAAGAAGCTGCTATGCTGCGCGCGCTCAATCATCCCAATTTGCCCCAGGTGCATGATTCGTTTGAGGAGCGAGATCGCTTATACCTGGTGATGGATTATATCGACGGGGCCACCCTCTCCGACCTGCTGAAACAAGCTCCTGGGTCCCGGCTTGCTGTGCCACAAGTCGTCGAGTTTGCTTTGCAGTTATGCTCGGTCCTGCACTACCTGCACTGCCAGCAGCCGCCGATTATCTTTCGCGACCTCAAGCCTCCCAACATTATGGTAGCAAAGAATGGGCAGGTTTATCTCATCGATTTCGGCATTGCCCGCTTCTTCGAGAGCGCAAAAAACGCAGGAGACACCGAGCATTTTGGCACGCCGGGATATGCCCCTCCCGAACTGGGCAGCCAGGTCCAGAGCAGCCCGCGCTCAGACATTTATAGCCTGGGAGCAACTCTCCATCACTGCCTGACCGGGCGCAGCCCCGTCTACCACCCATACAATTTCCCTCCCGTCCATCAACGGAATCAAGAGGTGCCGCTTGAGCTTAGTGAATTGATTCAGGAAATGCTGGCACTTGATCCCGCCGGACGACCGGCCAGCGCTCATGACGTACAGGTGCGCCTGTATACCATTCAACAGTGGCTGAGCACCTCCACACAGGCAGCAAGAACGCCAGACTCAGGTCAGATCATCCTTCCGGGCCAGGGACATCCCGATGAACAAACGCAGGTCGCCGGTCAAACTGGTAAGACTACGGGGCCGGCCCAGAACACCGGTAGACACAGGCACTCCTCACATTTCTACAAGCAGATAAGCGAGATCAATCGTCTGGTACGCAGGTCGCTCTTCGCCGCCTCTCATCTGGCGTATAACCAGTTCACCGGCCTGAGATTTAGCTTGCGTACCTGGAGCTGGTCACGCGATATCTGGAGCCGGCGTTTTGTCGTGCTCTTTTTGACGGCGCTGGTTTGTACCACTGGCGGCAGCGCCTTCCTACTGAAGCACGCCGCCGATCCCCCGCATACAGCGGGCCTGGCCCTGATCGTGCTTCTGCTCGGCCTGATCGGCATAAACCTGACCAGTAAAGCTCTGGGCGATCCGGTGCCTCGCAGCCTCCTGGCCTGCATCGCGCTGGCCCTCATACTGGCAGGCTTCTGCTTGCAAGCTCTGCCGGAGATTCAGCCAGCGCTCCAGCAAGTCGCTCAGCAAACAACCCTGAACCAGTTGTGCATCGGCGCACTGCTGGTCGGAGCCGCCGTCAGCCTGCTGCGCCCCGCCGACCGTTTCGTATGGGTAGAACACCTCCAGCTTGGCTTTCTGGCGGCTTTCTGCACACTGTTTCTGTATATCTACAGCGAGCAGGAATTCACGCAGCTTAATCCGCAGGCGGCGGCAATCAGTCAGCTTGCAGATGGGCCTTTCGCACCGATTCTGGCCGGTTTGGCCCTGCTTGCGCTCTTCCGCTACGCCCGCCAGTTCACTGCCTGGGACCGCCTCACGCTGCTCTGTGTGGCCTGCGCCGCTGCTCTGCTGCAATATGTCCTGGGATTTTCCGAACTCCAGCATGTCCTGCCCGCTACTCTCAGCCAGCAGAACCTGGTTGTGTTGAACGTGTTTTGCGTTTTCGCCCCTCCAATCTGCGCGCTGCCGGGTTTATTTATACGCCAGTCATGGCTGACCCGCGCGACCCTGGGGCTGGTTACGTTGATCGTCGCTGCCTTGCTAGCCTTTCTGGGCACGCGGACCGCCCCGCCTCTCGCACCCGCCATACGCTCTCTCATCACAGCGCATGTGCTGGCTATTACTACCCGCGCGCAGGTCGTGCATGTGACGCTTGCGCTGCTGGCTTGCCTGGCCTTCTTGCGTATCTTCCGGCCCTTTGCCTGGCCAGATCACCTCCTGACCGCTATGCTTGCCCTGACTCTCGCTTTACTGGACAATGCTTTCTGGCAAGCGCCTGCTCTTGCCAGCCCTCCTGTTCTGGGCCAGGCCGCGTTTAATCAGCAATTTACGGTCATTTCTGCCCAATTACCGGCCTATCTGATCTACCTGGCGATGGGATTACTCTTGCTGTCCCTGGCTTGCACAGCAGGGCTTCATCTGTGGAGTCTGGCCCATCCCTACGCCCGGCTTGATCGTTTTTTCCACTATCTCCAACTCATTCGAGCGCGTCTGGAGCGCCTGCTGACCCTGGCTTCCGCCGTTATCGCACTCCTTCTCCTCTGGTCGTTCAGTCCACTTCAAACGGCTTTCCATCGCTGGTCTGCGGGAATATTTACTGGTGCCCCGGTGGACATAACCGGCCTGTTCATCGTTGCGTGCGCAAGCCCGCTACTCATCTGCTGCCTCATCGTGCTTGTTCTCCTCTGCCAGCGCAATTCGTCAGAGATGGGCAAGGCCGACCGCTTCACGCTGTTGCTATGCGCGCTGGCGGCCCTCCTTCTCTTCGGGGAGCATACGAATATCTCAACTTTCCCCCTCCTGGAGGCGCACATGCAACTTGACGGGAATCTTTTTGCCCTACCGAACTGGTTACTTCATCTGCTCCTACTAAGCGGTCTTGTGCTGGCAGCTCTGCTGGTGTGGTTCTGGCTCAGGCGTCCTTTTCCTGACCATCTGCGCGAAGTGCTCAGATACGCGCTGATCCTGGTGATCTTCTGCTCTTTCTTGCAGGTGCTCTGGCCTTTTTTCCTGCTTCCAGCCATGATTATCTTTATCCAGACATTGTTGCTGGTTATGAGAATCGAACGCGTCGGCTAACGACCACGTTACATTTTTACGCTATCGCCAGACGACTCGTAAGTGTGGTAGAGGTTGCAGGAACGTGGTGTCAGCCGACTCTTTTAGCCAGTTAAGCAGATCTATTTCTGACTCTGAGATGAAACGTGTGACTGGTAATATCAATGTGGTATACTGGTCACACGTTCCGTCTCAGAGCTATTTTATCCCTGCTTCAGAAAGGATTACTATATATGAGCGATCAGGTGCAATTGCCTCCTAACTACTTTTATCATCGCCTCTCTAACGGTATCGAAATGATTGGTCAGTATATGCCCGGCCTTAGTTCGATTACCTTTGGTTTGCAGTTTGATGCAGCTATTATCCATGAACCGGAGGAAAAGGCGGGCCTGGCTCATCTCTTTGAATATATGCTCTTCCAGGGAACAAAGGACAAGGATGCCCGCGCCCTCAATGAAGCCTTCGAGTCCCTGGGTGCGCGCAAAGGCATCAATACTGGTTGGGAAATCGCGCAGATTATGGCACAGATCGTTAACACAAAATTTGATGATACCCTCGCGCTGATCGGTGAGCTGGTCCTGACCTCGACCTTTCCGAAAGATGAACTGGAACAGATGCGCAGCATCATTCTTCAGGAGATCCGACGTCGCGATGATGAGCCAATGAGTCGCATTTCTGACCTGGTGCGCGCCACTTTTTATCAGGGCACGGCCCTCGCACGGCCCTCGCTGGGTACTACTGAGAGCGTCCAGCAGCTCCAGCGCTACGATCTGCGCCAGTTCTGGAAAGAGCGCTACCAGCCCGATAATATGCTCTTCGCCATCGCCGGCAAATTCGACTGGGATCATGTGGTCAAGCGGGTTGAGGAACTTTTTGGCAGTTGGCAGGGCCAGGCCGCCCCGTCACCTGAACAACGCCCTGTACCCACTCCAAGAATCGCCCTGGAGCACCAGGACGGCAAGCAGGAGCATATTGCTCTGATGGTGCCGTTTGCCAATTATACCGATCCCGATTACTATCCGTCTATGGTCGTTTCGGAGGTGCTTGGCGGCAATATGGCCTCGCGCCTGTTTGTCGAGGTGCGGGAGAAGCGCGGTCTGGTTTACTCTGTCTCTGCCAGCCAGATGACCAATAAGCATATCGGCGCGTTGCGCATTTACGCTGGCACCACCCCTGAACAGGCCCACGAATGTCTTGAGGTGATTGTGAACGAGTTGCGCAAAATGGAGCAGGAGGGCATTACCGCCGACGAGCTTGAGCGGGC
>DATGKW010000257.1:0-13768 GCA_035294465.1 Ktedonobacteraceae bacterium | reverse complement strand
TCATCGCTGATTTCCTGCCCTCGATCTATTCGGTGGAGGCGGCGACAATCGTTTAAGTTCTTCTTTTTAACGCTCTAATCAGCACGCGAGGCAAAGTAAAACCGAGCACGCCATCATTTTCTACGATGCGCAGGCGAGCACGCACGGAGGGTGAGGCATTGCGCATGAGCTGCTCAATGGCTGCGACTGCCTCGGGTGGAGTGCGGATCCGCTGAGTCCAGGAGGGAATATCCAGAAATGTGCCTTCTTCGCGAGCGATATTGACCATCAAGCCTGCTTCGTTCAGAAAGGTGCGCCATTCGGATATGCGGTAGTTGCGCACGTGAGAGGGATCACGCAGCATCTCGATTTCGTGCAGCAGTGCATCCGCCTCTGGCTCCTCCGGCGAAGTTGAGTCGATCAGCAGCAGCTTGCCATCGGGTTTGAGCACACGCGCCCATTCCAGGGCGGCCTGGCGCACTCTGGGAAAATGGTGGGCGGCATAACGGCAGGCCACCACATCAAAGCTTGCGTCCTCGCAGGGTAAGTTCTGCGCATCGCCTTCTAGATAGTGGATATTGGTGAATCCTCGCGCGTTTGCTTCTTTTTGTGCCACTTCTAGCATGGGCCGGGTGAGGTCCAACGCGACCACCTCCGCCGCGTATGGAGCCAGGGCGAATGCGGTATGCCCTCCGCCTGTCGCCACGTCAAGCACACGCTCCGTGCCGGTAAGGGCCGCAGCTTCTACCAACCAGGCCAGATCTGGCCCGCTGGCATGAACTTTGCTGGTCACGTAGTTGGCGGCGGCCGCGCCGAAATTGTTCTGAATCAGGCGGAGCTTCTCCTGCTCGGCTGGATTACGTGGGGCGTCTTGCGGGTTGATGTTGGGCATAATGGTTCCTTTCGTTGAGAAAAAACAATAATGATCTCTGGTAACTTTATCGGCGAATGGAGGTATTTATGCTGACTGTTTGCCACTCCTCTATCCAGGCGCTGTCAGTATATTGTATCTTACTCGTATGAATGGAAGCAAACAGGCACACCGGCGGAGGATCAGCCGTGTCTGGCGGCTAGCACTGCAAACGCGCTCAGGGAAACCGCGCGGTATCCTTCATTTCTGGCCATTCTGGGAGCGTTTTACCGAGCTCCTGTGGAGGCTGCAAGCTGTGCCTGGAAGCGCTCATGGATTGCTAATGCTGCGCTTTGTTCGCTATCATGGAAAACCACTCGATCTACCAGACGGGGTCCATGTTGAGCAGGGAGACCGCGTCGGTATATTGCATTTCCGCAATCGGGCATTATTGCGGCCCCAAAAGCAGGTTGGTCCGTGGGAGGTGCTCAGGTGGGTGAGTGATGATTTGCGCGCTCTAGCGGCCTGGCAGGAGGCAGCAGACCTCAAAGCCATTTATGGTATAACGCTGCTCAGCCGGGCTGCGCCTCGCCTTGGTTTTACCCTGCGCCGGCGGCCGAGAAGCATCGGGGCCTGGTTTGATCGCCTTTTTATGACGGGCCTGCTAGTTCTTTACCACACGCAGGGGCTGGAACGCCTGACGCGCGGCACAACATATGGCACCTATCCACAGGAAGCCTGGATGTCGCTGAATCAGTTAAAACAGCGCTACGGCTCCTAGCAAGAGAAGGTGCCATTTCAAAGCAGTCGAAAGGATCTCCTTTAATTTTCTGGGCCGCTATGCCCCGGCGAAAGGGCCATCGCTGGACCAGCCATGTCCTTCCCAGAAAATGATGCCTCCTTCGGCGTCCTCGTGAAGCGTGCTGCTGTGGAGAGAGACTGCATGTGCTTTCTCGGCGGCGGCAAGGTTGGTGCGATGGTAGGCTGCCTCTTGTTGCCGCAGATTGTGTACAACGATCTCACCACAGGGGAGGCAGAAGCTTCCGCTGCGCTGAGGAGTTTCTTCCAACAGGACAATATGAATCTTCGCAATGTCTCCGCATTGCGCGCACAAACCACTCGGCCTGGCCGAATCTTCGGCGAAAGATTGATAGAACTCGCTCTGCGCCATGTGCTTACCTCCTGGTTCCTGGGTAACTATCCTTTTCTTCACTATACCATCGTACCCAATGACTTGCAAGCTGTTGAGAGCTCTTTTGGGCCGGTGAACGCTTCTTGGTCCAAAAGATGGTCGCTCTATGAGAGTGACGACTAAATCAAGGGACGTAAGGGAGCAAGGAACTTCTCCGCGAGGATCTGCAAGGGCGAGCGATTTTTCCACTGTTCAAGGGTCAGTTCGCACGCGTTTGAGCAGTCGTGGAAGAAGATGGCTTCCATCTGTTCGGCCAGCCTCTCATCGTAAATTTCTACGTTGACCTCGAAGTTGCCCAGCATGCTCAAACGATCCAGGTTGGCCGTACCGATAGTAGACCAGATGCCGTCAATGGTAGCTGTTTTCGCATGGACCATAGCGTTTTGATACAGAAATAGACGAATTCCCCCAGTCAGGCAGGAGGTGTAGAGGCCGCGAGCCAGCCAGTCGGCCAGGATATGGTTTGAGGTTGCGGGCAGCAGGATGCGCACGTCAACCCCGCGCGCCGCTGCTTGCAGAAGGGACTCAAGGATAATACGGTCGGGGACAAAGTACGCGTGAGTAAGGTAGATGCGTTTATTCGCGCGGTTGATGGCTTCCAGGTAGGAATTGCGAATTGGGAAGACCAGCAGATGCGGGTCGTTGCGATGGATAATCAGCAGCGGGTCCCAATCGCGCCCCTTTGGCTCTGGTATGGCCGGCAAGCTGCGCTTGTGCCGGCGGTAGATATTCCAGAAATCGATACAGATGCTCTCCAGCTCGCGAGCGTCGGGTCCTTCGATGCTGATATGCGTATCGCGCCAGGTGGTCGCGTAGGGCGCTCCAATATTATAGCCGCCTACAAAGGCGATGGAGCTGTCCACGACCAGGATTTTGCGATGATCACGAGCGTACCAGCTCAGGGAAAATGGCTGCGAGATCCAGGCGAAGAGGGGGTAGCGCAGCACAGAGATATTGGATTTGAAGCGTTTGAAGCGACGCGGTACGACCAGGTTGGCGAAGCTATCATACATCACATAGACCGCCACGCCGCGATCTGCGGCGCGTTGCAGTTCAAGCTTGAACTTCTGGCCGATCAAATCATCCTTCCAGATAAAGGTCTCGAAGAAAATACGCTTTTGCGCCTGGCGAATAGCGCGTAACATTGCCTCATAGAGATCCTCGCCATAGGTATAAAGCTGCACCCTCGATTTGCCAATATAAACCGGTTCCAGGGTAATACGGGGCAAGTGTCCCTGGGAACGGTAGCGTTTGCGCCACATGTCGATGGCGACCAGGACACCTATCACGAGTATTTGTCCGGTGAGCAATACCAGGACTGCCCGAATGAGGATACGACGGAGCAGTGCTGGGAGCTGCTGGAGTTTTTGCCACTCTGCCTTAAACGAGAATACCCTCTTTTTTCCTGCGCTCATAGGCAAAATTATCTCACAAATATGGCTCGCTTGCATGGAGTTGATAAGTATAAGGGATGGGCCTATCAGGCGTTCTTAACGCTCTTCTTGCTCCTGGCCCGATGATGCTCAATCAGCTCATCCAGTGATATGTCGGCAAGCGAGGTCACTTGCAAATCGGCCTGATCGAAAGAGAGGTGCCGTGTTAAGAAATTGGGCACGACGACGCAGAAGACGCCTGCGCTCCTGGCGGCCAGCATGCCGTTCAATGAGTCCTCGAACGCGATGGCCTGCTCGGCCTGCACACCCAGCTTCTCAAGGGCGCTTAGATAGAGATCGGGATAAGGTTTTGTGTAGGCGACTTCATCGCCACAGGCCAGTCCGTCGAAATAATCTAGCAGGCCCAGGCGGCTCAGGTGGTCGACAACCCATTTACGCGCTGAGCTGGAGGCAACGGCCAGGAGCAGGCCGCGTTGCCTGGCTTCCAGGATCAATTCTTTGATTCCGGGCAAGATTGGCTGAGCTGCGACAATACTCAATGTGCGCTGCCTGCACTGCGCCCAGACGGCCTCGCGATCCAGTTGCCGGCCCAGTTGGGACTCTAAATAGTCGTAGGGATCAAAGACCTGTGTGGTTGCGCCGGTGCCAACGCAGGGCAACCAGGTTTCGAGCGCCAGGTCTACCCCGTACTGCCGGCATGTCTCTTGCCAGGACAGAAAATCGGGTGATTCGGTATCGACAATCAGGCCATCAAGGTCAAAGATCAAGGCTGAAAGCATGCGTTTCTTCCGTTTCCTCACTTTTCTTACTCTACATGGATTGATAGAACCAGCGGGAGTGCGAACGGATCATGAGTTTTCCGGCGCGCGAGATCTGCTGGATACTGGAGAATTCCTGGCCTGGCACCGGAAGAGGTTCAAGCCAGGTCTGTATTTCAAGGTTTTCTCCGAAAAGCGGGCTATCTGCATATTCGATATCGTAGTGAAGCGGATCGAGTTTCGCAGTGCCGGGCGTTATTCCTCCTTTTGTATACATTTCCCAGGCTGCATCGTCCAGCATCTTGACCGCCGAAGCGTTATTCAGATGCCCCGCCAGATCGATATCTGAGAAATGGACACTGGCGGAGGCAACCTCTGGAGCTTTCTCAGGCGGAGCTGGCAAAGGAACCTCTGGTTGCTGAGCCAGGGGACCATCGGGCAGCCAGATTGCTGCCGTCTCTTCCGGCAGGCGAGCCGGGCGTCCGCGAGAATCGATATAGACCCAGAGCGAGCGCGCGGAAATGACCGGTTCGCTTGCGTTTTCGCCAGCCAGGTGGGCTTCGTATCCGCGCTGGGCCGTGATGCGAGTGAAACCAATGCCATAGGTTTTCAGTTCGAGCTGGGTGTGGATGCGCACGGGCCTGGCAAACGTAATCACACTCCTTTTAACTACCCAGTAGCCATTTCCTGAAAGTCGGGCATCTTCGGCATCGCGGGCCGCGAGGTCCTGCATATAGCGAACAAATGCGGTGGGCGTAAGATAGCCATGGTTATTACACTCATCGTAGCGAACCGTATGGGTCAGGCAAAATTGTCGTCTCACAGGCATCCTTTCTCTTGTTGCTCACCTGTTATTTTATCAGCTTCTTTGTTGAAGGGGTATATGGTGGGGAAAAGTGAGCGACGCCCTGACCGGTAATCGGTCAGGGCGTCTGAGCGGGAGGCCGGTCCCTCTGCGGGATCGGCAAACCAGCGAGCGGAGTCTGAGCCTTCACGCACCGGGCAAACGGGGGCGCGAGCTGCCAGAACGACCTGGAACTGGCTGCCCTTATCCCACGCGGCACGGCACCTGCATAGCCGATGATTCCGCCTTGCCCGACAAAGCCGGACATCTTTATGACGTTAGAAAGGGGTTCGCGGCTACTTCGCGCATGCTGTACAGGTGTTCGCCTTGTTGTTCAAACCCGGTCCCGCACGCTATTAACGCCCTCATTGGCCGCGCAATTTGCACAGCAGTAGAAGACGCCGTTGACCTCTATACCATGACCGATAATTCGGCAGTTGCAATGGTGACAAACAGGGGCCAGGCTGGTCATGGCGCACTCAAAGCTATCAAAGACATGTTTCTGCCCGGCCATGACAACCTCGAAGGTTTTATCGTAGTCATTGCCGCATTGTTCACATTGGGCCATACCGGTCTCTCCTTCTTTCAGACAGGCTACCAAACCTGTTGTAAGTAAGCGATGAGCTGATGGTTCCTGAGGCTTCCCGCTGTTTTTACCAGGGTTTTTCAGGCGGAAGCCATCTTGGCACCACCTTCAGTATAGAGGAGAGACAAAATATGTCTGTCGGCGAGATGTTGGTGCGTCATTTCCGTGTTTCCTGCCCGGTAACGCGCTCTTTGCCTGTTTCACGCAGCAGCCTGCGCGCTGCTACGGCGACGGGATCAATGCCTAGCGTGACCAGGCAATCGCGTGTGGCGCAGCCCTCCGGCGTGCCCAGTTCGTGACCGCGATAGAAGCAGGGCATGCAGGGCAGGGCTTGCCTGACCACCACGGCTTTGCTGCCTGGTTTATTGCCTGTGTAGGGTCCCCAGGCATCCCAGTTAGAGAGGCCAAAGATAGCGACCGTTGGCGTGCCTACAGCGGTCGCCAGGTGCATAGGCCCGGCGTCATTGCCAATAAAGAGATCGGCCAGCTCAAGCGCGGCGGCAGTTACCTGGACGCTGCCTTTGCCTGCCAGGCTGCGCGCCGGTATGCCTGAATGCAGCATGCTCATAATCTGCGCGTGCAGCTCCGCCTCCTCCGGGCCACCTACGAGCAGCAGTTGGCCACCAACGTCCTGGTAGAGCGCGTCGGCCAGTTGCGCAAAGCGTTCTGGTGCCCAGCGCCGCGCCGTGCTGTAACCACCGCTGCCCGGATGCATGGCGATGATCGGGCGTGCTGCCTGCTCCGGGGCCTCGTCGTCGAAGACCAGGCGATGTGCGGCCCGGCGGTGCTCCTCACTGAGCGGCATGGTCAGCCACTTCTCGTTCGTTCTACCACCTACCGCTTCGGCCACCGCCAGACAGTATTCGGCCTCGTGCATGGCTCCAAAGCCCTGGTCTGGCACGCGAACATTGAGGAACCAGCCGTGGCAGTTATCCAGGCCAACGCGGTACTTCGCGCCCGTTGCTCGCATCAGTGCCTGGTGCTTCAACCTGCCGAAGAAAAGCGTCAGGTGATGCATCAACAGCACTGCGTCGTAATGACCGCCGCGCAGGTCGCGCAGCAGCGGGCGCAACTTAAGCAGATTCAAGGGATTGGTCAAGAATTGTTTGGGATAGTCGAAGAGATACTTGTCCAGCACAATAACGCGATTGATCACTTCCCAACCGTCCAGTATGCCCGCCGAAGAAGGCGTCACAAGCAGATCGATCTGGGCCTGCGGGTAGCTCTCGCGCAGGGCGCGCAAGGCGGGCGTGGCCAGCAGGAGATCGCCAATGGTGGCCAGCTTTACAACCAGAATATGGGCGTCTGGCGGGAGTTGTACGGATCGTCTGTATCTTGACATAATTATACTCGCTTCTGCGAAATGCTGGCCAGCTTCTCCTGAGCCACGGCAAAGACGCGCGCTGGCTGGATGTCTTTCATGCACTGGGTGGTGAAGAAGCGGCAATCTGCCGTATCTCTGGCCATATAACAAGGGCTGCACCAGATATCGCTGCGCAGGATTGTCGCGTGATGGCTCACGGGGCCTGAGAGCGCAGGGTCGGTTGGCCCGTGAATGGCGATCAGCGGCGTTTGCACCGCGCCGGCAATATGCATCGGCCCGCTATCTCCGCTGATCAACAGGTCCGCCCGCTTGAGCAAGGCCGCGAGCTGGGTCAGGCTGGTCTTGCCGGCCAGATTGAGTGGTTGCTCGCTCATGCGCCGGGTGATCTTCTCGATCAGCGGCAGGTCGTTGGGAGCGCCGGTCAGTATCACATACGCGTTCTCCTCGCGGATCAGGCGGTCCATGAGCGTAGCCCAGTAAGGAACGGGCCAGCGTTTAGATTGGCCGTTGTTGGCGCTAACGTGGCAGGCGATTAACGGGCGGCCCGGCCGGATGCCCTCGCGGGCCAGCAAGGCTTCGACCTCACGCGAAGCCTGCTCTGGAATAGAGAGAGAAGGGTAGCGATCCTGCGGGCCAATGGTTGCGCCGGCGGCGCGGGCCAGTTCGAGGCAATAATCGACCTCATGCTTCTTTTCGCCGGGCGTCCAGTGCCGCCCCGGCACGCTATCGGTCATCAGCCCTGGAAAGCTCTCGCGTCCAAAGCCAAGCCGTCGTTTTGCCCCGCTCAAGGCTGCCAGCACACCGGCCCATTTGCCAAAAACGCTGATTGCCAGGTCATATTCTCGCCCATGCAGCATTTGCAGCAACGCGCGCAGTTCGCGCCAGTTTTGCCTGCTCAGCAGAGCTTTGGGACGTCGCCAGATATTCGGATCATACCCGATCAAGCACGTTACGTCGGGATCGCCTTCAATGACCTTCGCGCTGGCCGGTACAGAGGCCAGATCGATTTCGACCTCTGGATAGGCCCGTTTTAGAGCGCGCACGAGGACCATTGAAAGCACCAGGTCGCCGATCAGATCCAGGCGAATTACCAGGATGCGTCGTGGCTGAAACGTCTCCGGGCGCAGCGGCGGATATTTCTTCCCCAACCGGCCCAGCATAAGCACGACGCCCCAGAGGCTCACAGTTGCGTAAATCAGCGTCCCGACCAGCCCCCTGCTCGCGCGCACAATCATCTTGCGCAGCCGCTGCTTCGTCGTGGGCCGCGCTGGATAGCCATCGTCTTCAATAGAGTGTGTTTGCGTTTCTCTTTGATTGTTCCTGATTTGAGACATATCCTTCTAGCGCTATTTTGAGGCATATCCTTCTGGCATTGTCTCCTTTGCCATACTAACCGCTTGCGATTGAAATCTACTTCCTTTCCAGGGTTTCTTGCGGAATGCCCAGCAGCCTGTTTGCCGCCGCCAGTACCCTTTCTTCTGAGATAACGCGCACGCAGGGATGTTCCGGCAGTTCCGCAGGCGTCCAATCGAGTCGCCCGCAGGGAATAGCCGGGCAGGCCGGGCAGCGCTGTGTCGAGGCCAGAACGATATGCCGCTGTGGGTCGCCCCAGGGACCAAAGATTCGCGGGTCCGTCGGGCCAAATAAGTGTACGCCGGGCGTATTCTGGGCGACGGCGATGTGCCCCGGACCGTTATCTACCGCCAGCACGCAGGTTGCGCGTTCCAGCAGGGCCGCAAGCTGGCCGACGCTCGCGTCCGTGATTACTGTTGCGCCACCGGGGATATCACGCGCCACCTTCTCAACCAGCTCCCGTTCGCCTGGGCTTCCCGTGAGGAGTATGCGCGCCTGGCGGGGAGATGTCAAGGTAGCGCGCAGCGTGTTTGCGCAGGTTGCCCACGCTTCTGCTCGCCAGAGCTTGACCGCTGCTCCGCTGCCTGGCGGGATGACGATCAGGGGTGTATCATCCTCGATGCCGACGCCGTGCAAGCGCGCGCCGGCCCAGGCGCGTTCCTCGGCGGTCGGCTTGAAGCTAGTTGGGTAGCGTTCGGGCGTAAAAGGTTCTGCCAGTGGCGCGTAGCCCAGTTTGACCAGACCTGCGCTCGCCAGGCGCAGATTCGAGACGGCCGCGTGCTCACCCGCGGGGAAAGGCAGCGCCAAACTCAAGAATGGTTGTCCCGGTTGCAGCGCGTAGCCCACGCGCCGTGGAATGCCTGCTAGATAGAGCAGCGCAGCGCCCCACCAGAAATCTGGACGCAGGTTGATCGCCAGGTCAAAATGCTCCCGGCGCAACTGCCGGGCCACTTTGAAGAGCAATTTATAGGGGGCCAGCGGCCTCTGGGGGGTACGTGAGAAACCGGGAAAGGGACAGGTCAGCAGGTGGTCGAGCGCGGGATGGCGCGCAACGATCTCGCTCGACCACGGGCCTACCATCATGGTCAGGTGGGCGTCCGATGCATGTTCTCTCAGTGCCTGCAAGATCGGCGTAGTCAGAATCAGATCGCCCAGGTGATCGGGCCGTATCAGCAAAATACGCGGAGGTTGGCCCGGCAGGGGCCTGGCCTTCCGCGCAGCTCTCAGCGAACCTGGCAGACCAAGCACGCGCACCGCCAGTAGAATCAATATTCGCAAGAAGCGTTTCATGCCGCGAAGATACCTTTATACAGCAACAAGAGTAGGGCCAGCTAAGCAGACCGGCCCTATTCTTGTTCACCCTGTTCAGGGAACGACGCTCTATTAAACGTCGGGTGCTCCTTGTGTTAGCTCTTTTTCGCGCCAACAATCGCGAACATAGTGGTGCCGCAAACTGAGCACTGGCCCTTCATCGCGGGCTTACCATTTTTCATGGTCACCTGCTGGGCGCCCTTCATCTCGCGTTTGTCTTTGCATTTTACACAGTAGTAAAGCTGCTCTGCCATAGTAGAGTTGTCTCCTTACACCCGTTTAGAATTGACATATATCCCCTGTTGTAGGATATATTGCGCGCACAAGATACGCTTCGTACCCCCGTGACTGCATGTCCCGCCAGCTTTTCGCGGCCTTTGCCAGTTCCCCAAAGGGAGCGAAGAGCGTTGGACCGCTGCCTGACAACCGTACCAACTCCGCACCCGTTGCTAACAGGTCGTTTCTAGCACGAATGACCTCAGGATAACGTTCCAGTACGCTGCGTTCCAGACAGTTGTGCAGATATTCCGGCGAGAACTCGTTTCTCTGCTCCAGCGTCTCGCAGATGGCCCGGCTGTATGAGCCGTCGCTGTAATCGCTGGCTGGCAGGTTGTTAAAAACCGTCGCGGTTGCAATCGAGAGAGCTGGCTTGACCAGCAAGAGCCAGCGCATCGAGGCTGGCCAGTATGGAGCAAGCGGCGTGACTCGTTCGCCCCGGCCCTCGCACAGGGCCAGGCCGCCGTTCAGGAAAAATGGCACATCTGAACCGAGAGTCGCGGCCATTTCCAGCAGGTCGTTCGCAGAAAGCGGAAGCTGCCACCACTTTTGCAACAGAAGCAGCGTTGTTGCGGCGTCGCTGCTGCCTCCGCCCAGACCTGCCGCCACAGGAATCTGTTTACGTATCTCGCACAAAACCCCTCGTTTGATGTCCAGCCGCCGGCGCACTAGCTGCGCCGCGCGTACTGCGAGATTCTCAGCATTGTCTAGCTCAGGGCGATCGCAGCGAATGTGGACGTTCTCGTCCTCTGTCTCTGTCAGGCAAATGGTATCATACAGGTCTACAGCCTGTATGACCGTTGCCAGTTCGTGGTAGCCATCTGGCCGCCGGCCTAACACATCCAGTGTCAGATTGATCTTCGCATACGCTCTGCCAAAGCAAGTGCCGAGGTTTCGTGCGCTCTGTGCGTGACTCATGGGTGCATTGTGCATAGAAAACCAGTTCTTGTCAAGCTCGATCAAAGAAAATACTACCAATAGCCCATGTAAATGAAACAAGAAGGAGAATTGCATCTTCTCTTAAATCGTATCTGGACGGATGGCTGAGTGGGGAGATCAGTATTGAACGTGAGTTCTGGATAAGCCGAGTCCGCTCCGATGAGCTATGATTAGGAGCAAAACCAAACGCTTCGCCTATACACCGCATATATTCAGCTGTGAAAGATGGATGGAGGACCCAGAAAAGGTCATCTATCCCTCCTTGAAAGATAGAGAGAAGGGGGCTATACTTTATAAGGTCCTTGCAGATATATCATCTTTTGTTATGCTCCCGAAGCTGACCAGAGAAACGTGTCCGGTGACTTTATGGATATAACTATCGCGTATTTTCATTCGTTGCTCCGCCCGGAGATTGTCAGGCAAGATTTCGAACAGATTCGTGCAACCGGGGCCGGCAGTATTGTCTATGCAATCCATGAACAGGAGGAGGAGCGCTGGCCGCGCGATTTTGAGCGCGGCTTGCGGCAGGCCAGGGAAGCCGGATTGAAAGTTCATCTGAGCCTGGGCCGCTTTGGCAATCTCTTTGCCGGTCCGGCGCTGGTTCCCAGCTGGTATACGTTTCGCCATCCTCAGTCGCGGGTGATGGATCAGCATGGCCGCTATCACGAGATCACCTGCTTTAATCATCAGTCGTTCCGTTCATGGCTCTTTCGCGAGATCGAGCGCTATTTGACGGCCTATCCCATCGCAGGCATTCTGCTTGACGAGCCGCGTGGTCTGGAGGTGACGTGCTTTTGTCCCGCCTGCCGCGCGCTCTGCCCGGATGTGACAGATCTGGCCCGTTTCCGCCGCCGCTCGATGATTGAATTCTTGCATGAGGTGTGTACGTATGTAAAACAGGTGAATGAACGCGTCAAGACGACTATTGTGCTCCATCCCCACGATGTGAGCCTGGCCGAAGATCTGTCCTTGATCGCGCAGCTCGATACGCTGGGCTGTCACCTTTTCTGGGATATTTTGCAGGAGGATGTCGCGCAGGTAGAACGCTGGGGGCGCGAGTTGATGGAGGTCACGCGTCAGAATGGCAAACGAAGCCAGCTCTGGTTGCAGAATTTCAATATACACGAGCGCAACGCGCAGGAGATGGAGTCGGCTTTTGCGCGCATTCTGAGCCTGGAGCCTGATGAGGTTGGTTGCTATTATTTCTGGCGGAACAACGCTAACCCCGTTGAGGTCTGGGAAGCCACGCGCAAACTGCTCAAGCGGGTGCCGCGTCGCCAGTTGCATTGGCGCATGTACACCTCTTCTCAGCCAGCCATCCTGGCCTCTTTCAGTAAAACCGATACGAGCGGCGGACAGGCTGCCATTTCAAGGCCAGCTTCACCCCAGACTCCTGCGTCTGAGAAGAGCAAAGCGACCGATGATCCTGCGGCTGGCTCCGACGATGTTCAGGAAGAAAAATAGCCAGCAAGAGCGACCACGCGAGTAGCACGCTGCCCGCGTGGTCGCTCTTGCTGGCTATTTTATCGTTAATCCCAGCGTAGGCGTATCTTTATCGTCTTGATAGACTTTTTCCAGCACCTCGCGCAAGGTTGAGATCTGCTGGCTGGTGGTTGCTCTGTCTTTATCCTCGACCAGCACCACTGCCTGGATTCCCAGGGTGAGGAGTGTATAGGCATCATCCTCGTCGGGCGTGCCTTTGACGTGGACCAGTGCGGGCGCGTGAACTGCCTCGCGCACTGCGCGGTAGTGCAGAACATCCTCGATTGACATGCCACCGACCTCGCTGCTCAGGCCAAAGTCCAGGTGGATCGCGGCTACGTGCTCGAACGCTGAGAGATTGCGGATGAAGATGGGATACATCTCACCGTCGCGCATCGGCACCGAAACCACCATCTCCAGATCCTTCACGTGCAGGGCCAGCAGACGCGCGGGCGCGTGCAATGGCAGGACCACGAAGTTCAGCCCCAATTCCTTGAACTCCTCGAAATCTTTGCGTGCCAGTTTTTCCCAGCCGCCGGTAATATGCAGGCCGGTGATCACTTTCTCGCTTGCCGCCTGCGCAGCTTCCACGACTTTGCGCAGTACGTCTGTATTTGCGCCGCTCTGTCCATTCCAGGGAAAGATCAGTCCGTCCGCTCCAGCTTTAATCGCCGCTTCTGCTTTGCCTGCATCGACAGCAGTTATATCTACCAGTAAGGCGGCCGCGCGCGGCTTCGTCGCGGGCGCGTTTTTGCCTACAAAACCAATTCCTTTGCCGCTGCTGGCCTTACGTACCTGCGCGAACAATTCTGACAACTTGCCCATGCTTCCAAACGTCTCCTTATGCTTATACGGGACTTCGGCCCTTCCGCGGATCTGCCTGTCCCGATGTTCTTTGTGCGAGGCCGAATAGTGTGTCCTATTATACCATGTTTCATAGCACTTCTGTCGTTTTCTCTGGAGAGTCTCGCTCTCAGGCTTGCCCTCTGCCATTGTTCTCGACTATAATAGCGCCACAGTATCCGCGTAGAGAATGTCTGAGAAACGGAAGCCGCTATGTTGCAAGAAGTCGTCGAGGAGTATCTTGCCTCGCTCCTGGTAGAGGAGACAACCCCGGACGGAGCGCCTACGGGTATGGGCAATCAGAATACGGTTGTGGCCTATCGCAATGATCTGAGCCAGACCTGCGCCTACCTTGCGCGCCAGCACATCCAGAACTGGCAGGAAGTCACGCGCGAACATCTCGCTGCCTATTTATTGGAGATGCGCGAGACCCAGGCGTATCGCCCGGCGACGATTGCGCGCAAGCTGGCTGCGCTCAAAGCCTTTTATCGCTATCTGCGCTCTACCGGCTTAATCACCGGCGATCCACTGGAGCACTTTGAGGCCCCCCATATTCGCAAGGAACCGCCGCGTGTGCTGAGCGAGGAGCAAATCAGCGATCTTTTCCACCAGGTTGATGTCTCGCAACCGGCCGGCA
>DATGKW010000256.1:0-12063 GCA_035294465.1 Ktedonobacteraceae bacterium | reverse complement strand
TGTCCCGTCGGATCATTCTTCGTCTCCGGATTCCCCTGTACATACGCATACGGATCGAATCCATGCAGGTTATCCTGCTTGACATCCGCCGAGAGGAAACGCCCTGTCACCGGATCGTAGTAGCGCGCGTTGTAGTAGTCCAGGCCGGTTGGATCGGCGTACTGGCCGGTAAAGCCTTTGGCAGTGGCCATTGTGCCGGCGTTGTAGCCCTGGGTACCGTAGGGGTCGTAGACCTGGTTGCCCAGGATGGCGGCGCTGCCGGCAGTGTTGCTGAAGGTCGAGACGACACTGCCCAGGGTGTCGGTCAGGTAGAATTGCGTGCCACTACTGGTCAGAGCGCCGAGCAGACGTCTGTTCTGGGCGTAGTTGGTGCTGGCATTGGATGCATCGCTCTGGCCATTGTTGCTCTGGCTATTGCTCCCGTTGCTCAAGCTGTAGTAGAAAGTATCGCTCAGGTGATTGCCGGAGCCGTCGTAGAGATGCTCCTCGAGGCCGAAGGCGTAGACGGTCATGGTGGTGCTGCCGCTGGTGCTGCGCTGGAGGACGCGCTGACCGGTGGCGTCGTAGGCGTACCAGTCCTGGCTGTTGCTGCCCGCGTTCCATTCGCTCAGCCAGTCGAGGGCATCGTAGGAAAGCGTGGCGGTACTGCCGTTATAGCTGCGGGTGGTCAGGTTGCCAAAGGCGTCGTAGCCAGCGCTGTAGGACGCGTTGTTGAGATTGGAGCAGGTGGTGCCGAGCGGGTAGAGGCCGCTGAGCTGGTGGGGATGGCTGCTGTCACAGTAGAGATACTGCTGCGTGGCCTGGACTCCGTTGAGCGGGGCCTGCCAGAGCTGACCCAGGTTGGTATAGACGTAGCTGGCGCTGTAGGCGTTGCCGCCCAGGGTATTGCTGAGCGTGGCGCTGCCGCAGGTGCCATTGCCGGCCGCCGGCTGCGTGCCGGAATTGCCCGCCCAGACCAAGCGATTCTGCTCGTCATAGCAGAAGTTCTGCGTCTCGCTACCGCCGCTGTTGCTCTGCCCGCCGACCGCGCCCTGGTTGGTCACGCGGCTGATAACGTTGCCCACGGCGTCGTAGGCCAGCGCGTCGCTGAAGATCGTGCCGGAAGTGCCGGAGCCGCTCTGCCAGGTTGTTGAGCTACCGGTGGGACGCAGGTCGCCATCGTAGGTGAAGTGTAGATCGGCCAGAGGCGTGCCGGCGCTGGTCAGGAAATTGATATCGCTGATCTGCGCCTGCGCGTTGTAGCTCAGGATCGCGAGATTGGCCGTGCCGATGCTGTTGTTCGAGAGGCCGGTGAGCTGGCCGGTCGTGCTATCGTAAACCTGCGTGAAGGTATAGCCGGGCTGGCCGCCGATGCTCGTCTGCGTGGTGGTTTGCTGGTTCGCGTCGTTGTACGCCTGCGTGAGCTGGTAAGTCGGCAGGGCCGTCGTGACGTTCCAGCTCGCGGGCACAGAGATTTGCAGCGTCTGCGCAGTCACCTGGCCGCGCGCGTCGTGCTGGAATTGCTCGGTGACTGTGCTGGAGCTACCATCGGGATAGTAGGTAGTTGCGATGCTCTGCGTCTCCTGGCCAACCGGGAAGTCGGTACTGCCCTGCGTGCCCAGGGTAGTCGTGTCGTAGGTGGTCTGGATCAGCGGATGGCTGCCGCTGGCACAATTGCCGGAGCCGTCGGTGGTGGGCGCGGTATCCTGCACGCAGCGAGCGCGTTCCAATAGATCGTAGCTGGTGCCAATCGTGCGGGAGCCGCTGACATCCGTGAGCACCTTGCCATCAGCATCGTAGGTGTAGGTGTGCGTGCCACGGTCGGGATCGTTGAGGACGATCAGGCGACCCATATCATCATATTGCGCGGTCGTGGTCACGCTGGTAATGGTCTGCCCTGGCTGCGGCGCCAGGTCTGTGACCGTGACCGATGTTGGTTTATTGAAGGGATTATATTGCGTGGCCGTCTCGGAGTTCGCGGTCAGCGTGCCGCCGTAGAGGCCGCTGTAGCTCAGCACATAGCGCACGCGCGGCGTCTTCTCGTTGGCAGGCGTATCCTTGCCATCGGGGGACGCATCTTTGTCTGTATTGAGCGCGTCGGTATAGGTAGCCTGCACGTGCAGGTTGGCATCGATGCTGGTTGCAACCTGATAGGTGTTGGGATCGCCGTTGACCGTACCCAGGCCGTAGATTACGCGCGACACATTGCCAAGAGCATCGGTAGTAGTCAGCGTGCGGCCCAGGGCATCCATGGTCGTGCTGGTGCCACCGGGGGTAGCGCCAGTATCATCTGTCGCCCCGTTGGGATCAAGCCAGGTGCTGCGGCTCGCCACCACAAAGGGTAGGCTCTGGAAGACCGAGTGTGCCTGGTCATTGTAAACGGTGAAGGTCACAGTCGTATGCGAAGAGTCGGGGCCTGGCGTGAGCGTTTCGACCTGGCGCCCCAGGCTATCGTAGAAAGTGCGCGTGACCGCGCTACTATAGAGCGAGGTGTTGGTATCAACCTCGACGCAGGGCAGCGTGCTGCTGGCCGTGCAGGTCGATTTGATGGTAGATTGAGTGGTATAGCCTGCAGTCTCGCCCGGCGAGGTGGTCTGCACAGTCGAATCGCCGTTCGCATAGTTGTAGGCTGTCGTAGTGCTTTGACCGTTCGCATCGGTTGTTTGCACCGGAAGCAAGCCCTGTGTGGCATCGTAGGTCGTCCCGGTGTGCTGCCCCAGCGCGTTCCAGGTATCGGTCTTGAGGCCGCTGGTGCTCTGGTAGACCGAGCAGGTGGTGTAGTGGGTGTTGGTCCAGGCAGCGCTCATAAACTGCGGAGCAGTAGCGAGCGTGCAGCCAGCATTGCTGTAGAGGCTGGGATTCGCCGCGCCCACGCCATCGACCGTCGCCACGGCGTCGCCGTTATTGTCATAGCCGGTATAGGTCGTGATAGCCGTCGAGCTATTGCCACAGGAAGTATAGGTCTTGACCGTCGTCGGCCATCCAGCTGCCGGCTGCGGCACACCACTGGCCACGCCTTCGTCATACGTGGTATCCAGGCAGTCCCAGGTGTGGCCATTATTATCGACAATCTCAGTATGGATGGGATGATGCACGTTATAGTAGACCGTGCCATTGACTGTCGTATTGGTAATGGCGTAGGTGGTATTGATCGTGCGCGTAGGCGCGTTGGAGCTGGTGATGACCTCCTGCGTCAGATTATGGAATTTCCCGGAGATCAGGCCGCTGCTGGTACTGTAATCATCATAGATATAGCTGTTCTGGACCCACGGCGCGTTGGTGTTGGCCGTGCCAGTCAATTCATAGAAGGTCGTTTTGGTGCTTAGCGGGACCACTTCGCAGGCTTGGTAGGGAGCGCTGTTAAACGTCGTGCTGCACGAACTGGCGGTTCCGTTCTGGCCTCCATAGGTTGTCACGGTCCGCTGGAGCAGATCTTCGTCATGGACGGCACCCTGATAGATATCCTCCTCGGTCATCTGACCGGAAAGATAGTTGCGCGGATCGCTTTCGGGTGTATCCCAGCCCCAGGTCGAAGCGTATTTCTGGACCGTCACATCGCCGGAGGGACTGGTAATCCAGACATTGCTAAAGCCATGGAATTCGCCGTGATAGTAGTCTTTCCAGTCCGAATTGCCATCGGGAATCCAGCCATCGCCCACACAGTCGGTGAGACCGACGGAGTCGGCGGCACAGGTGCCATTGGTGCGCGCCAGCAGGTAGCTATAGGTCGTTTTGGCCGGCGCCAGGCTGGAGGATGAACTATCCGTACCAGAAGAGGTAATCGAAGTTACTACCTGCTGCGTCCACATTTTCTGATCCATGGGCGCGAAGGAATTGCCCTGGCAGAGGCTGGCATGGGTATCACAGAAGAGCGGATCATAGCGATTGTCGCCATCGGAAGCATGTGGGGTCCCGTTGCTATTGTTATAAGCCGTCCCATAGGTGATCGTCTCGCCCACACCGTTAGAGAGATCCATATAGCCGGTCAGATACTTCCACTTCGTCGCGACGTGGAAATTATTGCCGCTCACCTTCTGGGTCGTATCGGTATAGGTATTTTGCAGCGCATTGCTGCTATAAGTGAACGTAATACCTGGCAATGTGTGGCCGGTTCCATTTTGATAGACGGTCGGAGTGATGCCCGTGAGCAGGTGTTCGCCAGCACAGTAGGCGTCGGAACCCGTGGTAGGATCGGTACAGGCATAGAAAGGGCTGTCTTTGTGACTGAAGCTATAACTATAGTAGAGGTGGCTGGCGCTGCTATCATCTCCCACATACGTTTTCACCGTTTGCAGCGAGAGAGTGCTCATAATCAATGGATTAGTCAGGCCGCCTGAGCGGTCTAGCGGATCATCGCAGCGCTCGGTCGTATTGAGATTATTTGGAGGGTTGCAGCCGCCTTCATTCTGCCCGTAGGCTGTAACCCAGGGGCTGTCCGCGGTCGGACCTTTATAGAAGAAATCGATCGTGCCCGCGACCGTGCTCTGGCTGCCGCCGGTATAGACAATCTGCTTGATCGCCGAATCGCGCACCGTATTGCTGTCCGGCTTCTCCTGCACATAGGTCACGGTCATGACGCGGCCATTGGTGCCGGGTCCCTCATTGGCGGGAGCGAATTTATTGAGATCCCATTGGTAATTGCGGCGATTGCCGTTGAGCACATAGTATTGCAGGGAATCGCTGGTGCAGCCAAACTCGTAATAGTCGCCGGAGGTATCCCAGACATGGAAGCAGGGCTGATTGATTGGAGATGTGACTTTCGTGATTTTCAGATAAGAAAGATGTTCCGTCTCAAAATTATTGCCGCTACTATCGGGAATCAGGCGGTCACTAATGCCATCAACACCGCTGATGGAGTACCAAGTCGTGCCATCGGGATATTTCTCGGACGAGATGGAGCCAAGCGAGAGTGACCAGCCATCGCCCACATTGTTAGCCGGTGAGTAGATTGAGGTGCGCCCATTGGGGTCACCGCTGCTGTAAGAAACCTGGAGCTGTGGCGTGATTCCCGGCGGGCCAGGAGCGACCGAGAGCGGATAATTGAACGAAAGCTGGCCGGTATTGCCTGCGACAGTGGCCAGCAGAGGCTTGGGCGGATGCTGATCTTCGGGTGTGCTGGAAGAAAGAGCAAAGGAGCCGCTGTCCAGCACTGAACTCTGCGTGGTCAGCGTTTGAGCAGTGGGATTATTGTGAAGCTGGAGAACAAGGCCGCTGTTCGACTGATGAGCGGCGCGGGCGCTGCTGAGCAGATCGGACCAGGCCAGAATCAGTCGATCCGGTGCCAGATTCAGCGCGGAGAGTTCGCCGGCATGGTAATGATAGACCAGAGTGATAGGAGCGCGCAGGCGTAGGCCGTGCAGAACGCGACCGCGCGCATCGGTCACCTGAATTTGAAACACCCCCAGTTCCGTCGTTGTACCAGCAAAGTGACCAGAAATTTGTTTAAGCGCGATGGTCAGTGGACCGGCAGGAGCCGAGCCATTTGTGATCGTGGCATGCGAAATATCCAGCGCACCGGCGGGGATCAGCACCTCCATGCGTATTCCCTGGGAATCAAAAGCACTGAGATGGAGAGCGGAAACAGCAGGGCGTGCTCCGGTTGAGGGCATGAAGAAAACGCTTGCCGGCAAACTCGCGCTAACAGCCTTCATCGTGGGTGGCTCAGAGCTGGGGCTATTCGTGGAAGTCGCTGGTGATTGCGGCAAGCCCTGCCAGGAAATTTGTGTATCGCTGGAGGGTAATGGAGGCGTCGTCGCGAGGTGGACAGGTGTAAGCTGTTGCAAAAACTGCTGCAACGTATAGGAAACCTGCGGATTGGGCAGAATCGTCTGATGAGGTAGCGACGCGGCAGGAGGGCGATAATTGCCAATAAGATTGACCAGTATCAGAATGCTCAATACCAGTGAATAGACAAGTTGGCGACAGGAACGCCGCAGGATTGCAGAGATGGAAGCGAAAAGGGAGAGAATGAATTGGAGGCAACGAACATACATCATGCTTCCCTGGGTGAGATTGTAATCCAGCATCAGTTTTCCCTCACTGTCTGTTTCTCGCGAATAGCACGCTTTGATGAAAAGCGCTTGCGCCACTTTCTGGCGAAATATCTGGCGAGGAAGAGAGGCGCAGGCATCTTTTTGTATAAACTCCATTGACCCACGGCCTCTCTCAAGAAAGACACGCCTGGCTGGACTATACCCGAAGATGCCTGCAAAAAGCAGTATCAAAAGTAACATGTAAGGTGATGAGAGCCTTACATGTTACTTTTGATAGGTCGTCTGACCCGATATGTTACATTTGATACTGCCGCTTTTTCCTCTGATGCCCTCAATATTCCTATGATGTTAGAACGCTTCAGGCCTATTCATAGATATTTGCGCATACTGCTGTTCCAGATTTTAACGTGACCTACCGTGCCCACCCTGCGCCGACCGAGGTATCTCAGATCCCCCTTGCCTGAATGGGAAGAACAACGCCGTTGACTCCATCTCCGGCAGACGTGGCCAGGAAGAGAGCCGCCTCAACGATCTGTTCGAGGGTGACCCACTTCTCACGAATCTCCTCGGCTGAAGGTTGCATCGAGTCTCTATTCGATTGGGTGACGATCACACCGGGTCCAAGGGCATTGACGGAAATACCCCACTGCTTGCCTTCTCTAGCGAATGTAGTGGTCAAAGCATCGATGCCTGCTTTGGCACAATTATAAGCAAGCATCATTGGTTGAGAGCTTTGCACACCCCCGGCCCGGCTAAAGTTGAGAATCTTGCCTCCACCCTGGCGTTTCATGATGGGCCAGACCGCGCGGGTACAGAGGAACGCTGTGCGCAGATTATTGTTTAGCTCAGCCTCCCAGCCGGTCAGAGTCAGTTCATCGGGAGGCCCATACGTGGTAAGACCACCCGCGAGATTGACAAGTACATTGATTCGCCCATAGGCGGCCAATGTCTCCTGGATAAGCGCCTGTGACCCTTCTTCAGTGGTCAAATCAGCAGGAACAGCGATGACACCCGCCCCCTCAGCGCGCAGTTCCTCGGCCCGTGCATTGACACGCTCACTGTTGCGAGCACTAATTGCGAGGAGCGCCCCCTCACGAGCAAACGCAGCCGCGAGCGCATATCCAACCTGCCCAGCGTGACTGACGCCGGTCACAATAGCCACTTGATCGTGTAGACGCATGTTATTCCCTTTCCTGTTTGCAATTCTCATAAGATGACCATCACTTCTTTTCTCTATCATATTTTTGTCAAAGAAGTCAAGTAATTACCTGACTTCTTTGACAAAAGAGTAGATTACCCGCTATGCCTGGTCCATACAATCATTGAAAAGAGTCAGAATTATCAGATATACTTTATAAGACACCTTCAACTTGAGGAACAGCAATGATCGAGCATCCTGCCTTTACGTGTGAGAACTGGAAGCTTCACGAAACAGAACTTCATTTTGGCGTCCTGGCTCAGACGGAATCTCTCTTCGCTCTCTCCAACGGACACATTGGGCTGCGGGGGAATCTCGATGAGGGAGAACCATGTAGCGTGCCGGGCACCTATCTCAATTCATTCTATGAACTACGCACGCTGCCCTACGCGGAAATTGGCTACGGGTACCCAGAATCAGGCCAGACTATCATCAATGTCACCAACGGAAAACTCCTCCGGCTCCTGGTAGACGATGAGCCATTTGACGTGCGATATGGGAAGCTTCTGAGTCATGAACGGGAGCTTGATCTTCGCGAGGGCGTCCTGCGCCGCAACGTTTGCTGGACCTCGCCAGCCGGTCGCACAGTCAAGGTTTCGTCGGTCCGCATGGTTTCCTTTACCCAGCGAGCTATTGCTGCGATCAGTTATGAGGTAGAACCCGTTGATGAGGCCGCGCGCGTCGTGGTGCAGTCGGAACTGGTTGCAAACGAGGCGCTTCCTGACCCTGAGAGGGACCCACGGGCCGGGACTGTTCCCCCAAATCCGCTGGTGAGCGATGAACATCAAGCTCACGGCACAACGGGACTTTTAATCCACCATACCAGGGCCAGCGGCTTGCGTATCGGAGCAGCCATGGATCACCACGTCGAAGGACCGGATGAGACGGTCATCGAGTCTGAAAGCTCTCCTGATATTGCTCGCGTGTCCATTATCGCTCTCTTGAAACCTGGCGAGCGATTACGTATTGTTAAATTCATCGCCTACGGCTGGTCGAGCACGCGTTCACAGTCTGCGCTCCACGACCAGGTCATGGCGGCGCTTTCCGCCGCGCGCCAGACCGGCTGGGCCGGGCTACAGGCCGAGCAGCGCACGTATCTGGACGATTTCTGGGCCGGAGCCGACATCGAACTTGAAGGCGATGCAGAGATCCAGCAGGCGATCCGCTTCTCCCTTTTCCATGTACTTCAGGCAGGAGCACGCGGAGAGCGCCGACCAATCCCAGCGAAAGGGCTAACGGGTCCCGGTTATGATGGTCATGCCTTCTGGGACGAAGAGATCTTCGTTTTACCTATGTTGACGCTCATCTCGCCCACGGCCGCCGCCGATGTCCTACGCTGGCGCTACTCGATTCTCAAGCAGGCCAGGGAGAATGCGCGCCAGCTTGGGCTGCGCGGAGCTGCTTTCCCCTGGCGAACGATTCACGGTGAGGAGTGCTCAAGCTACTGGCCCGCAGGCACCGCTGCTTTCCATGTCAATGCCGACATCGCCTATGCCGTCACTCACTATATTGAATGCACCGATGACACCGAGTTTGAGCAGGAAATTGGCCTCGAATTACTGGTCGAGACGGCGCGGCTCTGGCACTCACTCGGCTATCATGATGCCGCCGGACGTTTCCGCATCGATGGCGTGACGGGACCCGATGAATACAGCGCCCTGGTTGATAACAACGTCTATACGAATCTGATGGCTCAGCACAATCTGCAAGCGGCAGCAGCAGTAGCAGCGCGTTATCCGCGCGAGGCAAAGGCGCTGGGAGTAAGTGATGATGAGATAAAAGGCTGGAAAGATGCAGCAAAGCACATGTTCCTGCCCTACGACGAGCGCCTGGGAATCACACCCCAGGATGACACGTTTACCCAGCACGAGCTATGGGATTTTGCCAGAACCAGGCCCGATCACTATCCCCTGCTCCTGCACTTCCCATACTTTGACCTCTATCGCAAACAGGTAGTCAAGCAGGCCGATCTTGTCCTGGCGATGCACCTGCGCGGGGACGCGTTCACGCCGGAGCAGAAGGCGCGCAATTTCGCCTATTATGAGCCGCTGACGGTACGCGACTCTTCACTATCGGCTGCAACGCAGGCCGTGCTTGCCGCTGAAGTGGGACATCTCCAACTGGCGTATGACTATCTTGGCGAAACGGCTCTGATGGATCTCGATGACCTGGAGCACAATACCCGCAATGGACTTCACATTGCCTCGCTAGCAGGAACATGGATAAGCCTGGTTGCAGGCTTTGGTGGACTGCGTACTTCTCATGGCTCGCTCTCCTTTGCGCCACGACTGCCAGACAGAATTAAACGGCTGACCTTCCGCATTCTCTTCCTTGGCCGCCGGCTGGGCGTTGAGGTAACAGCGAAAGAGGCGACGTATCACCTTCTAGACGGCGAGCCGCTGAAGGCCAGACACCACGGCGAAGAGATCACCCTCTCCCCGACAAAGGCGGTCACGCGGCCTATTCGACCTGTAAAAGCCAACCCCAGCCCATCTCAACCGCCAGGGCGCAGCCCAATTCCGCGCAGCAAGCGCTGTCAACCCCGGGGCGGCTAGCCAAGCAAGTCCTGGAGCCGCTTGTTCTCAAGGTTAGCTAATACCCTATCGGCCCTGGCGAAACGCTCTCGCGGGCCGATGCCGAGGGCGGCCATGCCCGCCGTTTTGATCGCCTCAACTCCGGCGTCTGCGTCTTCGACCCCCAGGCAATTTGTCGTGGGTGTCTTGACGAGACCCGCCGCGAAAACAAAGAGGTCGGGTGCCGGTTTGCCGTTCACAACGCTATAGCCATCAGCGATCTCATCAAGGTAAGAGACAAGCTTTAACTGTCGCAAGACCGTCAGAGCATTTTTGCTACCGGAGGCAACCGCTGTCTTTATACCCGCGCGCCGTATTTCCTGCAAAAGCTCCACACCGCCGGGTACAATATCCTGCGGCGACATATTCTTGAGCAGTTCATTATAATAACGATTTTTCCGCTCCATCATCTCCTGGATCTGCTCCTCAGAGACCTTGCGGCCTTTGAGCAAGTAGAGCAAGGACTCACGCCGCCCTATTCCACGCAGATGTGCATCGTTCTCTTCGCGCGTGAAGGGAATGCCCTCGTCATCGGCGAGATGCTTCCAGGCCCGATAGTGATACTCAGAGGTGTCGGTCAGCACACCATCCAGGTCGAAGATGATAGCTTTTATGTCGTTCATACCAAACAAAATCCTCCCTTTCTTTGTAATACGGCCCCGCCCGGCAGAATGTGTCCGCTCCCTCCGAGTCGTTGCCTTTACGAGTCCCAGGCAGAGTTATGCACACGCTACCATAATTTTTATGATAAAGTCTTGACATCAGACTACTAAATCAGGTATATCTTGACTAGCGCTATGTTAGCGCTAACATAAAAGACGATTTATATGGCAAGCAGGGGAAGAATCGCACCGATTCTAGTAAAAACAGAAAGGAGGAAGACTCGACTTTCGCGCCTGAGCCTGGAGCGTGCCGGAGTGGATGAAGACCACCGGCAGCGACAGCAGCGGCAGGACCCGCTGCGGCATTCAAGGCGCGACCCATACCGGGGAGGCGGGGAGGATTGGCGCTCTATAAGTGTAGCGAGTTGAAAGGATCTCACTATGTCTTTACACCGTTTTCCCAGATTTGTTCGTTACCTTGTTGCAAGTCTCTTGCTATTGGGACTTGTTGTCATCTCCTTCTGGGCAGTACCACAGCGCACACCAACAGCACACGCGGCCGCAGGCTCGCTGGTCCAGGTGACGAATTTTGGCAATAACCCCACCAACTTGCAGATGTGGCTGTACGTCCCGCCCAGTGTCAAGCCACACCCGGCGATCCTGTTAGCCCTGCATCAGTGTACAGGCTCCGGGCCAGGCTTCTTCTCAGGTACTCAATTTGCCAACCTGGCAGACCAGTACGGCTTTATTGTCATCTACCCATCGGTGACTCGCAGCGGGCAGTGTTGGGATGTCTACTCAAACGAGGGTCTGGTCCGCAACGGAGGCAGCGACAATACGGGCCTCATCTCGATGATTACCTACGTTGAGCAGCACAATAACGGTGACCCGAATAATGTCTATGTCACTGGAGCTTCTTCTGGCGCTATGATGACTGACGTTATGTTGGCCGAATACCCTGATGTCTTCAAGGCAGGATCAGCCTTCATGGGCGTCCCGTATCATTGCTTTGCGACCGGCGCAGCCACCGCTACCAGCGGATCAACCTGGAACAGCGCCTGTGCCGATGGCCAGGTTTCCATGACCGCGCAGCAGTGGGGAGACCTCGTGCGCAACGATGCCGATCCCGGTTACAGCGGCCCTCGACCGCGCGTACAGGTCTGGCACGGCACCGCCGATACCACTCTGAACTATAACAACTTTGGTCAAGAAATCTTGCAGTGGACCAATGTTCTGGGCGTCAGCCAGACCCCATCCTACACCGATACTCCGCAATCGGGCTGGACCCGCACCCGCTACGGCGGCACCGGGACCGAGGCGCCGGTCGAGGGCGTCAGCATCGCGGGCGCGGGGCATGTCCTCCCAGAAGCAGGGATGGAGGCATATGCAATCGCTTTCATGGGATTGAACGGAACGTCGAGTCCCACCCCCACACCGACGAATACTCCTACGGCAACCCCAACAAGCGGTGTGACCCCCACGCCAACGAGTATCCCGACCGCCACGCCAACAAGCACCTCAGGCACAGGTTGTAGCATACATTATGTGGTCTCGAACCAGTGGAATACGGGCTTTACTGCCACGGTGAACATCACCAACACGGGTTCCACAACCATCAACGGCTGGACCCTGAAATGGACGTTCCCCAGTGGGCAGGTAATTCAGCCGGGTGCCTGGAACGGTACCTTCACTCAGTCAGGGAGCGCGGTGACGGTGAC
>DATGKW010000255.1:0-10041 GCA_035294465.1 Ktedonobacteraceae bacterium | reverse complement strand
ACCACGCCACACTGCCGCCCCTGGCCAACTGGCAAAACCGGCTTGCCGTAGAGATCGTTCCAGTACATGAATTTGCTTGTCATAGCAAATCGCTCCTTTTACTCGGAATGCTCAGTGCGTGCGCACCAGTTGCTTCTTGGGACCGATCTGTATGGGCCGTCCCTCCACGGCCAGCACGGCCTCGCGCAGGCTCTCGCTGAGCGTTGGATGCGGGTGGATAGTCTCGATGATCTCGTCGGTCGTCAGTTCGCCGCGCATGGCCACAGAGAATTCGCTGATCAGATTGGTGGCATCGGGACCAATGATATGCGCGCCGAGGATCTCGCCGTATCTGCCGATGATTACTTTGGTGAACCCTTCGGTTTCGTTTATGCCAACGGCCTTGCCGTTCGCAGCCCAGGGGAAGCGCTCGACTCTGGCTTCGGGATATTGCTCTTTCGCCTGCGCTTCGGTCAGGCCGACGAAGGCGATTTCGGGGAAGGTGTAGATCGGGTTGGGCACGACAGAGTAATCCATGCTAGCCGCGTGGCCCAGGGCGTTCTCGGCGGCGACCTCACCTTCCATCGAGGCCACGTGAGCCAGGCCAGCGCCATGCACCAGGTCGCCAATAGCGTAGATGCCCGGCAGATTGGTCTCCATCTTCTCATTGGTGCGCACGCGCCCGCGATCATTATCCAGGCCCTGCTCCATCAGTTTCTCCAGGCCGCTGGTGTTGGCGCGGCGGCTGACCGCCATCAGGACATACTCGCCGGTGAAGCTCTGCTCGCCTTTCTCCGTGCTGGCTACGACGCGTCTGAGTTTGCCTTCGTCTGCGATTGATTCGACCTTCGCACCAGTGACGATTTCGATGCCGCGTTTGCTCAGCACGCGCACCAGCAGTTTGCGCACTTCGTCATCGACGGGCGCGAGGATATCCGGCAGCATCTCGACGATGGTCACTTTGGAGCCAAGCGCCTCGAACATACAGGCCAGCTCGACGCCGATCACGCCGCCGCCCACGCAGACAAGACTCTCCGGCGTCGTCGTCAGCGACCAGCAGGTGTCGCTATTGATGACGTTCTTGCTGTCGATTCCGGGGAACGGCGGCATCAATGGAACCGAGCCGGTAGCCAGGATGATCTTGTCGGCGCTGAAGCGCGTGGTCGAGCCGTCGCTCTTCGTCACGCTCACCGTGCGCGCGGCATCGGCGGTGCCCAGGCCATCGAAAACGTCGATATTATTGGCCTTCATCAGCGCACCTACGCCGCTCGTCATGCGTTTGACAACCTTATCCTTAAAGGCCATGGCTTTGGCCATATTGAAGGTCGGTGGCTGAGGCAGATGGATGCCTAATTCCTCCAGACTCTCCAGATGATAGAGGGTTTCGGCAACGTGCAGCATAGCTTTGGAGGGAATACAGCCAACGTTCAAGCAGGTCCCCCCAAGATACTGTTTCTCGACAATTGCCACGCTGGCACCAAGCTGAGCGGCGCGGATCGCCGCTACGTAGCCGCCCGGTCCCGCGCCGATAACGGCAACGTTATAGTGTGTAGTAGCCATTGAGAAATCTCCTACCTGTATATCTCTTCATTTGTCATGGTAAAATAAACCTTCAGGGCCGCGCGCTCGCGCATCAGCGCCAGGCCCTCAGCGAAGCGCTCCAGCGGCAGGCGATGGCTGATCAGCCTGTCAACACGTACTCGGCGGCTCGCCAGGAGATCGAGCGCGATTGGCAGTTCGGCAGGCGACGACGAATAGGTGCTGCTCACCGTCAGCTCCTGCTGGTAGAGGCGCTCCAGGTCGAGCGGCACTGCGCCCGCGTGGGCCGCGAAAATAGTGAGCAGGCCGCCCTTGCGCACACAGGCCAGAGCCGCGAGAAACGCGCGCGCGCCCGGCGCGGTGATGATCGCTGCGTCCACGCCGCGCCCCTCGGTTTGCTCGTCGAGAGCCTGGCGCAACGCCTGCTCGTCGCTGGAGGCCGCAAAGGCCGCGTCTGCGCCCAGTTCACGCGCCAGGCGCAGGCGTTCAGGCAACAGATCGACACCATAGACACGTACATTCCTGCCTTCGCGCTCCGCCATTCCCTTGAGCGCCTGCACCATCAGCAGGCCAATCGAGCCAAGACCCACCACGAGAGCGCTATCGCCATTGAGCAACGGGGTGCGCCTGACCGCGCGCACACAACAGGCCAGCGGCTCAACAAACGAACCCTCTTCCGCGCTCAAGGATTCCGGAAGGAGCAGCGTGACCTGTGCCACGTGGGTTGCGGGCACGCGCAGATACTCCGCGAAACCGCAGGGGTCCACATTCGAGGCTTTGAAGGCCGCGCACATCGAGTGGTTGCCGTGCCGGCAGTAGTGGCAGGCCCCGCAGGGTACATGGTGCGCGACTACCACGCGCTGCCCAATCTCAAAGCCATCAACCAGCCGCCCGCGTTCCACAATCGTACCCGTCAATTCGTGTCCCAGCTTCACCGGCGGAGGAACCTGCTGGGTAATTTTCAAAATATCCGAGCCACACAGGCCGCAACCATGCACGCGGATCAGCAGTTCGCCATCAGCACACGAAGGTACAGGGACATCCTCCAGACGAATAGTATTATAGGCGTGGTAAATAACGGCCTTCATGGTTCCTCTCTCTCTACATTTCCTGATACCTGTGTCTCTCAGGCGGTCGCTTTAGTATATGTCACGAGAGGCACCGATCACAAGGGCAGGCTCGACGTATCCATTTGGTCTAGTTTGAACCGGTATGTGATCTTCTTTAGAAGTCTGGTCGTATGTAATAGTAGAGACAAGAAAGTCGCTAGCACATTTTGCCCGGCATACTTTGCATTTATTGTAGAGAAATAGAACATCCAGCACAGCTATATTTCTTTGGGAGGGTGCTCGATGTATTGGTGGAAGAAGAGTCGGAATGTATATTCTAAACGAATAGAGGTAAACTATATGGCAACAACTGGCGAACTGCAAGCTATTATTGAAGAACTGCATCTGATCGATGTTGGCGATGCCGCCAGCTACCTGGGCGAAGAAGCGACAGAAAACGCAGAGGCAGTTTTCGACGCAATCCTGGCGCAAAGCGCACAGGATGAAACGGGCGTTTCAGCCCACATGGAATAATCTTTCCGTAGTCCAGTCCTGACCCGCCCATAGGAGGCAGTCGAGTAACGCTCCTCCTATGGGCGGAGTCTGTTCATGGAAAAGATTCTCGTGTAAAGTTGGGCCTGATCGACGCGTTCACCGGAGCATCGTCAATAGCGGGCCTCCAGCAGCACCCTGACACGCTTCTCCGCGTTGGGCATACCGCAGGTCTTGATCTGCTTGACGACTGCCTGCACATCGTAGGGTACGCGCCTGATCTCCGCCTCCCACTGGCCATCCTGCCAGGTGAGTATCCCATAGGCGGCGCGCAGGTCCTCGTCGCGCGGCACACCGCAGCTGGCGACATCGGCCAGCAGCAGCCCGCGCCAGCGCCTGACGTAAGCGATATGCAAATGTCCGAAGGCCAGCGCCCCTATCTGCGCGTCCAGGCTCCCCAGAAAATATTCCAGCGACTCATCGTCCGCGTTGGGAAACAGCGCGTCTTCCAGGTTCAGCGGATTGGCATGAACCACCAGCAGATCCTGGCCCGCAGGATTGTTGACACGCTGGGAAAATGGCAGTCCGGCCAGATAAGCGATACCCTCCGGGCCAATTTGCTCGCGCGTCCAGCCAACGGTGTTGCGCTTCTTCTCGCCCTTCTCCGGCGCTCGCGTGACCGTCTCCAGGTCCACATTGCCCTGGATCACCGGGCAGCGCAGATTCTGCACCATCTGCAAGACTTCACGCGGACGCGGGCCGTTCAGGCAAAGATCGCCCGCGATAATCAACTGATCGCAGCGCGGCTGGTTCTCCAGGTCGCGCAGGACCGCTTCAAAGGCCAACTGGTTGCCGTGAATATCCGATATAACTGCGACACGCATACTCTCTCCTCGTAGCTTTGCCAGAAACACGCCGGCGTGCTTTTGTCTCTCCTGCCATATCGTATCATTACCGGGACAAACCAGAAATCTGTTTCTGCAAGATCCTTTCCACTGTGCAAGCATTCATCTTGATTGACATTCCTCCCTTATCGAGAATAGACGTTCCCTGGTAAAATATGCTAAACTTGCCTCAATCTATTTGATCGTCAAGTGGTTTTCTGTCCGAAGACCAGGCCAGAGCAGGAAACAGGGGAAAAGAACGATTTTCTGACCCGTTTCAGAAAGGAGACACCGGCTATGTCTCAGCAGGAGAACTTCCGCTGGGAGCATCCCAGCACGTATGTCGTACAGGATCGATCAAACGAAGAAGAACTCGCTCGCCTCCAGATTCAGGATCACATGCTCACCGCCGGCATGGGCGGTGTGTTGCCTGAACAACCTGATCCATCGATCTTCCAGCGTGTGCTCGATGTAGGCTGCGGAACCGGCGGCTGGCTGATCGAGACGGCGAAAACCTATCCAGGTATGAGTCTGCTGATTGGAGTCGATGTGAGTACCCGTATGCTCGACTACGCGCGCAGACAGGCTGAGGCCAATGGAGTAAGTGACCGGGTGGAGTTTCATCAGATGGATGCCCTGCGCATGCTCGAATTCCCCGCCAGCTTTTTCGATCTGGTCAATCATCGCTCGGCACAGAGCTGGCTGCGCACCTGGGATTGGTACAAACTGCTGCAAGAGTACCAGCGCGTATGCCGCCCAGAGGGGGTCATTCGCATTACAGAAGTCGATTTCGCGGTAGAGAGTACCAGCTCTGCGGTCAACCAGCTCAATCATCTGTTCGTCCGGGCTTTCCACCAGGCAGGGCACTACTTTACCCCACAAGGGGATGGGATAACCAGCCAGGTCGCTCGCCTGCTCCAGCAACATGGCGTCCTGGACGTACAAACACGCGCCTGTATGCTCGAACAGCGCACGGGCACTCCCGAAGGGCAAAGCTTTTATGATGATATGAGGCTTGTCTATCGAACGGCAGTCCCTTTCTTGCAAAAGTGGATTCGCCTGCCTGATGACTACCAGGAGATCTATCAGCAGGCGCTTTCTGATATGCAACAACCAGGTTTTGTGGGAAAAATAGGGCTGCTCACAGCCTGGGGAAAGGTGCCTGCCAGGCAAGAGAACCCAACCGATTCTCCGCGCTAGCGCCCGGTTTGTCGCGAAGAAAAAGCTTCCGCATCTTGCAGTTTTTTCCGTCGCTTATCACTCCGGCTGTGTCCTGGCCCGGTTGACGATCTGGCAGAAAACAGGGGACGTTGCAACGGCCCTGAGAGCGGGTATGCTCTCTTGTCCTTTCAAGTCCTGATAGTATATAGTATGGCTGCGTTACTTCTAGTAATAGACTTTGCGGGCTGGCTCTTCCAGCACCCCGGAAGAGAAAGTAGAAGGTGAAATATGGCGATAGAAGAGCTTCAGGGAGGCCGTTATCGTTATTTGCGTTTGCTTGGCAGTGGCGGCATGGGAGAGGTATATCTTATGGAAGATACGCGTGTAAGCCGCCAGGTGGCTATTAAGGTTGTACGTGCGGAGGGTATGGCTTCTCCCGATGGCGGGGCGATGACGGATTCCGCCCGTCTCTTCCAGCGCGAGGCGAAAGCTATTGCTGCTCTCGAACATCCGAATATTTTACCTCTCTACGATTTTGGTGAGGAGGCGCGCGAGGATATGGCGGTGACGTATATGGTCATGCCTTACTGCGCGGACGGCTCGCTTGAGGGCTGGCTGCGTCAACGCGCCGGTCAGCCTCTTGAGCCACAAAAAGTGGCCTACCTGGTTGAGCAGGCAGCAGAGGCATTGCAGTATGCCCATGACCACGACGTGATTCACCTGGATGTGAAGCCTTCAAATTTCCTCCTGCGCGCCAACAGAAAAGACCCTGACCGCCCCATACTCCTGCTGGCTGACTTTGGCATTGCGCGTAACTTTACAACGGTCGCCAGTTCCAGTCATACGATTCGCGGAACACCTACTTCGATGGCTCCAGAACAGTGGAGCGGCAACCCTGTTTTTGCGAGCGACCAGTACGCTCTGGCGGTTATGGCCTATGAGATGCTGGTGGGACGCCCGCCATTCAGGGGGAGCATGGAGCAATTGATGTACCACCATTTTACAGCTCCTCCGCCGGCACCAGGGAGATTCAATCCGCGCCTGCCAGCAGCTCTGGACGCAGTGCTCCTGCGCGCGCTGTCCAAAAAGCCCGAAGAACGCTTTCCATCCATTGCTGATTTCGCCAGCGCTTTCGTGGAGGCCGCGAGTCAGTCCGCGCCTGAGCAGGCTGACGCCGAGGGCGCAGAGAATTACGCGACGCTCACGATCAGCCAGTCAGAAGCCGATGCAGGCCTCAGCCGTCTGCTCACTCTTGCTAGCGGGGAGGAGGTGACTGTAACGGTTCCGGCTGGCGCGCGCGATGGCCAGATCATTCGCGTGCAGCGTCCCCATGAATCCTCTGAACAGGCGGGCCCTGTGCTGGTGAACATCCTGGTTAAGCAGCCAGCGACGCCGCTTCCCGCTCAGGAGGCAAGACCTGCTGAACAGGCCCCTGACACGCCGCCTCTCAGGTTACAGCCGGTCGGTCTGGTCTCTGAACACGATCTCCCCACGATAGCCAGCAGTGAACCTGAGATACAGATACCTGAAGCGCCACGGCCCGCTTCTCCGCGAGCGTCTCGCCGGCGCACCGGCATTTTTGTCCTGATCCCGGCGCTGCTGATCCTGCTGGTCCTCGCCGGTTCAGTGTATCTTTATGCCAGCCATCAATCTGCGAAAGCCACACCCCAGGTGACTCCCACGCAGATAACACAGGTGACTCCGACCCCATCACCCACGCCCCAGCCGGGTCTCTATATTGCCGGGACCTATAACGGGTCCATGACCAATCAGAACACTTACCAGACAAACCATATTTCTGTGTACATTACACAGACTCGTGGTCAGGGCATCCTGAAAGGATCAGTTACCTTCAATTCGTCGCAGGTCTACCAGTTGAGTGGCAGGGTCGATCTCAACGGCAATTTTGGCTTTACCGTGCAGCAAGCGGCGGGCCAGACGCCGCTCTATTTCTACGGCGCAGTTCAGCAAGGAGTCTATTTACACGGCAACTATTGCAGCAGCAGTACGGCCTCCTGCTCGGCGAACACCGGCTACTTCACGGTTGGGCCGAGATTTTAACTCATTGACAGGGCTTTCCGATTCTCCTACCAGGAACAGGAAAGCCCTGAGACGACCCGCGGGCTTCAGGATCTTTTCACCTGGCTCATTTCAGTCCTGAACCTTGCTGGCCTCTACAAAGCTTCTCACTTCACTCATTTTGTGCTCGCTCAAGACATTGAGTAGTCCCGCATGCGTTGCATCGACGCCGTTTTCGGCAGACTCATAATTAGCATAGATAATTTTTACAAATGCTGCATGCAATCTAATAGTATAGTTACTATCGAGCTTTAAAGAAAGATAATCCTGTTTAACAATATCATCCCCTATCACCCTGGTCACCGTTTCTCGCGACACATAAGTAAGGTGCCGATGATAAAAATGTTCAGCCTTTTCCTTTATTTTTTCTGGTTCACGCACGTTGATGGTATTTGTATAGATCGCGATATAATCCTTTGTAATAAAAAGTCTGGCAAAAACATTTATGCTATAATGCCGCTCCCCCAACCGTGCTGCCCATTTATAGGCTTGTTGGGATTTGTCCTGCTCAGGAGAGGTCTTTGAAGAAGGTAAAGGGTAACCTCTTGTCTGCAAAGACACTTCAAAGTTCCAGCGTTTAGGCGCTTCTCTATAGACTCCTTCACGAATATCTTTCACCCACTCCTCGGAATACTCTTTACTATAAGAAATATGAAGCTTTTCAGGAGCCAGTTCATAGATTTTCCTGCCTATGTCCTGTATCCATTGATCGTATTCCTCCTCCGAGGGCGGAGGATTCTCCCTTAAATACTCCTTTTCCTTTCTATATTCAGAATACTCGTGCCAGAACCTTCGCCACAAAGGAATGGCATATCTTCTAAAAAGCCAGAGATCGCAACCAACCAGTCCCACCCCTACTAGCTCAACGAGTGTCACTTCTTGTCCGGCAGGCTTGATGAGCCATACATAAAGCAGCACTGGAGCAACCAGGAGACAACCGACCAGCAGCAAGAGCTTCATAGCGAGCTCACGTAGCGGACGCCTGGGCAGAGGAAAAAAGTACAGGTGGATCTGCTCTCCAGAAAAGCGATTGAGCAGATCTGGCAAGGGCGGCAACTCTGGCGTCTGGTCACGATCAGGAGGGAGAGTCCATGGTATATTTATCATATCTTTGCTTCTCCCAATGTTATCTTACACTTCCTTTGCCAACCAGATCCGATAGTAGATCTCTGGTTGGCAGCACTTCAGGTAGATAAGCAACTCATCATCGTAAGTCGTACCAGGCAAATTTCTTGCCTGCTTTTGCCACTTACACACTTCCTCCCAAAGCTGTGAGGAAGGAACAGAGGTATAAATATCCCTTTTTATCGATGCAAGTGTGAGAAGATATACTTTACGCTGGTCTAACTTAATAGCGTCGCTCATCAGTTCTTCAACTCTTTCTCTCACCGTCAAACTCGTGTCTCGAGGTGGCTTTCTGCCTAACAGAGCCAGAGCTTGAAGATAACGAGCTTTAGCCGCGAGACGCTTTTCGCAACTGGGGATCTCCTGCACAGCTTTTTTTAGAAGGGAGAGCGCCTGATGATAATCTCCACGTTCTAAAGTCGCTGCTCCTTCCTCTAAAGGGGCATAATCGCGGCTCTGAGCACATTCCTGCTCCCATTCCTGTTCAGAAAGTTGTCCTACTGTAAAGATAAGTCTACGTATCACCGCTTGCTGATCTGGCCCGCAAATCTGGTCATTATCAAACTTTTGACAACAGCACAGAAGTTGCTCTCTTCCTCCCGACATTAGATGCATAACAAGGTCGTTAGCTACGGCGCGTTGTGACCCCTCCCAGTTGATCTGTGTCAACAATTCAGGCTCCAGACCCACCTGCACTCGAAAAAAAGCCTGCCGCTCTAACGTATTCCCTTGCATTTCGGGCAAAGCTTGTAAAAATTCAGAGAATTGGGTTCGCAAATTCTCTCTCTGCCGCATGGTACTTTTCCTAAGCTACACGAGCAGTTTCCTTACAAATACAGCATCATAAATTACCGGAGAGCTTCGAAATTGTTTCAGCTAAACGCACAAAAACTTTATCTCTTTCTGAGGAAGTGAGTTCGGAGAGAGGTCCATCAAAATCATTAAATACTTGATATTCTCCTAGAGGACTCTGGTCATACAGGCAAGGAGAGAGAATCAGGGGCAGCAGAGTCAGTTGACCTTGCGAGCAACGCCGTAGAATAGAAGGAAGTTCATAGTGCATAATAAACTGAGCTGCAAAGAAGTTCTTACTGACCAGCAGAATAGCAATATTGGCAGCATTAAGTGCATCAGTGATGGCTTGCTCCCGACGAGCGCCGGGCGTGATCCGGGTATCGTCCCAGAGATCAACCACTTGCTGACGCTCCAGAGGGGCCAGGTGAGTCTTGAGGCTCTCTAACCATCGGTTATCATCCCGGCTGCAGCTGATAACAACTTTCTGTACCCGTGTACCTGTTGGAACCGACTGACCTAGGGGTGGAGATGCCCAGCTTTTTTCCGGCTCTATAGGATGTGAAATTTCCCTGCCGCCTGACTCACTAACGCTAGCGTTAGAATCGATCCGGGCAACAGGCAGCATCAGCCGATATTTTCTCAGCATTTCATCAATAAAGATCTGGTCCATGACTCCCAGGTATGGCTTGATTTCACTTAACAAGCTACCCAGAGCTTCATTTCCATTTGTCAGGTGCCCATGAGTCACGAGGAAATTGATTACTTTCGCACTTGCTATCGATGGCGATCCTGAGAGATCTAGACGCGGGAGAAGTGAATCGATGCCAACAACGGATAAAAAACTGCGCCGGCTTCTTTCATCCTCAAATTCGGAGAGTTTCTGCAGTATCTGAACCAATCGCTGTCGATCTTGTAGTTCAATAGTCACCATATCAAAT
>DATGKW010000254.1:0-10686 GCA_035294465.1 Ktedonobacteraceae bacterium | reverse complement strand
TCATCTGCCGGAAAGAAAGAGTCATGAATACAATTCTCCCCGCAACACCGTCACTGCCTGCCCGCCCAAATGCACGCGCTCGCCATCCAACCGGACGCGCACGACGCCGCCGCGGGTCGATGCCTGGTAGCCGGTCAGTTCCAGGCGGCTCAGGCGCTTACTCCAGAAAGGGCTGAGCACACAATGGGCTGAGCCGGTTACGGGGTCTTCAGGCACGCCGACGCGCGGGCCAAAGAAACGCGAGACAAAATCGTAGCCTGACGTGCTGGCCCGGCTTGTGACAATAATCCCGCGCACAGGGATCTCCGATAATCTCGCAAAGTCAGGCCGCAGCGAGCGCACCGTATCCTCAGACTCCACTTCCACCAGGCAATCGAACTGACTCATGCCAACATAGATAGGAGCAATGCCCAGGGCTTCTTGCAGGCCGGGAATGGCCTCGGCAGGTTGTTCAGGCTTGGCAGGAAAATCCATCTCAATCAGATCCTCGCGCCGCCTGGCTGTCAGCAGGCCGCTTTTTGTGTGGAAGCGGGCCTGGCTAGCGAGCGGGAGATAGCCCTGCTCCCAGAGAATATGCGCGCTGGCCAGTGTGGCATGGCCGCAAAGATCAACCTCGGTCGCGGGCGTGAACCAGCGCAGGCTATAGCCATCATCCTGCCTGTAGAGAAAAGCTGTCTCCGCGAGATTCATTTCGCTCGCGATCTGCTGCATCCACGCTGGATCAGCCGGCTCGTTCAGCATACATACCGCCGCGGGATTGCCCGCGAAGGGCCGGCCGGTGAAAGCGTCTACTTGAAAAAGAGGCAGACTCATGTGGAATTTCTCCTGAATTAGCGATCTCATAACAACTAGATAGAGAGACAGTTTAAAGCAAAAATCAGGAGTTTACCAGGGCCATATCGTCTTGTTGATAGGAGCCAATCCCAGATAATTCACGATCTATTCACCGTCTTCAGGCAAAAATTTGCTTGCCAGTTCTGGCTCCAGTTGCTCTGCCAGAATTGGGAAGTGGGAGACGCCTGTAGATATCGGTAACAGAAAGAGTAACGTCAAGACAGTTCAGCATGAACTGTCCGTTATGATCGTGGACCCGATAATCCCGGCCGTTCTTTGTGCGAGAAATCACCATAAACTCTTGCTGATCATATCGAGATCGAAAACTATCATAACATCAATCAGAACTGGCGACGGTTGACAGAAATAAGCTGAGCTGGCTCATCCACAGAAGCGGGCGGGAAGAGAAACTCGCCGTCAGGATCGTGGGCCTTATAGCGGGCCAGCGCAAGATCACGGTTGAGGACGGCATAACAATAGACGCAGCCGTGCGGGCAGGTGTCGTACTCGCCGATGTCGCGCGAGGCGAAGCAGCCGCACTCCTCGCGGTTGCCTTTGAGCTTGATCTTGCCCAGCAATGACCGGCCGCTCGCACGCTCCAGCCGTTCAGCGTCAACGCAGCGAGCCTCCCGCGTTACGCCCGGTATGGCGAGGGCTTTTTGGGAGCAGATGGTAAGCTGCATGCCATGCTCAGAGGCGATAGTCGCGAGATCGGCGATCAACGCGCGCACGTTTTCTAGTTGCATGGACTCGTGTTCGTGCCAGGAAAAGCCGCGCGTGCCGGCGGCCTGCTCAAGGTTACGCCGCGCCTTCTTGTATATCTGGGCAAAGGAGACCACCACTTCATCGGTCGCGCCTTGCAAAGCACGGGCCAGGGAGGTGAAATTCCGCCGGTGCCAGTCGGGCGGAGTGAGCGAGGTAATCATAATGGGATCGTAGCGCCAGATGGGTACGGCAGAGCCGTAGGTTTCGGCCACGCTGCGCAGGGAGGCGATGGTAGAACTCGCATCCAGCACGCAGGCTTCTAACTCTCGCGGGTAGCCAGTGATCGTATACTGAACCAGGAACGGGTAGCCCCGGCTCTGTACTTCTGGCAGATATTTGAGGAACGGGCCAATATTCCTGGTCCAGAAGACGAAGCCATCAACATCACCGGGCGCAAGAGACACCGTGTAGATCTGGCGACCGTAGGGATTGACCATCTTGCAGTACCCGGCGCGCAGGCGCTGCATAAACCAGGGGCCATAGAAAGCTGGTATATCGGTTTTATAGCTGGCGGAAATAATCATGGACTGGTCTCCTTCGGCGGTATCCTGCTGCTTGCAAACGGGTGTGTGCTCATTGTCCGAACGACGAAAAAGAACATACGTTTCAGTCCATTATATCACAGGAAAATACTGTCACCAATTCCCCTGGATAACCGTTACACTAACATATAGCACTCAAAGTGCAATGGATTGATCTATTCATTTTTTATTCTCCTGAGGAGGAGCACAGCATGCCAGAGAGCGTCATCCCGCCCGCCGCCGGTCGTATGAAACAGAGTTCTACTATCTTGATCGTCGAAGATGACGCTGCTATCGGGAGATTCCTTCAGCAGCTTATAGAGGACGAGACACCCTACACCTCGATCCTTCTCCCCGACGGGTTCCGCGCATTGGAGCAGGCCCGGCAGATACGCCCCTGCCTCTTTTTGCTCGACTATCGCCTGCCGGGAATGAACGGCGTAGAAGTCTTTGACCGCCTGCAAACTATGGAGGAGACCAGAGGTGTGCCAGCAATCATGATGAGCGCGACCTTACCTACTGAGGAATTGCAGAAGCGTGGAATTTACCAGTTACGCAAACCCATGGATATTGGCAACGTGATTCGCATGATCACGCACGCGGTCGCCACCTTTCAAGAGCGCGAACTGGAACGGCAGCAACAGTATTCCTAGTGTTTGCGATGCTCGTGTGTGCTTGCTAAACAAAAATCTGCTATACTATCAACGGATGTCAGGTCCCCCATAGCTGATACAAGGGGGTTGTCTCCTTATCTTAGCCAAGAGTATAAAAGGAAGGTGTTTCTTCATGGCGAATAAAGAGCAGAAGCAGAAAAAAGAACTCAAGGCGCCGCCCAAGTCCAATAAACAGAAAAAAGCTGCGGCCCGTGAGAAGAAGGCCGCGAAGGCCAGCAAATCATCCCTGTAGATCGGGGGCAGCGTCCAGAGTGGCCCATGCTGCCAGAGTTCATTCTCAGCGAGCATGGGCCTTCTGCGTGTATTGATCACTTTGATGCGCTTTGCGATACGGGGAACACACTTGACACCTTTGTTACAATGCGCTTAGGAATGCCATCCGATACCAGGACCCGCGTAATCAGGCAATTTCCTGATTTCTCTCCGATTTTGTGAAGAAATAGAGTGATATCAAATGGTTACAAAATCGGTAGAAGGAGACCTGCTTTTCTCCCGGCTGCGCTGGGCAGAACGAGACGAAATGAGGGGCGTATGCAATCAAGATTCCATGAGAACGCAAGTCGTCGCGAACAAGCACCGAAACCTGGAATGGCTCGCCCCCAATCGGATGTCTACGCTGAACAGGATGACCAGTGGGCTGTCCTTCGACATGAGGTGGAGATAGAGGATAGACGGTGGCAGGAGAAACAAGGAGACGCCGATTGGGAATGGGAACAGCGCGATACTGACGAAGATACCCCTTCTTCTTCCCGCATGTCTTACCAGGAGCTTGAGGAGGCTGAGAGCCAGGTTGATATTGTCGTCGTTGGCGTCGGCGGAGCCGGCATGAACGCGGTCAACCGTATGATTGATACACACGTGCGCGGTGTGCGTTTTATCGCAATGAACACCGATGCCCAGGTGCTTTCGCTCTGCGAAGCGCCGGAGCGGCTTTGCCTGGGCGAGCGCTATACCAAAGGACTGGGCGCGGGTGGCAATGCCTCTGTGGGTGCGCGGGCGGCCATGGAGAGCGCGGCTGAGATTCGGGCCGCGTTGGGCGAGGCGAACCTGGTCTTTATCGCCGCCGGTATGGGGGGTGGAACCGGAACCGGTGGCGCGCCGGTTGTGGCCTCGATTGCGAAAAAGATGGGAGCGCTGACGGTTGGCATTGTCACGTTGCCCTTTACCTTCGAGGGCTCGCGCCGCAGACGCGCGGCTGAAGAGGGCCTGGTTGCTCTCTCCAAGGAAGTTGATGCGATTATCACTGTGCCTAATGACCGACTCCTCTCGGTTATCGGACGCGACCGCTCGCTTTTCGAATCTTTCAAGGTCGCGGATGACGTGCTACGCCAGGGCGTACAGGGCATTGCCGAATTGATCAATGTGCCGGGACTGGTGAATGTAGATTTTGCGGACGTGCGCAGCGTGTTACGCGAGGCCGGCACGGCTCTGATGAGCATCGGGCAGGGCCAGGGACGCAACCGTGCTCAGCGAGCAGCCGAGGAAGCAATCGCGGGCGGCTTTTTGAACGTCTCGATTCGCGGGGCGCAGCGCGTACTCTTCAATATCAGCGGTGGCGAAGATATGACGCTTTTCGAGGTGAACGAAGTTGCCGAGCAGATTGGCAGCGCGATCCACGACGCGGCAGATATCACCTTTGGCGCGGTGATCGATCCCGCTCTTGACGATACGATCCGTGTGACTCTGATCGCCGCTGGCATGCCCGAAGCATTTCTGGCGCAGGGGGCAGCCATTCATCGGGAACAGCAGCCGAGCACACCCCAGGCAGTGGCAAACCATCCTGCTCCACTGTCCAGGGCAAATACTCCGGTACCTGCCCCAGGCCAGCCACAGCAGCCGGCGCTGCCGCGTTCCGCTGAAAGTAGCGCTAACGCGCAGGAAAAGCCGATGGCTGAGCGTTCAACGCCGCCGCAACCAACCAGGCTTGCGGATAGAATCAGCAGAACCCCTGGGCGTCCCCAGCGTAGCCTGGATGATCTGCGTGGCCTGCGCAGCATGGGTCGGCGCGTGGGGATTCAACCGGATGAGGCCGACGGAGTCGAGTTGCCTCCTTTCCTGAGAAGGTCCAACTGATCCTTATTGCACCACCGATGCTGCCCTGCCAGACGTGCGCTCTGTAAATCAGCTCTGTTTGGCGCTCAACCGCGCAGGAGAGGCTGATGTATATAAGACAGCGCGGGCTTCCCCATTGCCACCAGCGGCAGATAGTGCTATAGTCGCAGACGGAGAATGTTTCTTTCATCCTCCTTTGATGCTCTTGTATTCTCGCTGAGGAGTTGTACGATATGAAATTTGCGACCAGAGCCATTCATGCCGGGCAGGAGCCTGATCCTTCGACCGGAGCGGTAATGACGCCCATTTTCCAGACAGCAACCTATGCCCAGGCCGGGCTGGGGGAACATAAAGGCTACGAGTACTCGCGTTCGGGCAATCCCACACGCACAGCTTTGGAAGCATGCATAGCTGCGCTGGAGGATGGCCAGTATGGGCTGGCCTTTGCCTCCGGCCTGGCAGCGGAAAGTGCTGTCCTGAGCCTGCTGAACGCGGGCGATCACCTGGTTTCCTGCGATGACCTCTACGGCGGCACCTATCGCCTTTTTGAGCGCGTCTTCAAACGCTATCACGTTGAGGCCAGCTACGTCCCCGCGTCCGCCGATGTCGGGATATACGAGCGGGCTATCCGACCCAACACCAGAATGCTCTGGTTGGAGACGCCCACCAATCCCCTGCTCAATCTGGTGGACATCCAGGCGTTGTCCGCGCTGGCTCACCGTCACAACCTGATTGTCGTGGTGGATAACACCTTCGCCAGCCCTTATTTTCAGCAGCCGCTGCAATTAGGCGCGGACATTGTCGTTCACAGCACAACCAAGTATCTCAATGGGCATAGCGACGTTGTCGGCGGGGCGCTGGCCCTGAACAATGCTACGCTCTACGAGTCCATCAAGTTTTATCAGAATGCAGCAGGCGGCGTGCCAGGTCCATTCGATTCGTGGCTAACCCTGCGCGGCATCAAAACTCTGGCCGTACGCATGCACCAGCACGAGGAGAACGCCATGACAGTTGCGCGTTTCCTGGCTGAGCACCCGCGCGTGGAGAAAGTCTACTATCCCGGCCTGCCCTCGCATCCCGATCACGCGCTGGCCAAAAAGCAGATGAGCGGCTTCGGTGGCATGGTTTCGTTCCAGTTCAAGGGCGGCTATGACGACGTGGCACATATGGTGCGCCGCTTCCGTGTCTTCGCGCTGGCCGAGAGTCTGGGCGGCGTCGAGTCGCTGGTCTGCCATCCCGCCTCGATGACCCACGCTTCCATTCCTCGTGAGATCCGCGAAGCGCGCGGACTAACTGATACGCTCCTGCGTCTCTCCGTTGGTATCGAAGATGCCGAGGATTTGCTGGCCGATCTAGAACAGGTGCTGGCATAGAGAGGTCTGTCTCAACGCCGGGCGAGGGATGAAGATGGTATTGCTCCCTCTTTCTCTCTGTTGGCAGGTATATCCGCAATTATACTGAATAATAGAGAGACCCCTCTCGCCTGGCGTTTTTTTGAATATATACTGATATAGAGTCAATTCATATTAGAAATTACTAGGAGAACAACACTTATCGGCGATTTGGAGGGGGCCAATGGCCCTGATAAATATCTTATTTAGACACAACAAACTTGACTTGTGAAGTAGGGCATATGTATACTAAACATTGTTACCCTCAAGAAAATATCAAGACGTGTTGGCAACAAAGAAACACATGTATTTTTAAACTTGGCGACCTTCTTACCTTGCGATACCTCATGCATGTGCTTCTTGAACAAAGGGGGGTGCGATAGTGCCAGATATACTGACGACAGATACAAGACCGTGGTGAAAAAGGTCGATTGTTGCCAGTCGGGCATGAATTGCGCGTGATAAATCGGTCGGCTCTGCACTTTTCCTGATGTCTTGGGCTGCGCAGGTACTCCTGCTTCGGGATTTTATCAAGGGTGGAATAGATACATATAAATGTATACACTTGATTTTCGGACTGTGTTGCAAGTAATGCAAGAGCATCAAAAGACGGGCCTCCTTTATGCTGATGTCCCGCCGGATGCAGTAGGCATGCGGGAGCCTTGTCGCATAGAAGTCAAACTTGAGGCAGGAACGATGGTTTCGTGCTCTATTGTTACTGAGAGCGGGCAGCGCCTGTCAGAAAAAGAATCTGTGAGGAAAATCTCTCGGTTGGGCGCGCTCGTATGGACGTTTGTGCCTCTGGCCGTTGCTGCGCAACCTGCGCAGCCTGCGCAATCGTTGGCTCTCGTACCAGAGCATGCTTCTGTCCCGTGGCGCACTCTTCAGGTGGATCAATGGCAGATGCGCTCCTGGCCTCGACTCCATCGGGCAATCTTTGCTCTGGCCGATGGAACTAGAAGCATTGCAAAAATCGCGGCCATGCTCTCGGTCCCTCCAGAGCTTGTAACTCAGGCTGTGCATGATCTACGAGCGATTGGCGTTATTGTTATAGGGCCGCCGCAGGATGGAAAATACCAGCCGTAGGCAGCGGGAGGGCAAAGCAAGTAATAGTTGTATATCAAATATTTTGCTACACAAGAAATAGAAAGGAGCGGCGCTTCCGCCTCTGGCAGAAACGCAGAGGTGTCTGCGCCGAAATGAACCATGAAGGATCTTATGATTCGCCCTGCGAATGCCGCGCCAGAGGGCGCACCGGTACCCTCTTACCTGGCTGTGGCGCAGCGCGAGAACAGGTTATTTTCCTGGTGGTATCGTATTGCTTCTCCTCCCAGGCCGGCGCAATCGGCCTCATTCAAGGAGAAGGAGCGTTTTCGGCGCGGGCGCACGGGTAGCCAGATCATTCCGGCTCTCTTTGTCATGCTGCTTATTTCCGTGCCGTCCGCTATCGGCGGGGGGAACTCGCTCCTCCTTCCCATCATCATTGGAGGCATTTGCGCGCTCATTCTGGCCACTATCCTCAACCGTGCAGGAATGGTTAACCTGGCAGGATTTATCGTTGTGATAGCTTTTATGGCGTACCCCATGGCTGACATTGCAACGTCTCCCGGTGGCCTGGGCATGACGAGCCTTCCCCTTTTCGGCTTTCTGATCTTGCCCTTATTATGCGCGGTCTCCTTTGTTCCAGAGTGGTGGGTTTTCATCGTCGCACTTATCAATATTGCCTTTACTTTGTTCTCCCTTAACTCTCTGCCCCAAACCGCGGAGCTAAACGCACTCCTCTTCGGTTCCCTCTTTGCTCCTCCCGCTTTTGCAAGTGTCGTTACGCCGATCATCCTCAGTCAGTTGATCGTGTCCGTCGTGGCCTACCTTTGGGTGCATAGTACTACGCAGGCTCTCAAACGCGCAGATCGCGCCGAGGAAATTGCCAAACTCGAACACGACCTGGCGCTCCAGGCGGAGGCCGCCGCGCAACAGAACCGCCAGTTAGAGGCAAGTATTCAGAAGATCGTAGAAGTGCATGCGCGTGCAGCTAATGGGGATTTCAATGCACGCGTCCCGCTGACAGAAGATAATGTGCTGTGGCAGATTTCGGGCTCTTTGAATAATTTGCTTTCTCGTCTGCAGCGCCTGCGCTCCGATACCGCAGAGACGCAGCAGTTGAAGTATGCTCTCCAGCAGGCGCGTGAGGAGAATAGACGCCTCACCAAAAAACTGAACGAGACCCTTGCTGCTAGTGGCTACTCTACCGGGAAATTGAACGAGGGCTTCTCTAGCGGCTACTCCACCGGGAAGCTGAACGAAGGTTCCTCGGCTGGCGGGAGGCAGAATAGTAATTCCTCTCCTGGGAAGCCGAACGAAGGTTTCTCTCCTGGCGGGAGGCAGAATAATGCTTTCTCTCCTGGGAGGCCAAACGATAACTTCTTTCAAAGGTAAAAGGAGCGTAGAGCAAAATACGAGCAGGGAGGATCTGCTAGTCAGGCTTCAGCGATAGTCGCTTCCGGCTTTTGAGCACGACGAAAACTGGTTAGCACTGGAAGGACAGATAGTGGCGCAGAAGAGCTCAGAATAAATGGGAAAATGGCTCTGGCGAAGCGAATGTTTGGCAATCAGAGTCATTCTATTCCTAAAATCTGCGCTGCTGCAGATCGGCGTAGCTATGCCAGTCGCTAGCATGATCCTGCCCGAAGAACATTAATAGAATAATTTGCTTCTCTATCTTCTGATCTGGTAAATTGCATCTGCTGCGGCAACGGCCGAACCGGCTCTGGGCGTGAGCCCGGCGTGAGGAAGTACATGTTCAAGCGCCGAGAGGATCGTCGTCACGTTCTTGCGATTAGCGTTATAGCCCATCAGACCGATGCGGATCAAACGGCCCTGGAGCTTGCCAAAACCGCCGCCGATTTCGATGGCGTACTCTTCGAGCAAAGTGTTGCGTATAGCCATCTCATCGATGCCGTCCTGCAGGTGGATTGCAGTCAGAACGGGTAGCTCATAGCCGGGAGCGGTCAGAATGCGAAGTCCTAGAGCTTTGATTCCAGCGCGCAGGGCCTCGCCGTGCAAAGCATGGCGTTCCCAGCGGGCCTCCAGACCTTCTTCCAGCAAGATGCGCAGGGCCTCGCGCATCGTATAGACCAGATTGCTACACGCCGTGTGGTGGTAGGTGTGGTCCCCGTTCCAGTAGCGGTTGAGCTTGAACAAGTCAAAATAGTAGCTCTGTACCGGACGCTTGCGCTGTTTGATCACCTGGATCGCACGCTCGTTCAATGTCACCGGAGCCAGGCCGGGCAGCGCACCCAGGCTCTTCTGGCTGCCAGCGTAACAGGCATCGATTTTCATCTTGTCAACGTTCAGCGGCACACCACCCAGGCCGCAAACTGCATCGATAACGAAAAGCGCACCGTGAGCATGGGTTACGCGCTCTAATTCTTCCAGGGGTTGCAGCAGGCCGGTTGAGGTCTCTGCAATTGCCGTAGCGAAGATTTTTGCCTGCGGGTGCTTTTGAAATGCCTGTTCCACCTGGGCGGCCTGCAAGGGCTGGCCCAGTTCGGTTTCCAGATTGACGACCTTTGCGCCCGCGCGCTCCGCAATTTCGACAATCTTCCCGCTGAAGAAGCCCAGACTCCCGCAGATCAGCGTATCGCCCTCTTCCAATAAATTACTCAAGACCGCCTCGGCACCGGAGAAACCGGAGCCTGAGACACAGAGCGTCATCTCATTCCGCGTCTGAAAGACCCGGCGCAGCATATGAGCCGTCTCTTCGAGGATTGCGAAGAATTCAGGATCAATATGTCCCAACTGAGGAGCGGCAGCGACGCGCAAAATACGAGGATCAACATTGCAAGGGCCAGGGCCGAGCAGGAGCCGGTAGGAAGGATTAAGCTCTGAAAAGATGCTTGCGTCAGTGTGGGCGTGACCCATCATTGTTTGTGCCATGAGATACAAACCTGCCTTTCATTGGAGGGAAAGTACAGGAACTGTACCTTCCCAGGAAAGCTCTCTGGTCACAGAAAAGCACCAGGAAGGCTCTGGCAGAAGACCAGGGCACCCTTTGTGCAGGCGGGGGAGATAGCCGGTGCTGGGTGAGACGCCGGATATCTTGAAAAGCAACCGGGAGGGTCGTCAGGCTGTTGCCTCGACCTCAAAGAGATGCTGAAGTTTGTCCGCCTGATCGACTGTGATCAGATTATCGATAAATTCGTCGAGCTCGCCATTGAGCACGCCGGGAAGATTATGCCGGGTATAACCGATGCGGTGATCGGTTACGCGATCCTGCGGAAAGTTATAGGTGCGAATCTTTTCGCTGCGGTCACCCGTCTGCACCTGGGAACGTCGCGATTTGCTCAGTTCCTCTTGCCTGCGGGCCTCTTCCAGATCCCACAGGCGCGCTTTCAGGACTGAAAGCGCCTTTTGCTTGTTTTTTAGCTGTGATTTCTCATCCTGGCACGT
>DATGKW010000253.1:0-14331 GCA_035294465.1 Ktedonobacteraceae bacterium | reverse complement strand
GACAATGGTCCGCGTCATAGCAGTTACCAGCGAGATCGACTGCTATGAGCAGAACGGTTCCGTTGGGGCTGGTAGCATGCGCTGCAATAAACCGGACGATCCTCGCGCGGCTGAAAAGGGACCATCGCTTCGTTGCCGCAGTTGGCGCAGATCGCTGTGTACATGGGGCGTGCTTCCCGCTCGCGGAACCCACCACGCTGTTTGTGCGCAGCTCGACATTCCGGGCAACGGCTGGGGGTATTGGTCAATCCACGGCTGGCATAGAATTCCTGTTCCCCGCTAGTAAAGGTGAATTTCTGGTTGCAGTCGCGGCACACTACTATTTGATCGGTCAAGGTGTTCTCCTCTTTCTCACTATGCTAAAAGGTATGTAGAAACGCGCGGTTCCTCTGTCGTGCGCACCGTTACCTCAAGCAATTTGCTCGCTCTCGCACCTGAGTTCATCTTCTCGGAGCAACACCTGCACGTGACAGTTACAAACCAGAGTATACCACCAAAATATCTCGGCGTCCAGCCCTGAAAATTCCTGAATTTCTCACAGCGCTACGAACCCCTGAAGCAGAGCCATGTACCGCTGAGGATCATGTCCGTAGGAACCACAGTGGATAGCACAGGGCGTATAGTAGACTTGAATGGCGCGTCCGGCTGCGCGTGCTGCCGCGACCAGGCGGCGAGCGTGATGGAGTGCGATAAGTGGATCGTTCTCCGCGTGGATTAAGAGAATACGAGGCAAGAGCGTTTCCAGCCGGTTCGCCTTCTGCTTGCTGACCCGACCACCGATTGCCTGGTCAGGACGCGCGATCAGGGGATAGCGGTAGCGCGCGTGAAACAAGAGTTGTCCACTGAGCACCGTCAGGCGTGTCAGCGCGGGAAGAAAGGGGCGAGCAACCATGCCCAGATGATGCCATCTCGTTATTTCCTGATCAAGGATCCGCCTGATGAGCAGACAGATCATCTCGTCCAGACGCGCGTAGGGACTATCGGCGATAATACCAGCGATAGCAGGATGGGGCGGCAGCAAAAGCGCAACTGCGGCCCCCATAGAAAACCCATGAATATAGACCTGGCCTTGCGTGGTTTCTGCCTGGTTTGTTGCCACCTCGACAGCAGCAACAAGATCCTTGATCTCTGCATTACCACAGGTGGTGGGCGTGAGCGAGCTTTTCCCGTGTCCGCGATAATCGAAGAGGAAAATGTTCACCCCATGCGCGTATTCCAGCGCGGCTACGGAGCGAAAGTGATAACTGGGTAGATGAAATCCGTGACTGATAATAATCGTCGGCGCGCTGTGCGTTTGTGCCCAAAACTCGCCGCGCAGGAGTACTCCGTCAGCCGCATGGAACATCACGGCCCGCTGCAATTCCCTGGGAGGCTCGCTCAGCCCCTCAGGGAAGGTCCAGCCGCCCCATTGCGGCGTCCCTTGCTCAACCGTGATACCAGGACGGGTAAACTCCTTAACGAAGCGACGCCCAAGAAGCCACATAACACTTCCAGTCGCCAGACCAGCCACCGCGAGAGACGCGGCTATACTCGCAAGCCATGCCATAGAGATTCTCCTCACCACGTGGATTCCAATGGAACATGCTACCCACGCGTTTGTTTTGAGAAAGAAATCGCTCTTTTTGTTTCACGTTCCGCCCCTTGGGGAAGTAAACTGGCATGCATGAGAGAGAAGAAGGGCTTTTGGTGAAGAGGGATAACGGATCAACCAGAACTTCATGGATTATCTGCTGCCAGCAGCGACCGAAATCCCGCCTATTGTAGTCGATCACGTAGAGACGTCCTCGCCGCTGAATCCCCTGGAAGTCAAAGGAGCCTGCGAGGCCGGGGCGATTCTTGTGCCTGCGCTGTTCGCCTCGGCACTCGATGACGCTCTGGCCACTTATGGCCTACATGTGCGCGAAATACCCCTCCATCCTTGCCGGCTCTACGAGCTATTACGAGCGGCAGAATAGAGTTAGATACCCAAATATACTACCGTGATAGACAAGCGAGCGACAAATATGCGACACTCAGCGTTGTAATGGTAGTGGTCCCTTGACTGGAGGTTTTTTGTATGTCTTCGAGCTATCCTTTTAGCGGAGCGATGACGCGGCCTTGCATGCGCTGCGGTGCCCCTCTGGCCCTCAAAGAGAGCCAGTGCAGCCGCTGTGGGGCCTATAATCCACCGCCCCAGGGACAACCGTTTGGGATGCCCCAGCAGGCGGCATCCGGCCCACTGCGGGGAGCACAGCCGCCTCAATCTCCTCAAATCCCGATGCCGGGCAATGGGGCCTGGTCCAACCCCTCTGGCAGCCTGGGAGCCTCCGCGCCGGCGTGGGGTTCAATGGAACAGGCAAGCTCCTGGTCGCAACCACAGCCGCAAAATAGCCTGTTCGCCGGGCAGAATCAATCGCCGCCCCCTCAGCAGTTTTCGCCGGGCGGCTTTGGCAATGGGACCGGCCTCTTAGGGCAGAATGGCTTTGGACCCGGCAACGGAACTGGCTTCTCAGGGCAGAATCAATCTCTTTTCACTAACTCTTTTGCAGGTTCAGGTTTTCAGCAAAATCTCAATCAATCTTCGCTCAACAATAGTTTTTTTACGGCCACACAGCAAACGGCTTTTAGTTCTCCATCGCAAAGGCTTTTGAACAATCCTGCCGCCAGACCGGCCTGGATGAAGAGGCCGGATGAGGAGGACGAGGATGAGGAGAAAAAACGCCCTCACGGGCTGGTGGTCGCTGTCATTATCGTGCTGCTGGTTGCTGTGATAGGCGCGGGCGGCTACGGCGCTTACCGTTTCATCCGCCATCAAAACAACGCGAACACGACCCAGAATGCTCTCACCATCGCAACCCCCACCGGCACGCCTCTGTTTCGCGATATGTTCACCAACAACAACGCTGGCTGGGATCTGACCAATCCGCCAGGGGCCAAAGTCACGCTTACCAACAACGGCAAGCTACTGCTGGAGTCCGACAACAACGAAATTTTCCAGGAATTGCTGCCCGGCGGAAAAATCTACAGCGATTTTCGTCTGGACGTGGACGCAGGTCTGACAGAGGGCGATCCCGCCAATGGCTACGGCGTTTACATTCGCGGGGCCTCCACCCAGGGCAGCGTGCTGGGCCTGTACTATCGCTTCGAGGTCTACGGAGACGGCTCGTTCGTCATTTACAAAGGAACGCTGGACGCCAACGGCCAATCGCAAAGCATTCCCCTGAAATCATCGGGACCAAATAATGCCATCGGGCCAAAGGGACAACTGAACCATCTGACGATCATCGCGAAAGGGCCGCTGCTGACCTTCATCGTGAATGGAACAACTGTTGCCAATTTTACCGACGATACCTATAAAAGCGGCACTATCGCACTTTTTGTCTCGAACGTTGCCAAAGTGGCAGCCGGAGCGCAGGCAACCTTTGAACGCCTGGCGATCTTCCCGGCCTCGTGATTGCATCTGCCTGTCTGCACAAAAACTGCCAGAAAGAGTTGCTTCGGCGTACATCTTTATCGGGGAACGCCTACCCAACAGCAATCCCCTAAGAACCGCGCCCGCCTGATGAATATAGCGGGCGTTTCGTTGTAGTAGCAAGCCGATCACGCTCGTTGCCGCGCAGCAGAGCATGATAAATCGGCTCTCTCTGGCAGTTTGTGCATTGTTTCGTCTCATTGCGATTCCACAAGCATCTGGCTGGCCTCGATGGTAAGCCGCGCAATCTGGGCCAGCCCCTGGCCGAGCGGCGGGATCAAGAAAAACTCCTGAAGAGTGTGCGCGTGCTCGCCGTGGGTCACGCCGACGCAGACCGCCGGAATGTCGAGGCTGATGGGAATATTGGCATCGGTGCTAGATGAACCGTAGCGCGGCTCCATGCCCAACCAGCGCAGCGTTTCGCCAGCAAGCTGAACCAGCGGGCTGGATAAGCTGTGCAGACCGGCAGGCCGCTCGCCCAGCACCTCGATTTCGCTAGTCAGGCCCGCGCCCACGCTCTGCTCGATCACCTGACGCGCCTGCTCGGCCAGTTGCTTGAGCGCTTCTACGTCGGTGGAGCGCATATCGAGCAAGGCCCAGGCTTCGGCAGCGATAGTATTTATGCTGGTCCCGCCCCCAATGACCCCGACATTAAAGGTCGTCTTGGGCTTTTGTGGCACCTGGAGATCGGCCAGGGCGGCGATGATTCTCCCCAGGCCGTGAATGGCGCTGGGCGTGCCGAACGCGCCATACGAGTGCCCGCCCGGACCGCGCACAACGATGCGCCAGCGTTTGGAGCCAACCGCACCGTGCGTGACATGACCCAGGCCGCCGTCGATCACCAGCACCGCGCCTAACTGCTCGCGATAACGCTCAACAGCAGTCCGCGCTCCCAGCAAGTTGCCCAGCCCTTCTTCACCCACGTTCGCCACGGCGATGATATCGGTAGCCGTCTCGATCTTGAGTTCATCTAGCAGGTCAAAGGTGTGCAGCATCGTCGCCACGCCCACGCTATTATCGCTGATGCCCGGACCATAGAGCACATCCCCCTCGCGTTTAATCACCAGGGGCGTCGAAGCAGGAAAAACCGTATCGGTGTGCGCCAGAAGCATCAGGAGCGGGCCACCTTGCGCGCCGCCGCGTCTCCTGACATAGACATTGCCCACGGCATCAATCTCCGGGGTATAGCCGCGCTCCCGCCACAGCGAAGCCACCAGGCGTGCTCTCTCAAGTTCCTGGCCGGTAGGCGCCGGTACCTCGCAGATACGCCACGCCAGATCGGCGATTGCCTCGATATGGGTCTGCGCCGCAGATCGCAGCCGTTCCAGGGCTACAGGGGTCAATGCCATCGCTCCCTCTTCCTCTCTCTCGATAGAATAATCTACAGTATATGATATGTTTGAGAATTTTTCCGCGCCGCCAATTGTTTTTGCTAAATGAAGTCAAAAGAAGTGCGTACCGAAAGGAGGCAAACGGCAATGCTACCAAATCCACTAGTAGCAAGCGAGGGCTGCTGGCCGCGCATCTGCAATCACTAAATGTCCCACAACACGCGTAGAAAGGATTTGTTTTCTTCTATGAGCCATGCTATTGCCATGCTCAGCGTCCATACGTCTCCGCTGGTACTGCCGGGGAGCGCGCAAGACGCCGGAGGCATGAATGTCTATATCCGCGAACTGGCCCGCGAACTGGGCCGCTCCCACTGCACCGTTGACATTTTCACTCGCCGTACGCAGGCCGCTCAGCCCGAAATTGTCCAGCTTGCTCCACGCGTGCGCGTGATCCATATCGAGGCCGGGCCTGTTGCTCCCATCCACAAACACGATCTCTATCAATATCTGCCAGCCTTTGCGCGCCAGGTTGAGGATTTTGCCCGACACGAACGCCGGGCCTATCACCTTCTGCACAGCCACTACTGGCTCTCCGGCGTGGCCGGTCAGCAGCTTGCCCGCCGCTGGCGCGTGCCTCATCTTACGATGTTCCACACCCTGGCCCATCTCAAACAACTGGCCAATCCGGCGGAGGCCGAACCGGCTCTGCGCCTGGAAATGGAACGCCAGTTGATCCAGCAGGCCGACCGCATCATCGCTACCACCCTCGACGAGCGCGCGCAAATGATCCGCCACTGTGGCGCGACCGCCGGACAGGTCGAGGTGATTCCCTGCGGTGTCGATCTGCAACGTTTCGCGCCCCGTGATCGTCAGCAGGCCCGCACCCGGCATGGCTTGAGAAATGATCTGCCAGTGCTACTCTTCGTCGGGCGACTCGACCCGTTCAAAGGGCCGGATGTCTTTCTTAAGGCTGCGGCCATGATGCAGAAGAGAGCGCAACTCGTTCTCGTAGGTGGTAATCTCGCCGGCGATCCAGAGATGGAGAAATTGCGCCGCCTGGCCTGCAACCTGGGCATCCAGAGACGCGTCCATTTTCTTGGTGCGCGTCCGCAAGAAGAACTGCCGGACCTGTATAGCGCCGCCGATGTGACTGTCATCCCCTCATATCACGAAAGCTTCGGCCTAGCCGCTGTTGAATCGCTGGCATGTGGCACACCCGTCGTCGCCACCCGCGCCGGAGGCTTAATGACCATTCTTCGCCAGGGCCAGACCGGCTATCTGGTCCCGCGCTGCCCCGGCTTCTTCGCCGAACGCCTCGACAGCCTCATGCGCTCCCCAGCCACCTTAGAGGCTATGCGCTCAGCCGCCCGCGCCTCCGTTCTGCAATATAGCTGGCAGAACGTGGCCAACCTCATGCGCGAGGTGTACGAAGACGTCTTGAGCGAGACAGCGGAGAACGCGGCGCTGCCCGTCTGACTGAGAGAAACTCTCCCCATCCTTTTATCCTGAGTAAGAGCGCGGGTCATGCGGGCGAGCAGACCCGCCTGTGCTATACTGAGTACAAAAGCAAACTGCTCAGTATATTATATAGAAGGGATAGAGATATGAAGGTTCTGGTCACTGGAGGAGCGGGCTATATTGGCTCGCACACCACACGCGAGTTAATCAAAGCCGGCTATGAGACGCTGGTGCTCGATACATTGGAAGCTGGTAGTAAACAGGCAGTGGGTAATATTCCACTGTGGCAGGGGAGTATTACCGACGATGAGCTATTGGAGCGACTCTTTCAACAGGAGAAACCAGAGGCGGTGATACACTTTGCGGCCCTCAAAGCGCCGGGCGAATCGATGAAGAGGCCGGGGGACTACTTTCGCACCAATGTAGGCGGCACAGTTGCGCTGCTTGACGCGATGGTGCGCCACCACACGCGTTTTATTGTCTTTTCCTCAAGCTGCTCTATTTTTGGCACGCCGGAGCACCTCCCTGTCTCTGAGGACGCGCCGGTCCACCCGGAAAGCGTCTACGGAGAAACGAAGCTGATGGGCGAGACCATCCTCAAGTGGTATGACGTCACGAAAGGTATTCGTTCCAGTTCGCTGCGCTACTTTAACGCAGCCGGCGCAGCGCTGGATAACAGCCTGGGTGAGAATTGGGACCACACTCACAACCTCATCCCGCTGGTGATGAAGGCTGCCCTGGGCGTCGCCCCCTCGATTGGAGTTTTCGGCACCGATTACCCAACCCGCGACGGCACCGCCATTCGCGACTATATCCACGTTGTAGACCTGGCTACTGCGCACGTCAAAGCCTTAGAGCAACTGACCCGCGAAGATCGCAGCACAGCTTACAACCTGGGCACCGGTACAGGATATAGCGTCCAGGAAGTCGTCACGGCAGCTAAACGCGTCAGCGGCGTCGATTTCAAAGTCGAGTACCAACCGCGCCGTCCGGGCGATCCGGCGGCCATCTGGGCCGATTGTAGCAAAGCCGAACGCGAGCTAGGCTGGAAGGCCCAGTATGGCCTGGATACTATCCTGGAAACCGCCTGGCGTTGGCATAGCACGCATCTGGCCAGCTTTGAAAGCCTGTAACATCTTCGCTTTCTCAATAGAGCACCCTGAATGACCTGAGCCGCTACAACCCGATCACGTTCAGGTAGAGCGGTTGCTGCGCTTGCATTGGCTTACGCCCCTATGGTATGAGGTAACGACAGAAGGCATCGAGAGAAAGAGAAAGGAGGTCCAAGCAGGAACACTGCACAACCCCTGGTGGGCAACTTGCAGCACGCTGTGAATGGCTTCGCTTATGCATCGGGAGGGCACCCACGATGAAGTAGATAGTCAGTCGGAGGGGAAACACATCGCCCTGCTTTACGACCGTTCTCAGATGAAGAAAGGGAAAACCTCAATGGCTCAAACAGTACCACCACGGACAAGGTACATGGAAGAGGAAGCCAGTGGTCTTGCGAATCCGCTGCCACTCGGCTTGATTGCCCTGGCCTTTGCCACCGCCCTGATAGGCTCAAGCTTCGCTCGCTTCCTCGCTCCATTGCCAATGGCAGGCATCGGTCTGATTGTTGCTGCCTCGCTCTGCCTGGGAGGCGTTGTTCAGATTCTCGCCGGAATATGGACATTCGGACGCCACGCAGGTATGGGAGATTTGGGACGTTACAACACCCTGGCTGCAACCATTTTTACTGCGTATGGCGGCTTCCTTCTCGCTCTTGGAACGTTGTTCCTGCTGCCAACGTTTGGCACGGCTGCGGCTTTTGGCACTGGCGCGATTGCCGGGACGATCAATCACATTCTAGCGCTGTTCTTCCTCTGCTGGGCCATTACCTGCGGAGTTCTTCTCCTGGCAGCACTCAAAAGTTCTTCTGGTCTGACCCTTGTCATGGGTCTCCTGTTCCTCTCCTACCTGTGCCTGTTCGTGGGAGAGCTAGTAAACGCCTTTTTGCCGATTCTGATCATCGGAGGCATTTTTGGTATGATCTGCGCGCTGGTCGCCTGGTATTCCGCACTCGGCTGGCTACTGCGCTCGACGGGCAGTCCCCTCCACTTGCCTTTCGGAGAGTGGACGGCACCATACGCACCTCCAAGAGGCTACGGAAGTGAACCGGCAGTCTAGCTAACGCGCCGGGCAAGGCTCATGGGCTTCCCTGTTCTCAGTATGGCAAGAAGTCCTGCTGAGGAGAGAAACCATGAGCCTGCTAAGGAGCTGAAGGCAAACTCACCTCTTCACCCTCAAGGTAGCGCGTCCTCGTCTTCTTCTCAAATACCGTCACGCTTCCTTTGCCGTAAACCGTCCAGCGTCCGTCGCGACCCACCAGGGCCGTTGAGCCATCTACGCCCACGACGGTCAGGCCGCGATTGATGTGGTTGGGCAAGGCGGGCATCGCTTTCGGAATCTCATCGAAATGCGGGATGATCAGCAAGCCCGGCGCCAGGCCCAGGGCGGGTACGCTCTGCCAGAAGCGGGGAAAACTAATGAGGGCCGCGCCCATGACCATCGCGCCGGCTGAGCAGCCCGCCAGCACTCCACCACTCCTGTAGATCGCCGCGATGGCCTCCCAGGCCGCCGTGCCTTGCAGCGTCTCCAGCAAATAGCGCGGCTTGCCGCCGGAAAAATACACAAAGTTGGCCTGCTTCACCTGCTCAACGATCTCCGGATTCTCCGCATCCTGGCGCGTCAGCAGCATCACCGGCTCGACCTGCGCGCCCAACGCGCCAAAGTGTTCCACGCCCATCTCCGCCCAGCGCTCCGGCACGCCAGCTCCATCCAGCGCCGAGGCCGTGGGCAGCACAACCACACGCGGCTCACCCTGAATATGTGCGAGCAGCTTCTCATCAAGCGGGCGGATTGGAGGCAAAAATTCACCTGAACCAATGAGAGCGAGAGTGCCGGTGATAGTCATTAAACGCCCTTTCGCGGTAAAAATATTGGAGGTCTCCCAGACAAATACTCAGGAGGATCAAGCCCCGCTGCGCTCCAGTATACTCCGAAAGCCGCCTGTTGACAACGCATAGAACATCATGACTTTCTGGTAGCAATATTTTCTTTTTGATTGGCAGCTTCGCTTCAGATAGTGTATATTACACACAATACACGTTAGTCGGATCGGAGCCGCTCTATGTCAACAGGTATACATCCTCTACCCTATCTCGCCATCGATCTTGGTGGCAGCAAGACCCGCCTGGGCCTTTTCCCCTCGCTTGATACCCCCGATTTTACATCGCTAGGTGATTTTCCCACGCAGACATCGTATGCAGATCAGCTTGGGAGAATCGCGTCAGTCGTAAAAGAGCAGGGCATCGCCGGTCTGGCAGGCGCGGGTGTATCGGTGGCAGCGCGCGTGGCGAGAGATGGGCGCAGCATTGTCTTTGGCCCGAATGTGCCCGAATACCTGGACCGGCCCTTTGCCGACGATCTGGAAGCGCGATTGCGCTGCCCGGTGCGCCTGGGACATGATACCGTTTGCGGGCTGCTGGGCGAGAAACGCTTCGGCTCGCTGCGTGATGTCGAACGAGCCGCGTACCTGACGGCCTCGACGGGCACTGGCGCAGCTATCCAGCTGGGCAAAGGCGAGATGGCGCTGACCTCTTCCATCGAGATCGGGCACCAGATCCTGGACGGCAACGAGCGGCTCTGCCTCTGCGGCCAGGTTGGCTGCCTGGAGACCTTTACCGGCGGGCGACAACTGGAATTGCGCTACGGTCGCCCTATTGCTGAGTTCGCCGACATGTCTTTCTGGCAGGTGTTCGTCTCCAAGCTCGCCCTCGGTCTGCTCAATCTGGCGCAGCTGACACGCATCGATGCCGTTGCCGTAGGCGGAGCCATCGCCTTGCAGAATGACTTCTTGCTACCCATGCTCCAGGAAAAGCTGGATGAATTGCTCAAGGGCACGCGCCTGCTCCTCCTGCGGGCCAAACTAGAGGCGCACGCGCCCCTGGTGGGCGCGGCCTCCCTGCTGGCCACACCCGAAGAGCGTATCTTGCATTAATAGAGCTGGTAACAAAAGGACCTCTTTCCCTATTCCTTTCTATCTCTAGTCCCTTCGACCCTACAGCAACTCGCCTACCTGCTCGATATCTAGTAGAAAGGGAAGATGTGAAGCTCCCTGGAACAGGAGGAGAGCTATGCGTCAGTTTGAGAAGTATACGCCTCAAGCACAGCTAGCCATGACCTATGCGCGCGAGATTGCTCTGCAATTTCAGCACGGAATGATCGGACCCGAACACCTTTTGTTGGGTATCATCAGAACGCGCGATCCGGTCATAGAGTCCCTCTTTGCCCGTTTGCAGGTAGACACCTTACAGCTCTGCCAGGCCATCGGCTATGCAATTGGCCGGGGGACGAGCCGGACTATGACCAGCGAACCCGTCTTGAACGCACCGACAGAAGCAGTTCTGGCTCGTGCAGAAAACGAGGCGACCGCGGCCAGAGAAGCCCAGGTCGGCATTGAACATCTCCTGCTGGGCCTGCTGGATGACGATGAGAGTGTCGCCGTCGGCGTGCTCGAAAGCTTTGACGTGACGCTCGCTTCGATGCGCCAGCACCTGCAAACACTTCTGCGCTATGGCCGCGATCAGGCGCTTTTCCTGGCGCAATATCAGATGCGTTACACCGAGACCCCTCTCCTCAACCAGGTCAGCCGCGACCTCACTGCGGAGGCGCTGATGGGCACGCTTGATCCATTGATCGGGCGAGTCAACGAACTGGAGCACACTATGCAAATTCTGTCGCGACGCACGAAAAATAACCTGGTGCTGATCGGTCCCGCTGGTGTGGGTAAGACCGCCCTGGCGGAGGGTCTGGCGCAGCGGATCATCGAGGGCCGAGTGCCAGAAAACTTACAGTATACGCGCGTTGTCTCGCTGGATACCAGCCTGCTGGTGGTAGGCGCGCGCTTTCGTGGAGATTTCGAGGAGCGGCTGCGCGTGATTACGCAGGAAGTGATGCAGGCGGGCAATCTCATTATCGTCATCGATGAACTGCAAACGCTTCTGGGAACAGGCGTGGCTGAAGGCTCGGTGGATATGGCAAACATGTTCAAGCCGATGCTGGCGCGTGGCGAGTTTCGCTGTATCGGAGCCGCCACGTTCGACGACTACCGCAAAACCATCGAGAAAGATCCCGCACTGGAGCGGCGCTTCCAGCCGGTGATGGTTGCCGAGACGACGCCCGAAGAGACGCTGGAAATTCTGCGCGGCCTGTGTCCTCGCTATGCCAGCTATCACCGGGTGACAATCACCGACGAAGCCTTGCAGGCCGCCGTTCACCTCTCGAATCGCTACCTGCACCAGCGCTTCCAGCCCGATAAAGCCATCGATCTGGTGGACGAAGCCGCCGCACGCGCCTGCATTCGTCTGGCGGCGGCTCCCAGGTCTGTGCATCGCCTGCGCGAAATGTTGGCGCGCATTCGGCAGGCAAAGGACAAGGCTATCAGGCAACGCGATTATCCTCAGGCCCAACGCCACCGTCAGCAGGAACTGCGCTGGAGTCAGGCGTTGTACGAAAAAGAACAGCAGTGGCAGGCCGAGAGAGAGAGAGAGAGACCTGTAGTCACGGCGCGGCAGATTGACGAGGTTATCGCGCTCTGGACCGGCATTCCCGTTGGGCAGATTAGCATGACCGAGGCTGAACGCCTTCTTCATCTGGAGGACGAACTGCACCAGCGAATCGTGGGGCAGGACGAGGCCGTCCGCTGCGTGGCCCGCGCTGTGCGCCGAGCATACGCCGATGTTCGCGATCGCCACCGCCCAATCGGCTCCTTCCTCTTCGTTGGCCCGACGGGCGTAGGCAAGAGTGAACTGGTGCACGTGCTCAGCGACGTGCTTTTCACGAGCCAGAGCGCCTTACTGACTCTGGATATGTCCGAATTTATGGAACGGCACCAGGTCGCGCGCCTGCTCGGATCGCCCCCAGGCTACATCGGCCACTCAGAAGGGGGACAGTTGACCGAATTTGTCCGCCGCCGCCCCTACTGCATCCTGCTCTTTGATGAGATCGAAAAAGCCCACGACGATATCTTTGAATTGCTGCTCCAGATCCTTGAGGATGGCAGGCTGACTGACGCGCACGGGATCACCGTAGACTTTAAAAATACCATTGTGATCCTGACCTCGAATCTGGGAACCGAGCATGTCCAGCCGGGGCAGATGACCATTGCTCCTCCTGCTCGTCACTCGTTGCTCTCCACCATGCGCGAACAGGCCCTCGAAGCCGTCAAGAACTTCTTCCGGCCTGAATTACTTTATCGCATTGATGAGATGATCTATTTTCATCCTCTGGAGACAAGCCATTTGCAGCACATTGTCAGGCTCATGCTGGACGACACTGCACAGCGCCTGGCTTGGCAAGGCATCGGCCTGGAAGTAAGCGATGCTGCACGTGATCTCCTCGTCGCGCGTGGTTACGAGCCAGCGTATGGTGCGCGCCCTCTGCGCCGGGCAGTGCAGCACCTCCTGGACGATGCCCTGGCCGAGGCGATCCTACACGGCGATGTCACCCCCGGCGAACTGGCCTTCGTCGATGCCGCCGACGACCGGCTGGTGATTCATGCCCGCACCCTGCTCTATGCAACGGCAGGCGCGCACAGGCGCGCAACACGTTTTTTGAAGGCGTAAGCGCCTGGCTTGCTCATGGCGAAAATCGAAAGTAGCTGACCGAGCCATTCTGGTTGACCACAAGCTCGTAAATGGCGCGGCCAGGAAAGTCTTTGCGTAACTGCGCGATTTGCGCACCACTATCGAACCAGGCATAGACCACATCTCCATTCAGATCGGGCGTATTGAGCGGGAAAAGCACTATCTGATAGATCGCCAGGTCATCCGTGACGACAATGGCGTGATGTACGGGTGAGTGATAGATCTGATCGATGTCGATTTTGTACGTATTGGGCAGGCCGGTAAAGTTCTGATAGAGCGTCGCCTGGCGCGGCAAATAATAAATCACATCGCACAGAACGAGCACAACTACCAGCGCCAGTGTCACCAGACTGATCGCTGGCCTCTTCTTTACACTCCCTGAAAGAAGCGTCGCCTCCTGCCCGCGTTGCCGCGCCTGCACTCCCCACGCGCCCAACGTCAGAATACCGCGCGCGCTCAGGATGAGCAGAAACGGCAGGTCTTCATACAGGTAGCGCGGCCCCAGGTAGATGCCATGATAGAAGTAGCCAATATAGCTGCCCACCGTCAGCACCAGGGTGATCAGCAGGAACCAGTCAGCCTTTCTGGCCTGGCCGCTGAGAAATGGCAGGGCAATAAAGGCCAGTGTGAGATAAAACGGCCAGCCGAAAAGATCGATTTGCAAAATAGTCAGCAGTTCATCCAGGTTGACGAAGCCCGCTGCCAGGGTGTGCTGGCCATAGAAGCCAATGCCCACGCCAAAGCCCCAGGTGTCCCCGGGAAAGAAGAGATTGCGCGGCGTGGTAAACAGGTTGCCGGTGAGCAGCAGGTTGAAGCCCGCGTACAGGTAGAAGACGAGCGCGCCCATCAGGACCAGGACCAGCCACCAGAGAAACCGGTAGAGACGCTGCTGGCGGTATTTTCCTCGCTTCCACGTAATAATCACAACGCCCGGCACCAGGATCATAATATAGAGCAGCGCAACCAGGTCGCGTGTCAGGACGGCCATGCCAAAACAGCAGCCGCAGAGCAGTATATTCCAGCCGGATTCGCCCTGGGCAAAACGCAGCAGCGTCCACAGGCCCCAGACCAGATAGAACAACGCGACCGTGTGGCTCAAATAGCTGGCGGCCAGATAACTATAAAACGGCGAGAGGCAGCCAAGCAGGACTGCCAGCGTTGCCACGCGCCGGTCATAGAGTCTGGCTGCAATCAGCCCGATGCCCAGCAGAGCCAGCGTACCCAGCACCGGCTCAACCAGCCAGGGTACGCCCAGCCAGATGCCCGGCACCAGTGTCAACGATGTACCCGGCTCATACTGCCCAAACCAGCGCCCCTGAAAAATAACCATAAAAGGCCCGGGGAAAAGCTCGCTCGCCGCCGGAGCCGGCACCGAGAGCTGCCCGCTCGCATACATCTTCGC
>DATGKW010000252.1:0-17061 GCA_035294465.1 Ktedonobacteraceae bacterium | reverse complement strand
CGTGTAGCATATGCCAGATAAGTCAGGGTTGGTTATAGAAAGAGCTGCACATCAAATAGAAAAATATTACGTGCAGATAGACTCCTGGAGGATTAAGAAGTTATGCGTAAAGCAGCAGTAAAGCTCACTTCCATTTCTATTAGCGAAGAGTTCTTTCCATCGAGAGTCTGGCAGGGAGCTATGCGAACGAGAGAGCGCGCCAGCCTCTTAAACGAGCACTGGAAGGATCTCAACCTGTGCAAGAATGATCCGGTTAACATTTATGACTGCTACCCTTATCTCTTCGCAGATGTCTTCCCCAGGATAGAACCCGCTCTCCTGGCCGATTTTAGTCTGGCAACCAAGCTCCTTGCCTCTTCTCTGCTCTATGCCGATAAGCTGATGGATCTCAATCTCTTACCATATGACACGACCCTTCTTCTGGAACATATTTTTGCCTTTCAGCTAGAGGGATATACACTTCTGCAGAAACTATTTCCTCCCGATTCTCCCTTCTGGCCGCGCTTTCGCTCGTATTTTGCCCATTACCAGCGCGTGTGTTTGTTAGAGAAGCAGTTTGCCAACGGCTCCATCTCCTGGAAAGAATTAGATGAGAAAACGGCTATGGATATTGCCGTTGGGAAAACGGGATTGAGTCGTGGCGTGCCCGCGGGTCTGGCGGCTTTGAGCGGCGATGAAGAGTATATGGAAGTATTCAATGAGTCACTCGATCTCTACAATTTTGCTCACCAGATGTTTGACGACCTTTCTGACTGGAAAGAGGATTACCTGCATCAATCGCCATCGCTCTTGCTCAGCCGCTGGTTGCCGGAGCGCCCGGACAAACCGAGCGTAGATGATCTGGATCTCCTGGCCCGTGAACTCTATTACGATGGGCATGCCTGCGTCATACTTCAGTTAGCCATTGATGCGCTCGCGCGAGCCAACAATCTGCTTGCCGATATTCCGGATATCACCTGGCCGATTGTCGTGGGCGACCTGCATGAGCGCTGCGAGGGCTTGCTGAGCGATATTCTCAGGATTACTGAGACGAACCGGCGCCGCGCCTCCAGGCGTGTCGCGTTTCATTTAGAGCTTCCTCCGGCCCGCTCGGATTGCGAGCTTCTGGCCTGGCAGGCGCTGCGCTATCTCATTCGGCAGTGGCAGCTTGGCTTTGGAGAGGCCTGCCATATCATGCGTTTCCCGTACGCGGGAGGGTTCAGCGGTCCAAGCGAGTATCAGTCGGGTGACATCTTTCAACGTGCGATTCTTGTCGATATTTTATGGCAGGCCTCGCAAGCGTTTCAGCTTGACTTTCGGCCAATTCTTGATTTTGAGATTGATTATCTGCTCGAACGCCGTTGCCGCGACGGCATCGGCGGCTGGAGTTACTTCCCAGATTTGCCGGAGCTCTCGCCTGATGCCGACGATCTGGCTCAGGTCATCCAGGCGCTACTGCACACCGGACGCCGCGAGGCTATTCAAGAATACGCGGAGCCAGCGCTCGCCACGCTACTCACGGACAACGCTCACGAGGACGGTTCCTTCGAGACCTGGATCATTCCCCTGGAACATCGCACACCGAAGCAGGAGAAACAACTGGCCTGCGCGAACGTTCTCTGGGGAACCGGTGCGGATGTGGATGTGATGGCCAACCTGCTCTACGCGCTTGCCTTATACGATTACGAGCGCTTCGCCTCGACTATCCAGGCGGGGGTCGCATACATTGAAGCGCATCAACAAGCGAATGGAAGCTGGTCAAGTACCTGGTATCATGGCCCCTACTATGGCACATATGTCTGTCTGCGCCTCTTAGCAAAGGTCAAAGCCGCTTCTCCGGCTCTGGAGCGCGCGGGAGAGTTTCTGCGCGCAAGCCAACGGCCCGATGGGAGCTGGTCATTGGAAGCCGACGGCGAGGGCGATGTTCTGGGCACCGCCCTGGCATTATCAGGCTTATCGTTCCTGGCAAAGCCTGGCGAGGCCATGCCGCCTACAGTAGAGCAGGCGCTGCATTTTCTGAAGCGGAGCTTTGACGAGGAAGAACAAGCCTGGCCATATTGCAGGTTCATCCGTATGGAGCTGGGAAGGCCCACAGGCCAGATCAGCGCCGTGTTGGAATACGGGAGCCAGACTATCACGACAGCCTTTGTCCTGCAAGCGATGGTCGCCTGGCACGCGTTCCAGCATGACTAAGCAGGCTCCGCTCGTCCCAATCTAGAGCGTCGCCTGAGATTGAAGCGAGCGGAAAGCAGATCAGGCAAGCTCAACTCAGCACAAGCAATCGAAGAGAGGAGAGGGAATTTTCGATGAGCATTGCTTTGAAGAACGCGGGATATGTGCTGCTGCTCTTTCTTTTCCCGCTGGTGGTCGCGGGCCTTTTTGCCGCGCCCGCGTATTTGCTGCACGCTTATGCACTTCTCTCGGCCCTGATTTATCTTGGCGAGATAGCCGGCGCTCTCTTCCTGATGTATCTGACGTATCGCAAGCACTCAACGATTGATTTTGGCATCCTTCCCAAATGCTCCTGGTCAGATAGTATCTGGTGTGTGCTCTATATGGTCTTAAAAACGGCGGCCTGGGTGATGCTCGTCCCTATTGTAGCCATTCAAACAAGCTGGTTCATCCTGCTGCCACAGGCGCTTTCTTTCTTCCTGCTGACCGCGCCCGCCGAGGAGCTGCACTTCAGGGGACTTCTCTTCAGTTCAATCGAGCAATTGCCCTCGCGCAAGAAGACGGCACTGAGTAGTGTTCTGGTAGCGGCTTTTGCCTCTTCTTTGCTCTTTGGCATTTTGCACATGGTGAATTATTTCTCCGCCGGTTGGCTGTGGCTGGTTGTGTTCATGGCGGATGGCCTGGCTTTCTGCGCTCTGCGGATCAAGTCAGGAAGTCTTTTCCCTCCGTTCCTCACGCATGCTGCTGTGAATATGCTGACGGGGGCGCTGCTGATAAGCGCCAGTACCGTAGCGGATAACGTCGCCCTGCTTTATCAAGTCACGGTTATTTTTATTGATCTCTTGTTCTTTGTGGTTGTTCTCAGCCAGTCAAAGCTGCAGACCCAGGTGAGCGAGAAACCAGAAGCGGCGATGGCTTCGCAACACGGAGGAACAATATGAGCCAGGTGGAAACCTTCCCCGGCATCGGCCAGCCAGACATCATTGAGCGCATCGTTGTCGATCACTCGCAGAGCACTCCGCGTTATATCGTTGTCAGCCACAATGAGAAATATCTCCAGATCTCTGCCAGTGTGTATGATTTGCTGAAAAGGGTGCGCGAAGGCTATTCGTATGCCGATATTGCGCAAGCGATGCAGGATGAACAGCACATCACGTTAACGCCTGGCGACGTTGAGCGAGCCTATTGCCACGTGATGAATAAAATTCAGAAGATCGATAGCGATAGGCGAGGCCCTAAAAATTTCTGGCTCAAGTTCCGGCTGTTACCGGCCAACTGGGTTGCGCCCGTTGCCTCCAGGTTAACTTTCGTCTTCCATCCGGCTATCGTTGTGCTTGGGCTGAGCAGTGCCTGCATTCTCTCCGCCTATGCGTTTGAACATGGCCTGCTGCGTGACCTTTCTACGCCGGGGCTGGCCACTGCCGTTTTAACCTATCTTCTGTTTCTGCTTTCTCTGGCTTTTCACGAGTTTGGGCATGCCAGCGCCTGCGCGCGCGGGAAGGTCAGGCCAAGCGAGATTGGTTTTGCCATCTACCTGTTTTTCCCCGTCTTTTACAGTAACGTCAGTTCATCCTGGCAGCTCAGTCGCTGGAAGAGGATCAGGGTCGATATTGGTGGCATTTATCTGCAACTCTGGGTCGGAGTAATCTATCTCCTGATCTATCTCCTGACGCGTATCTCACTCTTTCAAATCGCTTTTCTCTCGGTTGCCGCGAGCTGCTTTGTTTCTTTCAATCCCTTACTGAAATTTGACGGGTACTGGATCGTAACGGACGCGCTCAATATCTCCAATCTTTCTAAACAGCCTGGCCGGCTGCTCAAGCAGTGTTACCTTGCCATACGCAGAAAGCCGCGAGAGCCGCTCGCGTGGTCCCCATTCACCAGGATGATTATCGGGATCTATGGTTTGCTAAGAACTGCCATGTGGGTGGGTTTTGTGCTCTTTTTCGGGCCATTTTTTGTGAGTTCTTTACGGGATTACCCATCTCTTCTCATGCATATAGGAAATGATCTCCACCTGCGCTCCTCTCCCCAGATCCTCGCAGACACGCAGAACTTAGTATACACGACGGCCATGCTCCTCATCGTTACCGTACAGCTTGCGATGCTCTGCCTGCCCATCTGCTCAAAGGTCTTGCGTGCGCTCGCTCCTCTCATTATCAAGCAGTCGGAAGAGCAGGCAGAGGAGGATCGATCTGAGCCAGACGCGGAAGCAAGCTACATACAGCCTGGATCCGTGTCCTCCTCGTGCCTCACCCCCATGCGCTCCGACTGTCCCGATCAGGGCTACATGCCGAGGAAAACACGGCTCGAACGGATTTCGTAGAAACGCATCGGCGTTATCCTGCGACCTTGCTGAAGGTCGCGCTTAACAGTTCGGCAGCTCTTTCGGCCCCGCCGTAGCGCTGAAAGGCAGCTTGAAGAGACCTGGACGCCTGGGCCAGGTGAGAATCTGCGAGCACTTTTTGCAGAGCTTCCCTTACTGTATACGAAAGAACCTCATCAGGCGATAGGCAAAGGGCCACGCCTGCTTGCTGGCATAGCTCGGCGAGATCGAACTGCTCGCCACCTGTGGGCATCAGGAGGCTCGGAAGCCCGTGCGTAACTGCTCCGAGGACAACTGTGGTATTTCCGCTCGACACGACGGCCTGGGCGTGCCGCAGCACAAAGCCCTGCGAAACATGGTCGCGTATAAAGAAATTGCTCGGAGCAGGCGGAGCTTTGCTTCTCATTCGGCCAACCGAGACGGCAACTCTGATTGGCCACCCTTTGACTGCATGGATCAAAGCAGGCAAGAAACTGGGATATTTGAAAGCGGACCCATGCTGGACATAGAGAATCGGCTCGCCAGAGGCAAGAGCTTCAGCCAGCCATTCCTCTAATTCTGGATCGCATTGAGGAGGATCCCAGAGGCAGGAACCGACGAGACGAACTCTGTCGGGAAGTTCCTCAGCGCGGCCTTGCAGAAATTCAGGAACATTCTGTAGGAGAAAGAGATCGCCTAAGAATGGGGATGTTGCGGGTTGGGGATCGTCAATGACCGGTAATCTCGATTGCGCGCGAAGCTGATTGTAGTACTGCATCATATCTTGATGACGCCAGATACGACGCCCGGCCCCTGCCGAGCCGGACTCCGCCAGATCACCGGAGAAAGGCCAGAGGTACGTCGCGAAACCGAGAATGGCTACCGGCAGAGAGAACAGCTCAGCCGCCACCAGCGGCCCCAGGGTAAGAGGATGACCTACCAGCACATCAGGGGCAAAGCGCTCGGCAGCATACTTGATATGCTTAATCTGTATGGCTCCCGCGATAGGATGCGCCCACTGTGCTACCTGAAAACTCTGGTCATCCCATTCTCCACAGGGAATGCGTTCCAGTCCGGCTTGAGCAATTGTTTCACGAAATGCCGGGCCTGTGACCAGCGCAACTTCGTGGCCTTGCTTTTGTAAGATTTGAGCAAGGCCAATTGCAGGATAGACATACCCATGACTTGCAAGAGAACAGAAGAGAAATCGCATACAGTAAAAAGGGGCCAACGATTTTGCCTCCTGGAAAGCAGAACCAGCACCCCACTCCTTGCTCTTAAAAAATTAGCAAAGCATCTCCCTCATATTGTTCTATTCAGTACGATTATGAATTTATCGACTAATCCGGCCTCTAGTTATCAGTATAAGTTCCAAAAATCACAGGGAAACTATGAATATTTGTGAGTTCATGATATATTTGTTTCCAATCAAACCAACTGCCGAGCGAGTATGATTTACATTTGAGGATCCTTTGTGTATACTAGTACATAGATTTATCGATGCATTATGTGTAGGGACCCTGTTCCTTACGAGAAAAATGGGGACGGTTCTATAGTTTCCTGTGACCAATTTTCTCGTTCCCTGGCATACCCACACCTGGATGCTTCGTCCGCGCCTCGCACATTTGCTCTATAGGAGCCTGCAACAAAGGGGGCTCTGTTGCCTGCTCTTTTTGGTTCCGGCAAATTCACTCATTGGTGAGTTCCCGGCTGCACGAATGCCTAGTTACCTCTTCTGCTGCCCGGATTTCCTTTCTTTTGGGAGTGCGAAACTGGTAGAAAGTTGGTATTGCCGATGACAAATCAGTACTTTGCATCTTTTGGTGAAACGCTCAAAGCATATCGCAAGCAACAAAAAGTGACGCAACGGCAACTCGCTGATCGCCTGGGAGTCCATTATAATACCATCTGGGCCTGGGAACGCGGCGATTACCTCCCCAATACACGCAATATGGTGCTTGAGGTTGCTATGCATCTCCACCTTGATGAATCACAAACACGACGGCTGCTCGATGCGAGCCTGATGGACTTCCCCCTGTACTGGTCTATCCCTTATCAGCGTAATCCTTGCTTTACGGGTCGCGAAGAGCTTTTGCTCTGGCTACACGAGGTCTTCATCCAAAAAAACCAGGCATGCCTTACGTCGTCCTGCGTCCTTTGCGGCCTGGGGGGAATAGGCAAGACGCAGGTTGCTATCGAATACGCCTATCGCTATTCTCTGAAACACGCCGCTATCCTCTGGATCAACGCCTCGACCGCCGAAACCATGAGCAATAGCCTTATGGTTATCGCGCACACGTTGCAACTTTTCAAAGGAGATCAACAAGATCACGCGCAGATTGTGGCCGCCATTGCTCATTGGCTCAATCAGCATCATAACTGGCTCCTCATTGTGGACAATGTTGAGAATATCGAACTTACGAAGCAGTTTTTGCCCATTGCCCACAACGGGGCGTATCTCTTTACCACGCGCCTTTCAACGCTGGGCACGCTGGCTTCGTGTGTCGAATTGGAACCTCTCACGCTGGAAGAGAGCGTTCATCTTCTCCTGCGGCGCGCAGGGTTGCTGACTTCTCATTCGCCCCTGGAAAGTCTCTCATCCGAAGATCTGGCCATCGCCCGCACGCTGGCGACCGCCATTGGCGGATTACCGCTGGCCCTCGATCAAGCAGGCGCTTATATTGAAGAAACCCATAGCAGCCTTTCAGATTTCCTCCACCTTTTCCATGCCCACCCCGCGCAGGTGCTGAACAGGCGGCAGGCGCATGCCGAACATCCGCTGTCCGTAGTGGAAACGTTTACCCTGTCCGTCGAACATCTACGCCAGAAAAATAAGGTTGCGGCCTCCCTTTTGATCCGCTGCTGCTTCCTGGCGCCTGACGCGATTCCTGCCAGGCTCATGCAAGCCCTGCTCTCCCACGCCGACGAACAGCAACAGAACGTGGCAATTGACCCCTTACAATTTGATGCCGTCCTGATGGACTTGCTTTCACACGCGCTGATCCAGCGGCATGCCCAGAGTCGCACGTTTACTATCCATCACCTGGTCCGCACTATTCTCCAGGCATGCCAGAGCAGCGATTGCTCGCGAGCCGTCAATACCTACCTGCTCCATGTGATCGATCAGGTTTTGCCTGCTCATCAGACCACCGAAGAAGATAGATGCTGGTACGAGCAAACTTATCCTCACGCTCTGTATGTGACTGCTCAGTATAAGCAATGGAATGAGACAGCCTCACCCGCTTATCTCTCTCTCCAGCTCAAACTGGCGCGGTCTTTTCTCAGGCGCGCACAATTTGCCGAGGCGGGCATACTTTTACAACAAGCTCTCGCCCTAGCAGAGCAAACTCCTGGGCCAGCGCATCCAAACGTTGCGCACATTTTGAGCAATCTTGCTTTTGTCTATGCTCAACAGGGAAATATACAAGAAACAGAAGCATTTGCCCTACGGGCCATCTCGCTCCAGGAACAGGCTTTCTGCCAGACTCATTACTCGCTAATCGAGCCTTTACTGACCCTTAGCTGGCTCTATTCAATTCAGAACAGGCGAGAAGAGGCTGAAGCCTCGTTTCAACGAGCGGCAGGCATCTGGGAACAAAATCAGTCCGCTCATCAACATGAAATAGTTTCCCTGCTCGAAGGCGTTATAACTTTGTACTACAAATGCCCGCAACATGCGCAAGTGGAGGAATTCTCTCAGCACATTCTTACTCTTAGAAATCTGGTAGAAGAGGAGAAACAGGTAAAAGTTGTCCATACTTAAGGGCACGCGACTCCGCTCAGGACAGGCGGTAGAAAACTCATAAGCAATCATAGTGCGACTGTGAGTTTTGTTATCTACACTCTTCCTTATGAAGAATGAAAAGGACGGCCATCATGGAGAGCAGAAACGAGATCGTTGTCGTAGAGAATGTCGAGAAACGCTATCAGCAGCGAGGGATTACTCCTCCTGCTCTGCGAAATATCTCACTGTCAATTGCCAGAGGTGAGTTCGTCTCTCTTATCGGAAGATCGGGCAGTGGCAAATCGACCCTCCTTCACCTGCTCGCCGGCATTGATGTACCCTCTCAAGGAACCATCCTGGTCAATGGCAAAAACCTGGCCGACATGGGAGAGACGCAACGGGCAAAGTTTCGCCGGAGAGAAATAGGCATTGTCTTTCAGTCATTTAACTTGCTTGGCAACCTTACCGTCTTGCAAAATGTGATGTTACCCGGTTCCTTAGTAACCCGTTCTCGCCAACAAGTACGCGAGCACGCGCAACAGTTACTTGCAGATCTCGGTATTGCCCATCTGGAGCAGCGCCTGCCAGCAGAGCTTTCCGGCGGGCAGCAGCAGCGGGTGGCCATTGCGCGCGCGCTCATCAACACCCCATCACTTCTGCTGGCCGATGAACCAACCGGGAATCTCGATTCCCAGACAGGCGAAGAGGTACTCAAGCTCTTTGAGAAATATCATGCGCAGGGGCAGACGATTGTGCTTGTAACCCATGACAGAGATATTGCCGGGCGCGCATCACGGCTTATCACCATCGCTGATGGGCAAATTGTCGGGCCTGCTTCTCCCCCCCCGCCGCCGCCAGCGGCCCTGCATTCTCAAATGACGAATCCACGATAGAAGAAGGTGCCTATGCAAGCGATCATGCTCAAGATCAGGCTAGATTTGCGCTCCCACCGGCTGCAACATCTCTCTCTTCTCGTCCTGGTAGCGCTTTCTGGCTTTTTAGTCAGCCTTTCCCTGCTCGCTATCATGAACGCGAATGCTCCATTCGACCGACTCTTTCAGCAGTTGCATGGGGCAGATACCTGGTTCTATGTCTCTTCGCCGCAAGCACCTTCTCCAATCCTGACGCTCGCGCGCCAGAACGCAGCAACGACAGAGATATCGCCTCCGTTTCCGGCGATCTCGACCGGCATCATTTCCGCAGGAAACAAGCAACAGGTCATGGTCGTTGGTCTGCCAGCAGAGCAGCCGGCGATAGGGCGACTCTTCCTTCTGCAAGGCCGCTATTTGACGACGGCAACCCCTACTGGCGCGGTAGTTGACGAGCAGCTCGCCAGCCAGGATAACCTGCACGTTGGCGGCACTATCGAGGTCGTGACGCCTGCCGGTCCCCAGGCCCTCCCGATCATCGGCCTGTCCATTGATGCCAATCACGGAGCCGCCGGCGAGGATCCGCCCAGGATCTATGTGCTTGAGCAGCAGTTCTCCGCGCTCTTTGCCGGATCTCCCCGGCAGCTAACGCTGGTCGGGATACGCATCGCCGATCCTTCTGCCGTTCACGCTTTTGAAGCGCAACTGGGCCAGCAATTGCAGGCAGCGGGCACGCAGTTTGGCATTCTCGACGATTGGCTAGAGATCCGCGACAGCTATACGCAGTACTTTACTATCGAGATGATCTTCTTCCTGGCTTTTGGTTTCGTCGCCATTATTGTCTCCGGCTTCATCATACTGAACCTGATTACCAGCCTCGTTCTGGCGCAGAGGCGCGATATCGGTATCCTCAAGGCGCTCGGCTTTACTCCTGCTCAGATCGTGGGGATTTATCTTTTGCAGTATGTCGTGCTGGCTCTGGTTGCTGCATTCATTGGAGCGGTCGCGAGTCTTTTTGTGGCCCCGCTGGTTTTAAGCCAGGCGGCGAGCGCACTCTATACGACGCCTATTTCCAGCTTTCACCCTCTCCTGCTCCTGCTGGTAATTCTTGGGATGGGCTTGATTGTAGCGGTCTTCGCCGTGTTCCCCGCCTGGCGTGCCGGACACATTTCCAGCGTGAGCGCGATACGCGGGACATTCCACGCTGCCTCGCGCGGATTTTCGCGCCTGGCAGCTCTCGCGAGCAGGCTTCGCTTGCTTGAAACCTGGACGCTCGGTATGGGGCAGAGCTTTGCGCGCCCCTGGCGAGCCTGGTTGACAATCTTGAGTCTGATCGCCATGATCTTCACCATGATTTTCACGATAGGCGTCTTCAGCACGATAGACACTTCTTCGACGCCCGTGGCTCAGGGCATCTTTTCATCTGTGCTGGTCACGCCAGGTCTCTTAGATGAGGCTGAGGCGAAACAATTGCTCACTACGCAGCCGGGCCTGGCCTCGTATTATACGATTCTGACCGGCAACTTTGCCGTTAACCACACTTCCAGCTATCTGCCGGTGCAACTGCTCGGCGGAGATACTTCTCCTATTCGCGCGCATCTTGTGCAAGGACGCTGGTATCAGGCCGGGGCCAAAGAGATGGTTATGCCCATCAGTACATTAGACAAGCTTCACCTGCATCTGGGGGATTCTGTGCAGCTTGGGAAACCATTGAATGAGGTTGTACAGATTGTGGGAATTTACCCGGCGATCTACGCGGGCGCGCCGGCATTTATCAGCCAGACGCTTTTCTCACCAACGTTTCTGGCGTCGGTTCAGAAGTATGTCACGTTCGCGGTCACGCTCACGCCTGGCACTAATCCAACGACCTGGACCAACCGCATCCTCGCGGCAAGCGGCGATCGTATCAATGTGACGGTGCAGAATCCCAACCCTCCCGCGCAAATCGAAGCCCTCAAGGTAGCCATGTTTCTCCCTATGGCTATTCTGGCGCTGGTTGCTCTCGTCAGCGTCCTCAATACCATGCTGATTACCGTTCGCGAGCGCTTTCATGAATTCGGGGTGCTCAAGGCGTTAGGCATGACGCCTCACGATATTCACGTGATCATACAGACGGGTTCGGCAAATTACGCAATTATCGCCTGCCTGTTAGGGTTTCCCCTGGGCATCCTGCTGACATCGTGGACCTTCCAGATTACCGCTGACGCCCTGGGCTATGGCGTGGCGCAGACCAGCATCAACGCATTCTGGCTCGTTTTGCTGTTCCCGGCTTCCCTGCTGCTTGTCTTGCTCGGCAGCTATGTGCCCGGTCGCCGGGCAGCCCGCGCTCCAGCCGCAGAAATTCTCCGCATGGAATGAGCGCTTGCTTGAGCAAAAGAAAGATCGGGAGGGCGCCCTCCCGATCTTTCTTTTGCTCAAGCGGTGGTTTAAAACGACTCGCCTCACCTTCCTTCTCCCCAAAGTGAATTAGTTCATTGACAGAATAACGCGTTTCCCCTTACAATCTCTGTATCTCAAAACTATGTCGTTTATCACGCGGCCAGGAGCGTTTGCATGTCCGATCTGAGTCCAGACCCCTTTTCCTGCCTACAAAAAGAGCTTTCCCGCTTAGAGCAGCCCGATGCGCTGGGCGTGTTGAGCAGCACCAGAGAAGTCGTGCGGCAAGCCAGATTGGTCCAGATCGAACCCGCGCGGATCGAAGCGCTCGCCAGGCTACTTGCCGCTCATGCAGGCGAAGCGGCGGGATCTGCCGCGCCTGCATGGCCAGCGCAGTATCATTTCTTTGATGGGACAGAACGCACGGTTAACTGGGTGCTGCTCCTGGACGCGCTGAACTTCTGTTTCTGGGGCGAGAAAGATCAGCCACGCTGGCAGATCGAATATCGAGGCGAGATTCTGAACGGCTACTGGGCGGAGGCTGCATCCCTGCGGCGCGCGGTGGAAGAGGGCCGGCCTGTATGGGATGCCGAATATCTCAGCAAGATCGACCAGGAAGAACTGGCAGCGGTCTTTCGCGGCAACTCTCCCGCCGGGCCGGACATTCCGCTCTTTGAGGAGCGCCTGCGCAACGCTCGCGAGGTTGGCCAGGTGCTTTTAGCCCGTTTCGAGGGACAATTCTCTCACCTGGTTGAGCAGGTACAACAGAGCGGCGTAGAGCTGGTGCTGGCTCTTGTTGAGCATTTCCCGTCGTTCCGCGATGTCGCCACCTATGATGGGCAGGAAGTGCGTTTCTTCAAACGCGCCCAGATCTGCGTGGCGGACCTGCACAGCGCGTTTAGCGGGCAAGCCTGGGGAGCCTTCACCGATCTCGATCAATTGACCATTTTCGCAGATTATAAGTTGCCGCAGGTGTTGCGCCATCACGGAGTACTGGTCTACGCGCCAGAACTGGCCGCACGGGTTGATCACCAGGAACAACTCAGCCCCGGCAGCGCGGAGGAAGTGGAGATCAGGGCCGCTACGGTCTGGGCCAGCGAGTTGCTGCGGCGCGCGGTCGCCCGGCAGAGAGAACAGGCGGTGACCGCCGCAGAAATCGATCAGTTGCTCTGGAATCTGGGGCAGGAGGCCGGAGCTATGCGTCCTTACCATCGCGTGCGTACGCTATTCTATTAACAAACGTGTATAAAGCAGATTGGTAAAATTAAGAAAGAATATTGTTTTACTGATAGGAAACCTATGCGCTTAGATACACTTCTAGCAGGTTTAGAGCAGCCTGTGCTCGCCATTCACGGTGAGCCGCAGGTTACGCTATCTGATCTGGGAACAGGCGAGATTAGCTCGCTGGCCTACGACTCGCGTCAGGTTCAGGCAGGAGGGTTGTTTCTGGCGGTGCCAGGCGAGCATACCGATGGTCGGCGCTTCCTGGCCGAAGCGGCCAGACGCGGTGCGCTGGCCGCCCTGGGACCACGCTACGATGGTGATACACCACCTCTGCCGTATATCGAGATTGCTGAGATACGCGCTGCGCTGGCCGACCTGGCCTGCACGTTCTATGGCCATCCGGCGCAGCATCTCTGCACTATCGGCGTGACCGGCACCGACGGCAAAACAACCACCTGTAATCTGATCAGCACAATCCTGGATGTCGCTGGCAAACGCAATGGCCTGATGACCACTGCCAATTTTAAAATCAGCGGGCGGACGTGGGAGAATCCCACGCGCCAGAGCACACTGGAGGCCCTGGATATTCAGCAATTCTTGCGCCGCCTGCTGGATGAGGGCGCGACCCACGCGGTGATCGAGTCCACTTCGCACGGCCTGGAACTGCAGCGCGTGCGCGGCTGCGCCTTCGATATCGGCGTGGTCACGAATATTACGCATGAACACCTGGATTTTCATAAAACTATTGAGAACTATCGGCGCGCGAAAGCCCGCCTCTTTGAAATGCTTGACCCTGAGCGCGACAAGGGCCTGAATGTGGCCCCGGTCGCTATCCTCAACCAGGATGATGTTTCTTACGAGATCTTACAACCCTACTGCCGCGTTCCCATTCTCAGCTACGGCATCGATACGCCCGCGGCGGTGCGCGCGGTCGATCTGCGGCTGGGCGCTGAGCAGACGCGCTTCCGGGCGATCTTGCCGGACGGCGAAATTGAGATTGTCACCCGCCTGGTGGGCCGCTTTAATGTGAGCAACTGCCTGGCTGCCATCGCCGCGACCAGCTCGTTGGGCATCAGTCCAGAGTTGATCGCGGAAGCGCTGGCGACGGTCCAGGGCGTAACCGGGCGCATGGAGCGCATCGATGAGGGACAGCCTTTCTCGGTCATCGTCGATTACGCGCATACGCCCGATAGCCTGGAAAAAGTGCTGAACATCCTGCGCCCGTTGACTACAGGCAAGCTTATGGCCGTTTTTGGCTCTGCCGGAGAACGCGATAGACAAAAACGTCCTATTATGGGTCGCATAGCCGCTCAGCTCACCGACTTCTTCGTTATTACAGATGAGGATCCCCGTGAGGAAGATCGCTTCACCATTCTTGAGGAGATTGCTCAAGGTGCTCGCTCCGTGGGCAAACGCGAGGGAGAGGATTTTCTCTGCATTGCAAATCGTCGCGAGGCTATCGCGGCCGCTTTTGCTCGCGCGAGCAAGGGGGATACGGTTCTGCTGGCCGGTAAGGGTCACGAGCAAAGCATTATCATAGGCACAACAAAGACACCCTGGGATGACCGCAGGGTAGCGCGCGAACAGCTAACTATGCTCCAACCTGAGCGTGACTGAAATAAGATTTGTGACGTTTCAACAGGTGCAAGTACTTCTGCTGGCACAGCTTATTTGCACAATATGTTTTTTTCATCGTTGGGAGTTACTATGGAATTTATCTGGTTATTCGGTTTATTTATCGCCTGTGCGTTGCTTAGTCTATCATTTTGTTGGATAGCCAGAGTATTATTCCCCAAGTTTCGCAGCGGTGAGTTCAAGCCCGGTCCGCATCGCTCAGACGCGCCTGTCCTGCCAGCCAGTGGCCGCGAGATTAAGACGATAGAACTTCCCCTGGTCGGAGGGCCTGCCCTGACCCTGGCTATTGTGGGCGTTGGGGTCGCCGCTGGCTTTATCTTCAACTTGAACGCTGAACAATGGCATCTGCTCTTGATTGGCCTGGGAGCGACCACGGGCTATATGCTGGTGGGCTTCGCGGACGATTGGCGCAAGGTGCATAGCAACGAGGGACTTTCAGAACGTGCCAAGTTTACTGGCGTCTTCCTGGTTTCTATCGCCGCCGCTGCCTGTTATTATTTTCTCTATCCTGCCGGCCCTCAACCGTACTCTCCCTATTCAGATATTCTCGGAGCGCTCTTCAAACAGTTGCCTTTTACCTGGTTGATCGCTCTCATGCTGATTACCGGTGTGATCGGCAGCGTTACTTCGCTTTCGGTAGATTTCAGCGACGGCCTCGACGGTCTGGCGGGAGGGCTGGTCTTCAGCGCGGCCCTGGCTTTTGGCATTATCGTTTCTTTGCTCTTTCCAACGAAGGACAATCCGCATCCTGAGCGCATTGTGCTGGAGATCCTTTCGCTGCTGACCGCAGCAGCTGTGCTGGGCTTCCTGCGCTGGAACTGGCCCTCCTCCTGGGCCGCGCGCCGGGGCAGCGCCAAACGACGCGCGACGATCTACATGGGCGATAGCGGGGCGCTGGCTCTGGGCGGCATCCTGGCGATGGTTGCTATTTTCTCGCGCAATGAGCTTTTGCTGCTGATGATCGGCTGCGCGTTTGTGCTCGAAGGTCTCTCCGCTTTTTCTTCGCGAAGCATCACGCGCTTTTTTCGCAAACAGCTCAAGCTCCTGCGCTTCGCCAGTATGCGCGAGCGCGTTCCTCACACGGAATTCCCGCTGCCTTTTCTGGCCACGCCGCTGCATCACCACTTCGATTTGCTGGGCTGGGATCGCCGCCGCCTGGTCTACGGAGCCTGGGCATTGGGCGCCTGCTTCGCAACGCTGGGCGTGCTGGTGGTCATCTGGCCGGAAACCTGGCAGCGTTACCTGGTGCGCATTCTGGTGCTGATCCTGGCCTGGGTGGTCTGGTCCAGCGGGGGCTGGACGCGCCGGTATTTTATCGGCAAGCATCCGGCTGAGCGCACACGCCGCCGCCGTCTGGCTCTCTTTTATGGCTTCCCTTACCGTCTGATGGGTCTGCGCCTCTACCACCTGGTAGAGGTTATTGAGGCAAGCGAGGATGTGATTGAGACACCCGCCGAAGAATATGCTCTCTGGCAGCGTATCAATATCTTCGATGCACGCGCGATGCTGGGTCTCTACTGTTATCGCGCTGGCTATTATCCGGCGGCCCTGGCCCAATGGACGCGCATTCCCGTAGGCAACCGCGCCCTGCGCCCGGAAATTATGCGCTTGCTGGAAGAGCTGGATAGCCGCCTGGCTCTGGAGAAACAGGAGACGCAGCCGATGCGCCGCGATCAGATCATGAAGCAGGAGCCAATTCTGACCGGCAACCTGTCGCCGGCTGATCTCCCCAATCCACACGCCCCGGTGAGTACAGAGACTCCGCTCGATGATTCGCTGAATGGCTGGGCTGCTCCCCACTCGACCATCATTGGAGCAACCAGCGTGGCTACTCAAACCGAAGAGAAGCCCGGCTCGCCCTCTCAGCCTCAGGGATCCAACAGCAGAAATAAATCCCACGTCGCGCCAACTCCTGATACCCAACTCTCAGCAGCGGAAGCTCACTTGCTCTGGTCAGAACACAGCCGGCCTTCTCCGCCTGATTCGTCGCTCGACAAAGAGGGCTGATTTTCCCCGGCTCAGAATGGGACTGTTCCCCAGGCCGCAAGGAAGCGGGTCGTTGCTACAAAGTCTGGCTGCTGCATCTCGCGCAGTGCTTGCTGCTGCATCTCCTCGAAATTGTCAGGCACCTGCATCCATCTGTGCATGAAAGGCTGAAAGGTCTGCATGCTGAGGCGCACGTTTTCGATAAACTGGTCGCCTGCAAGCGTACCCGCGCGATATTCCAGCGGAAAGACGCGCGTCTGCACATTCTGGAAGCCATGCTGGCGCAGCAGCTTCGCCAGTTCTTTTGTTAACCCGTCGCGCTCTGGCGTGAAGAGACGGCCCGCCTGGTAGAAAGCCTGGCGGAAGAGCGTGTAGAGCGCTGAAAGAGCCGGACTGGTGCTTTGCGCGTCGGCGTCGCTCTCGACCACGCGGACCACGCCTCCCGGACGCCCGATCCGCCGGTACTCTTGCAAGAGTTTGCGCCAATCCCAGGTGCGCAGCCAGCTCGCCGCCGCGCGATGAGTGACCAGATCAAAGTATGCTTCGGGAAATTCGAGCATACGCAGCGCGTCCATTACGTGAAACTCCACGCGATCATTGACACCGGCGGCTGCGGCCTGCATGCGGGCGAACTCGATCATGCTGTTGCTGATATCCACGCCGATCAGCAAGGAAATGCTCGGATACGTCGTTGCGGTTTCAATGAGCCAGTCGCCGGTGCCGCAACCCACATCGATTATGCGCTGAAAGCTCGCGGGATCAGGCTGCTCCGGCAGCACTCCACCCATTGC
>DATGKW010000251.1:0-35843 GCA_035294465.1 Ktedonobacteraceae bacterium | reverse complement strand
ATTTCCACATTTCCTTTCCGAGATAGTGAGCATTTCAATTGTAGCATAAAAAACAGTCTGTGTTTGAGAAATTCCTCTGTATTTCATTGTACTGATGTATCCAAATGCAGGCGCCTTGCGGGCCACAAGTCCCGTATCGCTTGAACGTCTTTCGATCTTTTGCTATAGTGATGCCGATCTATGCTACATCTCATGAAGAGAAGGGACGAACCAGATGCGCCAGTGTGTCCATTGCCAGGCAGAGCTTCCCGATAACGCGCAGTTCTGTAGTCGTTGCGGAACGCCTGTAGATGCAAATCAGCATCGAGCAAGCGATGATGCAGAGGGTGAAGGGGAAACAGAGCAAACTCAGATTGCTGACGAAATGAGCCTTGAGGTGAAGCCTGAAGAAGAGCTTTCTCAGGGTGAGCAGGAGCAGGAGCAGGAGCGACCTGCTGGCGAGGAAGAACGAGGAGCAGCTCTCTCTCAGGGCGAACAGGATCTGGTTGCTGCTTCTGAAGCGGTGCGCGGTGATGCCGAAGTGAAGGCCGAGCAGGATCTGGCCGCTTCTTCTGAAATGGTACAGGATGAAGCGGAGGCAGATACTGCGACGCTTCAGGCCGAAGAGAGTCCTCGTGCAGAAGGCGAAGCGTCTGCGGAGCAAGAGGCCGGTGAAGCTGGGCTGGATGCTGAGTTACAAACGGTGTCGGAGATGCCTACCGCCGAGCTTGCTGCTGCGCGAGACGCAGTGTCGGAGATGTCTACCGCCGAGCTTGCTAATGTGCGAGACGCAGTGTCGGAGATGTCTACCGCTGAGCTTGCCGATCTACGACAGGCGGTCTCGAAGATGCCTGTGCCGGATACCGATCAGCCAGTCCAGGATGAGAACACGCTGGTCGAGCCGCAGTTTTCGCCAGCTCGCCAGGGGAAAGGGAAGGCGAGAAGAGGCGTTGTTTTGCTCATTGTTGTGCTTGTTGTGGTAGTAGTGTTGGCAGGAGGTGTCGGCGCTCTCGTAGCGCTACGCCAGAACACGCTTGCAGGCGCGGCCTCGCAGTGTACGGGCCAGCAGTCCGGGTGTACGCAACATACACCGGGCGCTGGCAACGCCGGAGTGACGCGGCTCGTCTTTTCCGGCGCTGTCTCTGGCCCGCTGACGGTGAGTGCGTCTCCCGATTGTCAGGCGACGAGCACCGGGAGCTTCCGCACATGGATGGTCAGTCTCTCAGGCGTGGTTGGAGAGCAGCTTTATAATTTTGGCTTCGTCATCAATCGCTATCATGGGCCAGGGACCTATAGCGCCGACACGGCTTCGGCAGTCATTCTTCTGGATCTGCCGGGAGAGGCGACGAATAACGGCTGGGGAAATGTTGCTCCCACCGATACCGGCGGCATTACGGTCAGCAAGGGAGAACAAACGGGGAGCATCAATGCCGTTCTGAGCGGCTTTGGGTCCCGCAAGGGGACGCAAGTCCAGGTTTCTGGAAACTGGGCCTGCTGATAAAAGCCGTAACTCCTAGAGAGGGCCGATTGATCGACAGGAATCCCTCGATCAATCGGCCCTCTCTAATTTTTGGCTTACTCCTTCCCGGTCGTCTTTAGAAGCTGATTTATCAGCGTGTATGCCTGCGTCACCAGGTGGGCGACCACCAGAGTATTTACCTGGGAGCTAGCATGGGAAGCGCCGCCGAACTCGGCTGCTTCCAGGATGGTGATCATCTGGCTGGCCAGGGTGTTGCGCGCCTGCGTGATCTGGCCGAGCAGATTTTCCAGCCTGGTATACGTCGCGTCGTTGGGCGTGTTGCTTTCCAGCGCGGCGGTCGAGATCTGCAAGGAGGCCAGGCCAAGCTCGCCCACGGGCGCGTTGATCTGTTTATACGCCTCGGCTAGCCGGATCAGTGCGTTTTCGTTGGCGCGCACGGCATCCGGCAGCGCCCAGGGCTGGATAATCTCGAACAGGACTCGCCCCTCGTGCTGGTAATCATCCTTGAGGCCGAGCAGCTCCATCATAGTTGGGCGCGTGTCCGTGTGATCTGACCAGATGCCGTTGACGATGCCCAGATGTTTGACATCCGGCCCGACCATGCCCAACCAGGTAGTGTTAATATCGGGCGCTACATCTCCGTGATTCCAGGCAAATCCCGTATCAAAGCTGATGCACGGTGACGCGGTTGTGCAGCTTGTCCCGCCGGTATAGAGGAAGTAATCGGGGTTGGCGAACTGAATCACCGTCGGCGTGCGGGCCGGATCGGCAGTAATCATATGCAGTAAGTTCAGTTCCACCGGGTCGGCCAGGTAATTCGTGATGTTCTGTGTGACATTGGTGTACGGATTCACCGCCGTAAGCTTGCCCAGTGCGCGCTCGAAGGGCCGCGTCACCGTCTCATTATTGCGAGCCGGGTCGCCGTTGATGTAGATAGCCGGGGCCGAGTCTGAGTGGACTGAGAAAGGCGTCGTGATGCCCTGTTCGGTTGCCAACAGGCCACTCAGATTGGCATCGACCTCCCCAACCTGGCTGTAGGTGCAGGGGATGGTCACGCCGTCGCAGTTGGCGGGACTCGGCGCACTGCCCACAAAGTGATCACCCTCGTCGGCTGTAACGACAAACAGCGTATTTTTGCTTGTAATCCCGTCATGCGCCAGACGCGCGAAAAATTTACCAAAGGCTTCGTTATATGCCTTGAGTTGAGCGACGTAGCCAGCTTCACCCGGGCCAAAGGTGGGAGGCGAAGCCGTAGTATTGTTGTCGTGGGCGTCGGAGATATAGGCGTAGGTCACGGGTACGCCGTGCTCCTGCATATCCGCCACATAAGCAAGCGAGACGGAAGCGGACATGCCGTCGAAGCCAGGGAAGCCAATATTGCCGGTATCACTCTCGATCACGTTGCCATCGAGATCAGTCACCGGGCCATTGGGGCTGATCTGCGGTGCGACGTACTTGTTGCCGAAGAGAGCCTGGTAGCCAGTATAGCCGCCTGGCTCGTCGGGCAGCACATCGGCTACTCCGTGATTGGCTGTGGAGCAGAGGCTGTTGCCCAACGCGCAGTGGACGCTAATGCCCACGAAATCGGCGTTGGCTTGATCAGGGTTGCTCGTGGCCTCCTGGGCCTGGGGCGAGTTAGGGCCGTACACCGTGTTGATATCCGAGCCGATATTCTCCAACTCAATGTTCGCGGTACCAACGCCGCCCACGTTACAGCCAGCTCTGGTATAGGGCACCCAGGGTGCGGGCGTGTTCTGCCCGGCGGCATCGATCACGTTGAAATTCGGATCGGTCGCAGAGACCGGATCGGTCCAGTAGGTGAAGGCGCTGGCGGAACTGCTGGTGCCGTCCGGCTTGTAGTAGCGATAACTGTTGCTCACCGCCAGGCCCTGCTGATCTGGGTAGAGGCCGGTCAGAGAAGTAACAATGTCGTCGCCCGTGTGAGCGATCAGGGGCGTGTGCTGATCAGTGAGCAGTACGCCATTATCGCGCATAAAATTGAGCAGGTTTGGCATCTGCTCCAGGTCTGAGGGAACGTTGGGGTTATCGCGCGTGAAATGTACGTTGTCAAACTGAATATAGATCACGTGCTGGATGCCGTTCCCCAGGCGGCAGCCGCTGTCCGCGCCGACTGCCTGAGCCTGCGCGGTTGGGGGCGTGGCCGGTAGCGTGGCAACCGCGCCGAGCAGCAGAATCAGGAGAGAAGCAAACAGCAGAAGACGCCGGGAAAAATAAGCGAAGGACGCTCGTTTTTGGTCCATGAACTCCTCCTTCATTACATGTGACACATCGCAAAAGTGGAAAATCCATAGATTCTGGGATGGTAGGATACAAAGCCGGGTGATGGCATCCTTTGAAATCACCCGTGCAGGATTTTCCTGCCAGATAGACTGTACACAATCAATGTTAACACGAGGAAATAGAAATATTAAGGATTTTAAAAAGCTGATTAAATGCGAGATAAGTTGCCGCTGCTGGAAATGTGCGCCGATCCCAGGCAAAATGTGAACTATTAAACAGCGGTCGGCCAGCGTTATGTTATAATAGAGTTATTGATCTATTCAATACGTGCAATTACTGCCTTGTAGTGCGAAGCTAATAGATATCTCAGTGGAAGGAATTCCCTCGCTGTGCATTTTGGAGCGTGGTAGCGCATGGGTCGGGATATATTGCTAAATAAGGATTAGCTACTCTGGAGGTATACAATGAACTTCCCCCGCACTCCATGCTTTGTTGGGCGCGAGGCATTTTTACAGAGCCTGCACACAACACTTCAGCGCGAACGGAGAGCGGTCGTTGCTGGTATAGACGGGATGGGTAAAACTGCTACAGCGCGGGAGTATATTCGACGTGTTTCGTCGCAGTACCGGTCAATCTTCTGGGTCAACGCGGCCCGCGACGAGACGTTTCTGGCCGATCTCTGTGCGGCTGCGCAGTCGCTCTCTCTGAATGTTGATCTGACTCGGGGAGCTGCTGACCTCCTGCAAACTATTCTCAGCCATCTGGACGGGCAAGAGGCCGTGCTGTTCGTGCTGGATGATCTCCCTTTTTCCTTTACGCCATTGGAATCTTCCGAGCAGCAACACGCGGGCAGCCATCTCTTGCTGATTACCCACGCGCGCAATGCGACCCCTGGGATTGCTCGCCTGGAACTCAGCGGGCTAGACGAACGCGAGGGCGCGCTGCTTGTGTTGCGCCAGGCCGGCTTGCTCGATGCACAGGCACCATTGGAGCAGACGGAAGAAGAGTTGCGTACCGCCGCGCTTGAACTGGCTGCTAGCTTGCGCGGTTTGCCGCTGGCTCTCAGCCTTGCCGGGGGCTATCTGCGGGGAACCGGGTGCAACATCCAGGATTATCTGGACGATTTCCGCGCCGGACGGTCGCGGCTGCGCACACCGGAAGGCCAGAATGCACAGGATATCCAGGAAGTGATGCGAGCCTGCGAACGTAGCCTTGTCCATCTAGAGCAGGCTCAGCCGGCCGCGCTTGAACTTCTGCATATCTGCGCGCTGCTCTCCTCCGAAACACTTCCGCGTGTGCTTTTTGCAGAAACGGTCGAGTCCGGCAGCGCCGAACCTGATCCACATCAGGCGGTTCTGCGAAGCTTGCTGACCTTCGGGTTACTGAACGGCGAGAACGAGGACTCCGTGCTGAGCATCCATCCACTTATCCAGGCGTTCGTGTGTCAGTTTTGTGAGCCAGCCAGGCAGCAGCGAGTAGAACTGGCCCTGCGCTTGCTTCAGCGGCGACTTCAATTGCTGGAAAAGGAAGAGTTGCCCACACACCTCAGGATAGCGGGATCTATTTGCCATCTGGCTGCACTCAGCGGAGGAGAGGAACTCTCTTTTGTCGAGGCCGCAGAGACCTTCGCCTGGGCTGCCTCATTGTTTTGGGAACAGCGCTTGATTGGCCTGGCCGAGCCTTTATTGAGAAGAGCGCTGAACATCTGGGAACGTGAACTGGGGCACGCGCATCCGACGGTGGCTACGGTCTTAGGCAATCTGGCGACCATAAACGGCCTGCTAAAAAATTATGTGGAAGCAGAAGCGCTCGCGCACCGCGCTATTATCAGCAAAAGCGAGGCGCTGGGCGTAAACCATCCTGATGTCCTGTTCGCCCTTGATGACCTCGGTCATTTTTACGCGGCTCAGGGCAAGCAGAAAGAGGCCAGACTGTGCTATGAAAAAGTCATCTCGCTAAGCGATCGGCTTGGGCTGCGCGCACACCCTGTTCACGTCACCGCCATGTACGACCTTGCTCTGCTGTATATCGAGCAGGAGAATTTCGTCAAAGCAGAGGCGCTGTTGCAGAAGGTTTGCTCCGCGCGGGACTGGTCGCCAGGCCCGCAAGATCCTTCAACCATAGCTGCATGGTTCAGCCTGGCGGAAGTGTGTGTGCGGCTAAAGAATTGGAAGCGAGCGGAAGCTGCGTATTGGCGTGCCCTGCCAGTCTGCGAGAAATTGCTGGGCGAAGAGCACCCGGTGACGCTAGATCACCTGGAACGGGCAGCAGATGTTTTTCGGCGCAGAGGCAATCTCGTCGAGGCCAAACGGGCTCTGAAGCGTGTTCTCGCGGCTAGAGAGCGTGAGCCGGAGGATCAGCGACCCAGGCTGGCAAGTTGTCTGAACGGCCTGGCCAGGATTGACCTGGAAAGTGGACAGTACGGAGAAGCGCTTGCTCTGCTGGAACGCGCGCGCGGCATCTACGACGAGCAAACAGAGCTGGATAAGCTCGCGCTGGCAGATCTGCTGGATACACGAGCCGCGCTAGAGGCGGCGCAGAAGCACTACGAACAGGCAATCTCAACGTATGAGCAGGCGCTGGAGCTACGCAGGCAAAGCCTGGGCGGAGAGCATCTGGATCTCGTCGAAAACCTCAGCAATCTGGCATCGCTCTATCTCGCGCAGGAACAGCCCCGGCGGGCGGAGCCGCTGCTGCTGCAGGCTCTTTATATTTATCAGAAAGCGCAAAAAGCCGAGGATCTTGCTCTGGACTCTGTACTCGATGGCCTGGCCGATATTGAGATCGGGCGCGGGCATTTTGAGATGGCAAGAATGTACCTGGAGCGCCTGCGCGCCGTGAGAGAAGTGGCCTTTGGCCAGTCTGATCCCCGCGTCGCACAGGTGTTGAAAAAGCTGGAGAGAGTTGTCAATGCTTAAAAGGAGATTCGATCTATGAGGTATACCGATGGAACAATTGAGATGTCTCCAACCACCTGGAATGCAGCTTCTACCCCTGCTAAAACGGGAAGCACGGATAGCAATGATATTACTAAGGACGTTATGATGACAGTTCAGGGGCTTCTCGAGGCGTTGAACGCCGTAGGTTTCCTGTCCAGTTCCAGGAATCTGGCGACCGCTATGGAAGAGTTTGGTTCTGGTATGCTTGGTGCGCTGGCCTGTGTAGGCGTTGATCTGGCGGTGGTAGGTGCCGGATTAGCTGCTGCGGCTGCCGCGTTCTCTGCCACCGACGCCGCGCTGGCGAGAACGTTCGCGCAGCTAGATAGGCAGCTAGGATACTTTACCAGCACTGCAACCGGTGTGGCCTTGCCTGTCGCGTCTGCGGCAGCCATCGCGGCGCTGAACTCGCTCAGCCTGTCTTCTGCCAGTAGCAGCGCCAGTAGTGCCGCCAGTAGCAGCGGAGTTTCCCTGTCTACCACCACCCTGCATTTCGCGGAAGTTGGCGGTGCTATTGTGCTGGTGGGCGTCGGAGCCTATGCTGTTGCAGCAGGCGCGGCAGCTATAGATTGGGGCGCGATTCTAGCGTTCCTGGGGCTGGCCGCTGCCGCTGCTTAAAGCAGGCGTTTCTGTCGAATGAGAATGTAACAAAGATCTCATCGTCTAGAAAAGGAGTTCGCTACTATGCCACCTGATACATTACCAACACCAACACCAACGCCAACGGCAGGCCCAACGCCAACGCCGACACCGACCCCAACGCCAACGCCGACACCCTCACCAACGCCGGGCCCTGCGCCGCTGCCGCCGAATCTAAGTGTTTCTATACCTAATATACCGTCCAATGCCTATCAATTACTCTGTGGGCTGGCCGATGCGATAGATACGGCAAACGGCAAGTTTCAGACGTCCTCGGGCCATTTGAGCACCATTATGGGTCAGACGGGCGGAGCCATGAACGATGTCATCACGACCTCTTCGGGCAAAGCGACTGATGCTCTGGCCAGCACCTGGCACTACACGCAGACCGATCTCAACGGCGCACACGAACCCCTGGTAACGATTACGTCCAATGGCTACCTGGGTGGCAATTCCCTGCGCTCCACTCTGGAGGAAAACCAGGGGACCTTCCAGGCAGGAATGGCTGCCATAGAGAACATACATGTGCTGCAATCTGCCTGCCTTGCTCATCCGCCTACCGAGCAGGTAGTCGAGGGCTGGATTCAGCAGATAAATAATCTGACGGCCGCCCTGGGTAATATCAACCTGATTCTAGATGCCATGGCAATAGCCATTCGTGGCCTGAACTCAGGGTTTGCCAAAGCCTGCGCCACCGGTTTCACGCTAGGAGGGCCTCTGCCCACATTCACAAAAAGCGACTTCACGGGTACAGGCGGCGGCAATCTGCCGGAAGACGATGGATATACGCAGCTTAGACAGTACCTGCAAAACGCTGGTCTGGGCCAGAGGAAGATCGCGAATATCCTGCAAGCGCTACAGGCGGCCGGCATGAGCGAAGCAGATGTCGCGCGCTTCTTACAGGCATTGCAAGATTCGGGGGCGGACTCGCAGAAGATCATCGATTTCTTTTCGAATCCAAACCAGGTTGCGAGAGTACCTGAAATCTGGAGCCTTTATCAGAAAGTCCAGGGTGTTCCCAATGCCAACAGGATCTTGTACTATATCATGAGGGGAGCGCCAACAAGTGCTGCCAGTACATCGACAACAACGGTTGACGGCGCATTGTATCAGCTCAAATGGCTAGATCAGTGGGTCACAGACCATCCCAATGGTCCTTATATTAGCGACGTTGAAACACCGATTGGCGATGAGCAAGGGCCAGATGTTACGCTTAGCGACGGAACTATCGTCGACCTCAAATCGTATCAGTGGGGCAGGCCGTACCCGCAGGATCAGCCAACAGTGGATAGGATTATCAGGCAGGTTCAAAGGTACAGGCAAGCGTATGGGCAAAACGTTAAGATTACCTATGTCTTTGATACGAGTAAGGGTGGAATGCCCAAAGACATTCTAGAACAACTCCAGAATCTCGGGATTACCATCGAATTCTGGCCATAGCCGCCTGGGGTATGAAGCCTGACAGATGTGGTAAAAGAGAAAGCGAGGTGTGGTGATGAAGGATAACGAATCTTTACTCTATAACGTGTCTGGTTCAGAAGCGTTAACTGATCCCGAGCGGGTCGAACAGCTTGTGAAAGAACTGATGAAGCGAGGCTACTTTCTATTCACCCGGCAAGAGGACAGTCTCGTCTTTGCTGCCTGGTTGCTGCAACTGGACCCGCCCTGGCCGCATTGGAGCGCCGAGCAGCGGGCGCAAAACCAGGAACAGGCAGCTCCCTACCTGGAGCGCATCTTCACTCCCGGCGTCTCGGAGCAACTACGCCAGCAAATCGAGCGTTTCAAGGAAGGCCAGCAGGAGACCTTGTATATCGGAGCACGCTCGATAGAACGTGTCGGCCCGCTTCATAACCACCAGTTCGATCTTCACCTGGCTCCTGTAAGGAAGTATCTCGCCCTCAACTATACCAATGACTTCTGGGTGATCAAAAGAAACGACCAGGACAGTGCTGCCGCCTTTGATCACTTTTTGGGCATCGTGGAGGTACTCTATGATCTCTATCGCCCGTTCTACGCCTATGCCTGGAACCACAACAACGCTATCCCTGTGACCGAGAGCGACTACCTGGAGCAGCGTAAGCCATACACGCTCTACGATATCAACCTGTTTGGGCCGGAGATGGTGGACAACCTGGGCGGACGCGAGTTTGTGCTCAAGGCTCCCGCGCAAGTCGTGCGAGAACTCTTCGGCGGTGGCGTGCTGATGATTCCTAAGGCGCCCTGGTATCCGGGTTCGCTTGGTCACAGCTGGAGCAAGGTAGCGAAGTATCTGGGGGTCGTTTGCCCGGATTTTGCTGTGGGCGATGATTGGGAAGAAGACGAGTGAGCTTTTTTGCCTGAGAAGGCGGTGGGAAAGTTGCGTTTTTCCGCAACTTTCCCACCGCCTTCTCAGGCAAGCAAGGTCTGTCGGTACTACCCCTGGGCGTTATACGCGAAGACCGGAAATTGCGCGAGCTGCTGCAATTGATCAAAAACGGAGATTGCTCCTCCCTGGCGATTACCTGTGGTAGGGTCGAGCTGGCCAACATAGGCGCTCAGGGCCTGGTTGGTCATGTCGTCCAGCAAAGGGACCGCCGAGGATTGGAGAAGATCCTGAAGCTGCATGCCCGCGAGTTGTTTGGCATCGTTGCGTACCTGCTCCAGAATGCCGTCAACCTGGTTCAGTTCCGCGTCGATATTTCCTGCTAGCGTCTGCTGGGCTTGCGTGACATCGGGTGAGCTGGCAAAACCCCGCAGATCTATCTCAATGTCGTGAATATAGCCGGTCGTCGCTGAGTTGGGGTTAACCGTGAGGAGAGGCTTGGCCGGATTGCATATGACAGGCGTGCCCTGCGGCACGTCGGGGCCTACAAGATTCGCTCCATCCAGCATATCCAGGATGCAGACGCTATCAGCCCACGTATTTTTGGCCAGAGTGAGAGAAGAATCATTTCCGGTGGCGTCCTGTGCTTCGTCGAAAATCAGTTCCGTCTCCAGTACAAAGCGGAAGCCCAGGCCACCCGAGAGAGACCCGCTATTGCCATTCATCGAAACAGGACCGTTTGCGAGCAGTTCTCTCAGGTAGTCGAGTGCGCTAAAGCCGTTGGTGTCATTCACGTTAGGAGTTTGAGCGATCTGACCGGAATAGCGCCACTTGGCGCGGTTGGCTGTTGGCGTTTGGGGCTGGGGAGAAGTTGGCTCTTCGGTGATCAAGAAACCGCCCTCCGTTGCCAGCAGATTGCTCTGAGTTGGGCTCACGTAAGTAATATGCGCCGAACCATTGTCTGGAGTGAACTGGCCCAAAGCGATGGTCTGACCGGCGGTGTGGGCCTGATCGGGCATCAGCCACGCATAGTAGCTATTGCCTGAGGCTGGAGGTTTTAAATTATTAAGGTAGATATCTACGCGATCAAGTACATGAGGGGTCGAGAACTGAAAGAGGCCAGGATTTGTGCTTGAGAAGTAGATCTGACCATAGACCGGAATATGTACAACTGGTCTGGGGTGAGGGCGTGGCGTCTGCGGCCTCAGGTAGAGAAACAGGCCCACTCCTGAACCTGCAAGCACGACGAATATGAGCAAAGGAATGATGATCAGCAGTCGTTTGTGGGCATAGCGCATATCCTCGTAGGTGTTGCGGATGGCTCTTCCCAGCTTGCTCAAGCCTCCGGGCGGCTTGGGAGGGCGATCATAGTTAGAAGGGGGTGACGCGTTGCTCAGATGCGGAGTAGGCGCAGGGGAGACGACAGCATTGCTCAGGTGCGGCGTAAAGACCGGCGGAGGCATGATATTATCTGGCTGTGGGGGCGGAACCGGTGTGACTACGACATTGCCCAGAGGTGGGCCAGGCGTGGGAGGGGCCGGGGCATTGCTCAGAGGAGAAGCTGGTATGGGCGAGGCCGGAGCGCTGCTTGGAGCGGGAGCGGGATTGATCGTGATCTTGTTCAAGAGTGGAGTAAAATTGGGAGGCATGATCGCAGTCGCTTCAGCCGCTACCTTGCTGCTGGATATATGAAGCAGCAGTTTTTCCAGGGCGCGCGCGGGGTCGTAAGTTGCGTCAAAGGTAGGAATGACTGCCCATACTGCCGGTACTTCGTGCGGAGAGCCTGGTGTGGCAATAATGCGTGCGATCCCCTCCATGCCCTGCGGTTCAACCAGCTTCAGTGTCATGTTGACAGCCTGTTGGACAGCGGGAATAGAGGCAAGGGAGGGAGTCTGGAAGAGAATGAACCACTGGCAGGAGAGCGATTGCTGTTGAAAAAAGGTCAGAAAGCCTGCCTCGGAGGGAGAACCGGGGTACTCAATAATTTTGGCCCCAGTTTCTTGAAGTTTCAGGTGCAATTCGTTAAGGAGCTGTGACTCCCGTTGCTCGCTGCGAGCAACGTTATGGCATAGAAAGATCCGTCTTGTCACTGGTCTTTGCCTCCATCTAGGAAAAGAGTACCTTTGCCCTGTTAGTTATAGAACGTTCTGGCATAACAGTTTCATCTCATTACCGGCCTCAGTGTGCGTCTGATCTCCGTTCTGGCTTGCATGCTCCGCATCTGCGACGCTCGCTTGATGGATGAAGTTGTGCGGAATATGCGAGACTCGCATATTCCGCACAACTTCATCCATCATCGGCACGGCAGAGCCGCGAGTAGCCAGCAGAAGGAGACGAAAGCGTTGAAGCTCAGATATACTCTGCCCTCCGCTTGAGAAGAGGTCCCTTTGCCTCATTCGTTAGAAAGAGATACAATCAAAGAAACGATAGCTATGAGGCATTCAAAAGCATACCATGATATGTTATACTTGTGCAAGTGAATAGAAAAGTATTGCTTGCCTATTAAAATCTGTGGGCGCTATTCTCTAAGGCGCATTCATTGGTTACTGGAGATGGTTAAGCGTGAAAGATCAGTTGTTGTATACTCAACCTGCAACTTCTCTTAACCCTGCATTCATTATTTATCTGATTGATGCAAGTTACTCGATGAACGATCCCTGTAATGGGACAACAAAAATAGATATCGTCAACAATGCGCTGAAAGGGGCGATCAAGGATATGATCCGACGCTCTATGCGCGATGGCATTGTGCAGAGGCGATATCGAGTCGCCATTCTGGCATATAGTACCGTAGTGGTGGATGTCCTGGATGGCGTGTGCGATCTGCCCGATCTGGTGAAGCGTGGTCAGCCGATCATTCATGCTGGCGGCGAGACGGATACAGCGCTGGGCTTTTCGGCTGTCGAGAACCTTCTTAAACAGCATATAGGGGAATTTCAGCATGGCCCGGCCCCGCTGGTCTGTCACCTGACCGACGCGCTGATTACCGCGAGCGATCCGACGCCTGTCGTCCAGCGCATCCAGCGCATGGGGGTGCCCGATGGGAATGTGTTGATAGAAAACGTCTACGTCGCAGATAAGATGCTGCGTAGTCCGGTGCGGGACTGGCGTCAATGGCCGGGGGTCAGCCGGCCCAGCCAGTTGGCTAACGAATACAGCCGGTTGCTTTTCCAGCTTTCTTCGCCGCTGCCGGAGACATATCGCCAAAATATGAATAATTATGGATATAATTTGCAACCTGGGGCCGCGCTCTTTTTTCCGGGCGAGCATACTGAGCTTATTCGCCTGGCCTTCGCTGCCTCGACGGCGACGCAATTGAAGTAATGCGATGATACTGAAGATAAAGAACATTCGAGGGGAATCTGAAAACGTGCGTGCTACTGTCTTTCAGCCTTTCTGCGGTATGCAACTACAATTGATGGGGACGCGTTTTGAGTTTCTGCCTCATCCTTTGTTTCCTGAGGACAGACAGACCGTCTTTGTGCTGGAAGGGGGCACATCCTTCATTTACAAAGTTCGCAATGTGATTACCCAACAGCTTTGCGCCCTCAAAGTGTTTAAGCGTGATTCCCGCAATGAGCATGTGGCCCAGGTTACAGCTTTGCTTGCGCGCTACACGCATCTAACGGCACTGCGACCCGAACAGCGACTTTGCATCACGAAAAATCTCTACCCTGAACTTGTCGAGATGTATCCTGAGATGGAATTTGCGATTCTGATGCCCTGGATCGACACCCCAACCTGGGCGGGGATATTGCTCAATCCGCAGGTCAGCGCGACCTATACGCGTGAGCAGGCGTGTGATCTGGCCAGGGCAACGGCCGGCGCTTTATGGAGCCTTGAAGCCCAGGGACTGGCTCACGCTGATGTTGCCGGGAGTAATCTTGTGCCATCGTTGGATAGGAAGCAGGTTCAGCTCCTTGATATCGAGGATATGTATATTCCGGGTATGCCCCCGCCACCCAGGTTGAGCCAGGGCTCGCCTGGCTATCAGCACGCACGTCTGGGTCCGTCGGGACAATGGTGTCCTGAAGGGGATCGTTTCGCGGGGGCAGTGCTCCTGACCGAAATGCTGACCTGGTGGAATCCGCTCGTGCGCGCGCGCGTGGCCGACAGGTCTGAGACGCTTTTCCGGCCAGAAGAGTTACAGATATCCGGTACTCCCTGCTGGCAGGCCGTGCGCGACACCTTATATACGCTCAATCCAAAGCTCCTCGCGCTTTTCGATCAGGCGTGGTTCTCGCGTACCCTGTTGGATTGTCCCCCATTAAGGGACTGGGCTACAGCTTTACTGTCAGATTGTTCGTAGGAAAAACGCTGGCTTCAACGTTGAATCAAGAGAAAGGAGTCTATTCTGTCAAAAGAAAAGAAGGCCGACATCTGATGATTACTCACTGTCAACACCTATTCTTTATTGTTTGTGGCACTGACACCAGTGCCATAAGAAAGGAGCAACACATATGTCAATGTCCGATCTGATCGGTGGAAAAACTCATGAAATGGACGCGACTGCCAGCAGGTTTGTCTCTCAGGCTGAGCAGTTTACAACGTCCCTTTCACAGATTTCCAGTGCAGTCCAGGCGCTAATGAGTGACTGGTTCGGTTCAGCCCCTGTGGCATATCAGGCTTCAATGGCCCAGTGGGATAGAGATGCGCGACAAATTGTCTCGGATCTCGAAGCAATCACCTCTCGCCTCAAAGGCAGTTCCAGCGCTTTGACCGATCTGGATGCGCAGCTGGCGGCTCAGTTTAAAGGCTTCGGTGGCTAGCTCTGAGCCTGGTGATTTGTTATGATGGTGCGCATGCGCACCATCATAACAGGTTGATGGATCCCTCTATATGCAGCAGACTCTTCTGGTCACGATCCAGGGGACACAACGCAGGCTCGATGTCGAGTTGCCGGCTGACGTGCCCGTTGGCGAGCTTATTCCTTTGTTAATGGAGATGTGCAACCAGCCCATGGAATTTGGCGCGAACCAGAGCAGATCTCCCTGGACACTTTATGTAACGAATCTCAATCAACCACTCGGAGCAACGCAGACACTCGCGGAAGGAGGTGTGCTCGATGGCGATATCCTGCTCTTGCAAGCGCCCGGTACGGTGATCGGAGAGACCAGAGAAAAAGGCGCACCTCGGCCAATCGCCGCCAGTCCACAAAGTGGCATGATTGGCGTCTCATGGGAGAGGAGCTGGACGTTCTAACTGGAAAGCATTGTTTCTGACGAGGAGATAGGTAGACTTTAAGATGGCCATGCGAGGAACGACATTTTACCGACCGGCGCGGGTATATCCTCCTGTGCTGCCTTCAGATGACATTATTGTGAGCGCACCGCCGATTCTCCAACCAGCTCAGAGTGGGGCAATGGGCTGGCTTCAGTATGTCCTGCCTTCCGTTGGTATGTTAGGCTCAGCCGTATTTATTTTCGCCTTTGGCTTCAACCCGATTATGATTATCCTGGGTATCGTTATGGCTGTCAGCTTCGTTGGCTCAGGGATCATCATGGGAGTGATCCAGCGGCACACGGTCAAAAAGCAGCGCCAGCAGCTGAGAACGAGCTATCTGGAATACCTCACACACCTGCGTAAGCGCCTGTTCTTCCTCGCAAAGGAGCAGCGCCTGATCGATTCGCGTCTCTATCCGTCGTATGACGAACTCGTCGCGCGCGTGGAGCAACGCGCATATTTATGGGAGCGCCGGCCGGCCGACAACGATTTTTTGTCCGTCAGGATTGGCTCCGGGCCTGGCCTGCTCTGCTGTCGCCTGCAACTTGACCAGGGCAGGAGCGACTTTTCGGTCCAGTATATTCCCGATTTGCGTGCTCAGGCCGATGCGCTGATCAATGAGTACAGTTATCTGCATGATCTTTCGGCGACGATTCCCCTGCGCCTGTTCAGCGTGATCACAATCACGGGCGAGCGAACGCGCACGCGCGCTCTTGCCCGCGCCCTGCTTGCCCAGGCTGTTGCGAACCACTCGCCAGAAGATCTGCGTTGCCTGGTCTATTTTCCTGTCCAGCAAGCGCGAGACTGGACCTGGCTTAAATGGGTTCCGCATGCGCGCCGTCTACGCCAGGTCAAAGCAGAACAACGCTACGCTCCTGAGCAGCGCTGTATGCTTGCTACTACTGCTGAAGATTTTCGCCTGCTGCTCTCTCAGCAGATCAAGCCGGAACTGGATCGACGCCACAGATTATTGGAGGAGGCGGGCAACAATCTCGAACCGGAGCGAGCGCTGGCCAGCAGGATCTCTCTACCACATCTGTTGATCTTTGTAGATGGTTTCTCGCCGACTCGTTCTCTGGAGCCGCTGCCGGAGCTGGAGATGTTGCTCAGCGAGAGTCCAGTTATGGGCATTACTACGGTCTGCCTGGTTGATGATATCAGCCAGGAACCGGCTCAGGTTCAGGCGCGCCTCTCGATTGTGCCAACGGGCGGGCTGAATTTTCAAGAGTTGAGGTATGGTGGTCATCGCCGCGAAGGATTGCTGCCCGATTCCGCCGAGCCTGAGCAGTGCGAGCGCATCGCGCGCAGCATCGCGCCAATTATGCTGGCTGAGACCAGTGGGCAGCAAGATATTTCAGCTGATGTGCGACTGCTTGATCTGCTGGAAGTGCCGTCTGCGGATCTGGTTGACCCCTCTACGACCTGGCAGCTTCGATCCCGATCCGATCTGCTGCGCGTCCCGCTTGGCGTGCGCTCGGATGGTCGCCTGATCTTCCTCGATTTGAAAGAGGCGGCTGCCGGGGGCATGGGGCCGCACGGCCTGATCGTTGGCGCGACTGGCTCAGGCAAGAGCGAACTGCTGCGTACCCTGGTGACAGCCCTGGCCATCAAGCATGATCCAGAAACGCTGAACTTTGTGCTGGTGGACTTCAAAGGCGGCGCCTCGTTTGCTGACTTTGCGGCTTTGCCCCATGTGGCGGGTATCATCACCAATCTGCAGACCGATCAATCTCTGATTGATCGGGCCTATTCCTCGTTGCTGGGCGAGCAGCAGCGTCGGCAGAATATTTTGCATGACGCAGGTAATCTCGATAACCTGAAGCAATACGAGGAGATGCGGCGATTACATCCAGAAATGGAACCGATGCCCCACCTGGTCATCATTGTGGACGAGTTTGCAGAACTCATCGCCAATCGCCCTGATTTTCTCGACCTCTTTGTGACGATGGGCCGCGTCGGGCGCAGCCTGGGGTTGTATCTGCTCTTTGCAACCCAGCGTCTGGAGGAAGGGCGTATCAAGGGCCTGGAGAGCCATCTGCGCTACCGGATCTGCCTGCGCACCTATAGCGCTATGGAGAGTAAGACGGTACTGGGGACACCCGATGCCTATTATCTCCCATCTATGCCCGGCGTTGGCTATTTCAAGGTCGATACCGATGTATATGAATTTTTCAAAACAGCTCTGATTTCGGTTCCCTATGTGCCGTTTCGCGAGCAGACCTCGCTTGCAAGCAAGGTGCGACTCTTTACCTCCGATGGCAAACTGTTGCACTATGAGCGCATGGGCACCGGCGAGATCAAGCCAAGCGATCTGCGCACAGAGATGGATGTCATCATTGAGCGCCTGCGCCAGGCCGGGCAGGGGCAGATCGTTCACCAGGTCTGGTTGCCGCCGCTGGAGAGTGTGCTGCCGCTGGGCAAGGTGTTGCAAAAGTATGGGCGCACCGACCTGGATGGCAGCCACTGGGATGTATCTCCGCCCTTTGGTGAGCTCCGCGTACCTACGGGCCTGGTGGATATGCCGCTTCAACAGGCGCAGGAAGCGCTCTGGCTCGATTTCTCTGGTATTGGTGGACATCTGGCGCTGGTTGGCGCGCCCCAATCGGGCAAAAGCACGCTTCTGCGCACGCTGATTACTGCGTTCCTGATCACCCATTCGCCACGCAGTGTTCAGTTCTATTGCATTGACCTGGGTGGCGGTTTACTGCGCGTCTTTGAGCAGGCACCGCACGTGGGCGCCGTGTGCGGTAAGGCCGACCGCGATAAGATTCGTCGCGTGGTGCGCCAGATGCGCAAAATCATCGAGGAGCGCGAGTTCCTCTTCCGTGAACGCGGTATTGATAGCATGGCTACCTTCCGCGAGCGGCGCCAGCAAGGCCAGCTGGAGGATGTGCCCTTTGGAGATGTTTTCCTGATCATCGATAATTTCGCGCAGTTTTTCCAGGAGTTTGATCAGCTTGAGCCGGAACTGATCGAAATTGCAGCAAGCGGACTTGCCTATGGTGTCCATCTGATTCTGGCAACGAACCGCTGGGCCGAGATTCGCGCAAAGATACGCGATAATATTGGCACGCGCCTGGAACTGCGCCTCAATGATATCATGGAGTCGGATCTGGGCAAAGCTGTCGCGTCCTCTATTCCCGTAGGAGTGCCAGGGCGAGGTGCGAATAGAGACAAACTGCATTTCCAGGTGGCGCTGCCAATCGTCGATGACCACGTGGGGCAGGAGGGACTCAATGCCGGAGTGCAAGAAGCCTTGAATGCCCTTGTCCAGCGCACACGGACTGCCTGGAAAGGAGAGCCGGCTCCACCGATCAATATGCTGCCTCAACTGGTCAAGTGGGAAGATCTGCCGGCCCCTGCTCCAGACCAGCCAGCAGGAGTGCCGCTTGGCCTGGAAGAATTTCGCCTGAGCCCGCTCTATGTCGATTTGCTCTCGTCCATCGGTCCACATTTCATCATCCTGGGTGATACCGAATGCGGAAAAACCTCGCTCCTGCGTGCCTGGATGCATGGAATCGAGCAACGCTATTCTACCAAAGAAATTTCCTTTGCGATTGTTGACTTTCGCAAGCGGCTGCTGGATCTGGCAGATAGCAAACATTTGCTGACCTACGCCTATAATGCGCAGACGCTGGCGAGCTGTATTGGCAATCTCAAGGTTGACCTGGACAAGCGTATGCAAAAGTCATCCGACGTTCCCCTCAACGAGCTGCGCAGGCCCCAGCGCTTCGAGGGGCGCCATTATTTCCTCTTCGTCGATGACTATGAGTCAATCATGAGCGGCGGTAGTAGTCCGGTTGCGCAACTGGCCGACTATCTGCTACCGGGCCAGGATATAGGATTTCACCTGATAGTAGCTCATCGCGTGGGCGGCATTGGGCGTGCAAGCTATGAAACGGTCTTCCAACGCTTGCGCGAAATGGGCACTGCGGCGATCATCATGAGCGGCGACCCGATGGAGGGCAAGATCTTCTACGGAGTCGCGGCCAGCTCGCTTCCCCCAGGGCGCGGCTACCTTGTGCAGCCCAAGCATCCTCCGGTGCTCATACAGGCCGCGTTTGCTCAACCAGCCTATAGCTACGATTAGCCATGCCCGGTGCTGTTCACCTGTCTAATACCTGCTCAGTACCTGTCATTGCTCTCTCAAGCAGGACAATTATACTTTTTAATAGCAGCAGGTTGTTCTTAATGCAACTTTTTTTTGTCGCGGCGAATGGGAACGTTCCCAAATAGGAACGTGGTCCTGTTCCTTTTCCCTATTTTCAGAAAGAGGGTTTTGCAATGGCAAGGAAGTTTCCCGGTTTCAACCGGGCCTATGGGCGGCTGAGATGGAAGTTCCTGATGATGTCTCTGACGATTGTAGCAACGATGCTGGTACCCGCGCTGCTTCTTGGGAGGGTCACGGTTGCTCACGCCGTTCCTGCTACTACACAGGCGTATACCTGGCAAAACGTCGTCACTGGCGGCGGCGGTGGCTTCATCACCGATGTCATTTTCAACCCGAAGCAGCAGAATCTGATCTACGCCAGGACAGATATTGGCGGTGTCTACCGCTGGAATCAGAGCACCGGCACCTGGACGCAGTTGATGGACTGGATACCCCAGAATGAGTGGGACTGGGCAGGAGCGGAAAGCGTGGCCACCGATCCGGTCGATCCCAACCGTCTCTATGTCGCTGCTGGCCTGTACACGAACTCGTGGACAAGTATGAATGGGGCGATTCTGCGCTCGGATGATCAGGGCAACACGTGGCAGATCACGCAATTGCCCTTCAAAGTCGGAGGAAACATGCCCGGACGCGGTATGGGCGAGCGCCTGGCTGTTGATCCCAACGATGATGCCATTCTCTACTACGGGGCGCGTAGCGGCAACGGCCTGTGGAAGAGCACCGATTACGGCGTGACCTGGAGCAAGGTGACGAACTTCCCGGATACCGGTCCCTATTCTGAGAACCCCAGCGATACTAGCGGCTACCAGAGCGACCCTGATGGCGTTGTCTGGGTTACATTTGATCCCTCGACTGGTACAGCTGGCAGCCCTACCAAAACGATCTACGTTGGTGTGGCTGATAATCGCAGCGGTGCGGACAACATCTATCGCAGCACAGATGGTGGCGCGACCTGGGCTCCTATCCCCGGCGAACCAACATGCAGCGTGAGCGGGACCACTGTCACCTGCACCGGGGGCGCGACCTGGCAAACCACAACGGACAACACCACCGGTTATCTGCCGCACCAGGGCAAGCTCGATTCGCAAGGCACTCTCTACGTTACCTACAGCGACTTCGATGGCCCGTATAACGGCGATCACGGGGATGTCTGGAAATATGTTCCCAGCACCAACACCTGGACGCTGATCAGTCCCGTCCCCGGCTCCAATTCATCGAGCGACTACTTTGGCTACGGTGGCCTGGCTGTCGATATGCAGCACCCCGGAACTATCGTGGTCGCGAGCGTGAACTCGTGGTGGCCGGACGCGCAGCTCTTCCGCACCACCAACGGCGGCGCAAGCTGGGAACCCATCTGGTCGTGGGCCAGCTATCCCAATCGCAACCTGTACTACACGATTGATGTCTCGAACGCTCCCTGGCTCAATTTTGGAGATACTAACCCCGTTCCTCCTGTTCCCGCCGTCAAGCTGGGCTGGATGATCGAGGGCATGAATATCGATCCGTTTAACTCGAATCGTATGATGTATGGCACAGGCGCGACCCTGTACGAGACGGACAACCTGACCGCCTGGGACAACTATCAGAACGGAGGGATAGTCAACTTCAAGAGTAGCGCTCTGGGCATTGAAGAGGAGGACGTGACCGATCTGATCAGCCCGCCCAGCGGCACAGCGCACCTGGTCAGTACGATGGGTGACGTTGGCGGCTTCGTGCATACCAGCCTGACAACATCGCCCGCTGCGATGTACTCCATCCCATACGCTGGCTCTTACGCCTCGATTGACTATGCTGAAAACGATCCGAGCTTCATGGTACGCGTTGGCTATGGCAATCCCAGCGCCAGCCCACCAGTGACCAGTACCGCTTTCACCTATGATGGTGGCGCTGACTGGTTTGCCGGAAGTACGGACATTTCTGGCGTAAATCAGGAAGGCGGCACGGTCGCAGCGGCAGCTGATGCCAGCCGGGTGCTGTGGGCGCCGGTAAACGCGCCAGTCTCGTACTCGACCAATAACGGCAGTAGCTGGACGGCTTCGGCGAATATCCCACAGAATTCGGTGGTGGCCTCCGACCGCGTGAACGCGAGCGATTTCTATGGCTACGGGCAAGGCAAGTTCTGGTACAGCACGGATGGTGGCGCGACCTTTACCGCCAGTTCCGCGACCGGGCTGCCCCCGGCGGGCGACACTGTAGAGATCAAGGCCGTTCCAGGCCATCAGGGCGACGTCTGGGTTGTCGATGGCAGCACGACTTCGGGTGGCGTCTGGCATACGACCAATGGGGGCCAGACTTTCACCAAATTGTCGAGCGTCACGGCTGCCAACGCCATCGGCTTCGGCATGGCCGCTCCAGGAGCGAGCTACCCGGCCATCTATATCAGCGGCACCGTTGGCGGCGCTACGGAAATCTATCGCTCTGATGATGGGGGCAACACCTGGATTCAGATCAATGATGCTGCGCATCAGTACGCGAACATCACCACTATCACCGGTGATCCGCGTATCTACGGGCGCGTTTATGTTGGTACGAACGGCTTCGGGATTGAGTATGGCGATATAGCCGGATCGGTTTCGACCCCGACTCCGACGGCGACGACTACTGCTACCGCGACCCCTACAAGCACGCCGACTCCCACGCCAACAGCGACAAGTACGCCAACCCCAACTCCAACTCCAACGCATACACCGACCCCAACCCCGACAGTAGGTATCACTCCCACGCCTACCTCGACTTCTGGTACAAGCTGTAGCGTGCATTACGCTATTACCAACCAGTGGCCGGGTGGTTTCAGCGCGAGCTTTACTATTACCAATACGGGGACGACCTCGATAAACGGTTGGAGCTTGCAGTTCTCGTTCCCCAATGGGCAGACTATTAGCCAGCTCTGGAACGGGAACTACACGCAGAGCGGGGCAAACGTTACCATTACCAATCTCTCATATAACGGATCGATCCCGCCAGGCCAGGCATTGAGTTCGGAACCCGGCTTCAACGGTACCTGGAATGGGACGAATTCGCCACCTACAGCGTTTACTCTCAACGGTACCGCGTGTCAGGTAGTGTAGGCTCTTCCTTAATAATGGTCATGCCCTCGCCGCACGTGGCGAGGGCATGATTGATGTGGCCTTATTGTTCCTGCATGGCGCGTTCGTGTCTTGAGGCCCAGACCTGGAAGATCAGTAGGGCCGCGCCTATGCCGTACATGACGGTATCGATGCCCAGTGTATCGCTAATTACGCCAGCGAAGAGCAGGACCGGAATTGAGCCGGCGTTGTAGAGCATAAACTGAAATGAGAGCACGCGCCCACGTTCTTCCTCTGGCGCTCGTTCCTGCATGACGGTCTGCGCCGGGATGTTGACCATATCCAGCGTAACTCCCATCACAAAGGCCAGGACTCCCACAATGAACGAGAGCCAGGGATGCGGGAAACGCAGCACCTGGGAGACAATCTTGCTGGCCGGCAGGAGGATCAAGCCCGCTGCTGTCAAGATACTGCCCAGCGTAATAATCAGCGATTTGCTCAAATAACGCGCCAGCAATGGCATAGCCAGCCCACCCAGCACCAGCCCGAAGCCGGCAGGTGCGAAAAGGATGGTCAGATCGTCAGGTGGCAAGCCGAGAATGCGCTTCACAAAGACCCCCGCCAGCTCTCCGATGACCAGAAGCAAGATACTGATGACCGAGACACGCAGGAGCGCGACATACAGGGGTTTGTCCTTGCGCACCACCTGCCAGCTTCCCTTGACATCGCGCTGGACGATGGCCCACATCTCTTTGCCCGGCGACCTGGGCAGCCGCTGCTCACTGGTCAGGAGCGAGCGCAAGCGGTTATGTGGTATGGCCAGAATCAGCAGAGTGCAGGTCAGGTAGCTCAGGGTGATCACCACAAAGAGCATATCCTGTGGCACAATTCTCACGCTAGTAAAGCCGAGTGGCAGGGTAAAGGGCGAAAAAATGCTCAAAATCAGCCGACCCAGTAGCAGGAAACCGATGGCCTGGGCCACGTTCAGGGTGATGTTAAAGAGCGAAAGTGCAGGGACCAGGTTCTCCTTGCCGACCAGCAATGGAATAGCCGAAGATTCCGCTGGCATAAAAAACTGAGTGACCATCGATATAAAGAAGTTGAGGAAGAACAGCGGAATCACCGTTGCAGGTTTCCAGACCAGGGCGACTACCATGAGAAATGAAGCTATGCCCCGAAGCGCGTTGCTTACCCATAGCACCAGACGCTTATCCAGATAATCCACGTAGACGCCAGCCAGCAAACTAAAGGGTACAGCCGGGAGAGTAAAAGAAATGATAGCGAGACCTGATAGAAGCGTGGACCCTGTAACTGTGGCTACCGTGGTAAGGACGCCAAAATTAGCGGCGTTGAAGCCGATTTGTGAGATCAACTGGGCCATCCAGAGCAACATAAAGGCAGGATTGCCGAGCACGTTACGAAAGGAGCCTTGAAGCTTACTTCGGGCAGGCGACACGGTCTCAGACAAGCCAGCTTTCTCTTTCTTTTCGATTTCCATGATTTCGATAAAGGCCCTCTTCATCTATATGGTATAGCACACCCATCATACTACATGGACGCGCTCCTGTATATTGTCTCGTTTGGAAGAGGGAGGCATCTCGCGAATACTGAGATCACACGAACTTCTGCGAAGAAATAGTGTGGAAGGGTGCAGGGAGATAGAGCAAATCTCATAGAGCTATACTCACAGCAGGTATGTCGCTCAATGAGCCTGCCGGATTCTCATCTCCTTTCTCCTCGAGTAGAGAAGGCTTGGTGGCAGCGAACTTCCTGGCTTGTGCATGGCGAATGAGCTCCAACATTCGCCATGCCATTCTTGCTCTGATTGGAGTTTAGTTAGTTGAAGACCAGTAACGTGTAGAGCGACCGACGTCCGGCTGCCCTTGAGCCTGGACATATCCGGTCTGTGCATCCGTAGCACAGACCGGCAGGAAAAGGAAAACACGGCTATGAGTTGCGTGGCAGTTATTGATGATTCGGTGGTGGTACGTAAAATTGTCGAGACGAGCATGAGCCGTATCGGGGTGAATTGCCTCAGTTTTCGCGATGGCTACGAGGCTCTGCGCGCTTTCCATACACAATTGGAGCATCCCCCGGATCTTATTTTTCTCGATATCAACCTTCCCCGCGTCGATGGCTTTGATCTCTTGCGCCTGCTCAGGAGCCGCCCTGAGTTTGATCAGGCGATAGTCGTGATTCTCTCCTCGCGCGACGGGGTGCTTGATCGCGTGAAGTGCCGTCTGGCGGGAGCACATGCATACCTTGCCAAGCCCTTCCGCACGCAAGATTTGTTGCAACTGGTCGCGACCTATCTTCCTGTCCCCGAAGCAGACCCCAGGAAGTACGATCCGCCCGCCAGCGCACGTGGCGCGTTCTCTTCTGCGATCTGACCAATTTTTTTGTATGGGGCAGGTTTGGCAGGAGCAGCCCGCTAGGGGCCAGGACTGCTCCTTACAATAAATCTCCTGACAGAAGACCGGTATAAGACTTTGCGCAGAGAACTGTGCGAGCCGGGGAGGTTGTTGGGATATCACAGAAAGTCTTTCGCTTATACTCCTGAGCGGAGGTTGATCTGTAGGGGTTCTGAGCGCTGAACAGCGGAGAGCAATGGACCCGCTTTCGTAGATGCTTGTCGCTTGTAGGAAGGATGACGCCTGAACAGAGCGCCGGCAGACTTGCTTGCCGGTTCGGTAAGGAATCACCTGCAATGCAAATCATCGAAAATAATCAGAGCGAAATCGCCCGCCTGCGTCGGCAGATTGAAATGCAGCTAATCGCCATGCGTAGCGGCCTCACCGGCCTCTCCGCCGGTTCGGCCCGCCATGACTTTATTAACGCGCGTATGGAGCGTATTGGCAGCTATCAGCATGGTCTGGCCTGCAAGGTGGGTGAGGATGCCGCGACCATGCTTGTGTATGGTCTGTACACCGAGATTATGGATGCGCAATAAGTATCCTTCATGCCGATCTGGCAGACAGCCCGGTCGCTATTTTCTTTCGCCGGATCGGCATGAAGGAAAAAGGTTTCTCGTAGCGAAGGAGTTAGGATGCCCCGCCCGCGTCGTTCTTTGTTGCGCCGTTACCGGCTATTTGCCCCGCGCCTGTTCCGCTATGGCCTGCTGCTCCTGGCTCTCCTGTTGCTCTGCGACGGGATCGCGGCCTTGAATCGGTCGCAGATCCAGGCGGCGCTTTCACCGAACGCGCCAGCTCGCGGGCGGAGCGTCGCTATCGGTGTTCCCACACTGGACCCGGCGGGCGCTGATTCAGTTAATTCAGGCGGGACTGTTCTGGCCAGCGATACATTTCAGCGAGCCAGCCAGACCTACTGGGGAGTCGCTTCGGATGGCTTACCCTGGCAGGCTGACGCTGGCAACGAGCGCAATTTTGTGATTGAAAATCACGTGGGCATTGTCTACTCGCTGGCGCAGCCTGTCTATTGTACCGCGCTTCTTGGGCCAGTCGCTGCCAATGCAGATCTCATGTTTAGCGCGGCTCTCAGTTCCTATGGCAACGGCGCATCCTCCCTGGGCGCGATCCTGCGTTGGAGCAGCCCCGGTGACTTCTATACACTCTATCTCGATGGACAAGACCTGGTGCTTGCGCGCGAAATGGATGGCATGCCAACGCCGCTGCAAATGATACCGTTTCCGGCACGCGATGGAGCTGCGTATACGTTTCGCTTGCGTGCTGTGGGCACACAGCTCTTTGCTATGGTCTGGCCGACCGGCCAGCCTGCCCCGGCCAACTGGCAGATTGCGCTCACGGATAGCGCGCTGAGCGCCGGTCGCGCTGGTATACGTATGCTCCTGCGGCCCGGCACACAGGCAAGGATTACCAGTTTTATGGAGGTAAAAGTGTGATGCAGAAAACGCCACGCCTCTCCTATCCTGGCGAACTGCCGGATCTGGATCACCGGACGATCTCTCTGCGTACACAGCTGCGCCTGAGCTACGAAACGTACTCCTGGCTGCGCTACCTGACCTGGACCGGCCTGTTGCTCCTGGCTATTCTCCTGCTTATCCTGGCAGGTGGCTTTCCCCCGCATTCCGCTGTGCTTCTCTGGCAGACGCTGCCGTTGACTGGCCGTTTGGTGTCCATGCATGGCGCGGCTGCGATCTTTTCACTGGCTGCGCTGGCTCTTGAGTCCCTCACCTGGTTGCTCCTCTGGAGCCTGCTGCTGGCTGTGTGTGGTTCGCTAGGTCGCTACACGTGGCGTCTCTATCGCTCACAGAGCCTGCTGGAGGCCGGAGGATGGCTCCCTTCGTCGGCTCTGGCTCGCGTGAGTGAGCGGGCCAGCAAGCTCACCGCACCGGTCACGCTGGCCCAGACTGCGACGGGGCCAGCAGTATTCGCTCCAACCGTGCCCGACTGGCAGCAGGCTCAATCTCTGGCCAGGGTCGCAGCCGGGCCAGCAGGCTCCCGGCCCGGTGAGCTTGCTGGCCCGTCTGCGACTCGCCAGTTTGCTCAGCCTGCTACTATCCCACTTAGCCGCCCTCACGTGCCTGCTGCTGCGAGTGAGTCAGCGTCGGCAGGCTTTTCGAGCGGGTTGAGTCTGGGGGCCAACCTCGGCGTGGCCTGGGATGTCGGCATTTCGCGCCGGGGTCGCCCCAACGAGGATAGCGTGCTGGCCCTGCGCGGCACCTGCAATTTCGCGGATCAACTGCAACCGTTTGAGCTGCATATTGTGGCTGATGGCATGGGTGGGCACTCGCATGGGCGTCTGGCAAGCCATCTGGCCATTCGCAGCATGCTGGAAACAGTCGTGCCCGGCCTGGTCGCCTGCAATGTCATTGAGAGCGAGCAGATCATCGATATCTTGATCGATGGAGTTCACTGGGCCAACCAGGTTATTTATCAATACGGCCAGGAGCAGCAGGCCAACATGGGTACAACTATCACAGCGGCGCTTCTGCTCGACGAAACCGCCTATATCATCAACGTTGGCGACAGCCGCACCTATATCTATCGCCCCGGAACTGGACTGACCCAGATTACCCGCGACCATTCGCTGGTAGCACGCCTGGTCGAAACTGGCGCCATCTCTCCCGACGAGATCTATACGCATCCCGATCGTAACAAAGTCTATCGCGGCCTGGGCGATAAAACCGATGTGACTGTGGACTGGTTTATTCTGCCTGTGCAGCCGGGCGACCTGCTGCTACTCTGCTCCGATGGCCTGTGGGAGATGGTGCGCGACCGGCAAATTGCCGAGATTCTGCAAACCTACGCCAGCTCTCCCATGCTCGCCAGCAACGCCCTTCTGCGCGCGGCCCTGCTGGCCGGCGGCAACGACAATGTGGGTTTGCTGGTGGTCAAAGTCCAGCCTTGATTATTGGATATGGGACGGGGTAGGATCCGCCCTCTGGATGGTTTGCGGCGTTGCCTCCACTGCTTGTTCTTGAAGCTTTTCGCGCTTGTTCTGGAGGTATGTGCTCCACCAGGTGAGCAGGGCAAAGATCGCGACTGCTATGGCAATAGCCAGGAATTTGTAGACCGATGGCAGCGCCAGGGCGAGCATGCCCAGCAGGATGGTCACGCCGTAGAAAACCAGGCAGATTTGGCGGGTGTTCAGGCCGCCGAAGAGCAGGCGGTAGTGCAGGTGAGTCTGGCGCGCGTGCAGAGGCAGCTCGTCGCGCTGCATCGGGTGCTGCCCGCGCCGGATGCGATTGAGCATTACCCAGGCAATGTCCAGGATGGGGACGCCCAGGATTAGCAGAAGGAGGGCAAATTTCGCGCCGCCGACCACTGCCAGCATCGCCAGGGCGATACCCAGGAACTGTGCGCCGCTATCGCCCATGATGATTTTCGCGGGACTCCAATTGTGCGGCAGGAAGCCGGCAACGGCGCCGGTGAAGATCACTGAGAGCAGGGCGATAGTATTCTGGCCAAGCCGCCAGCTAATGATAGTAATGAAGAGGCCCGCGATGGCTACCAGGCCCGCGGCCAGCCCGTCCTGGCCATCCATAAAATTGACAGCGTTCATCATGCCTACAGTCCAGAACCAGGTAAAGAGTACCGCGGGGATAGCCAGCAGTTCGACTGCCGGCTCAACCTGGCTGGCCGATGTGTGAATGAAGAGGGTCAATTCTGGCTCTTTGTACCAGGGAAGGTTAGGATTGTACACGGTCGCGGTATGCGGAAACGGATTATGCACGCCGAAGAAGAGCATGCCATGAAAGTAGTGCAGGCCAGGCCCTATCAGAATGAGCACCGCGACTGTCTGCGCAATCAGCTTGGGCAGCGGCTTCAGCCCACGAATATCATCATAGACATGTACCGCGACAATCAGAGCTGACGCGATCAGGAAGAGCACGTAGATCACCAGCTCTTTGGGGTAGGTGTGGCCGAAAATCTTCTCGGAGGTTGCCGCTGCCTGGGGGGTCTGCAAAAAGGGCGCGTAAAGGACCAGCGAGGCTATCACGAAGGCAGCATAAATGGCCAGTCCGCCGATGCGCGGACGAGCGGTGGTGTGGATCTTGCCTGCGACGGGCTGCTCAACCCATCCGGCTTTGCGTGCTAGAGCGATCACGCCGAAGGTTAAGAAATACGTGAGCAGGAAAGCAGCTATGCCTCCCAGCGCGAGCACAGGGATACTCAGTGGAGGCAGGAGCGAGAGCAAGACAATATGTGGCATAGATTCCGCAACGGTCCTTTGTTTCTATTTATCTATAGCATTCCTCTTACCTATGATAACTATTGTGGAGGGCAGGAGGTAACGAACCACCCAAATCTTCCTGGCGCAACGAAGCCGCGCGCTTGCTGCCAGTGGGGGCGGAAAGCTTGAGAATCAGAAACAGGGCGGTCTCTGCCTGGCACGGTAGAGGCCGCCCGCTGAGAGGAACGTTACTACGAGTCCCTCTCGTCCCCATCGTCAAAGTGGCTCATGCGAGAAATTCTTCCAACTTTCTTTTGCGACTCAATGGATCGAGCTTTTTGAGTGCGCGGCACTCGATCTGCCGGACGGCCTCATGGCTCAATCCAAGTTTTCGACCCACCTCATTGAGTGTATGTTCGTGTCCATCGTCTAGCCCGTAGCGCAGGCGGATGACCGAGCGCTCGCGGGGCGTTAAATCATTCAATAGTTCCCGGATCAGCACCTCCAGTGTTTGAGCGATGACGATCCGCTCAGGCGAATTGACCTGATCATCCTCCAGCAGGTCGCTCAGAGGAATCTCATCTTCGCCAACGCGCCGCCTGATGTCCAGGCTGAGCGGATCCTGGGCCTGGATCATCATGAGTAGTTCAATGACCTGCTCTACATCGACTTCCATCTGTTCGGCCAGGTCTTCCAACGTTGGCTCCTTTTCCAGGCCCTGTTCCAGATTCTGGCGTGCCTTCATCAATTGCTTGATCTTCTCCATCTTATAGAGGGGCACGCGAATCATCTGAGCCTGTTCGGTAAGCGCGCGCGTGATGGCCTGGCGAATCCACCAGATGGCATACGTACTGAATTTGTACCCTTTTCGATAATCGTATTTATCAACGGCATGTATAAGCCCTAAATTGCCTTCCTGGATCAAGTCCATCAGGTCCATCTCGAAGCATTTATAACGCCGGGCGACGTGAATAACCAGGCGCAGGTTTGCCTCGATCAGGCGATTTTTGGCGCGTTCCCCGGCTTCGATGATTTCTCTGTGTCCGGGCAGATTAGGGCGCATCGCCGCAGCGCGGCCCCTCTCTATGCACTGAGCCAGATGGTTTACCTCTTCCGGCGTCAGCAGATCAGCATGCCCAACCTCGTCGCGGTACAGACGCGATGGATCGTTCGCCCGAAGACGCTCAGTTTCCGTATCAACCCGCTGGACTCCTGTAGGGCGGGCATATACACGCTCGATTGGTTCCCCTACCAGCGCCGTCAGTCCTTCAAATACTCCCAGACCATTTTCCTCAACCCAATCTGCCCCCTGAGCATCCGAACCATGCGCCGGCCGGAGCTGCTGCTCCTTCCTCACCCGTGTCGACGTCATCGTTTGCGCCATCATATACTCTTCAACTTTCTCTCTCTCAGGTAAAACAATGCTCATAGTCGACCTCCTCTTTTTTGGGATATTCTCATCTCGCTATGGTGAAGTATAGGCCGGCCCTCTTCTCATTATCTCCTTTGAGGCTTCCGTTCCAGACGCGCGCGTTCTGCCTCCCGTTTTTCTGAGGCGCACGCCACTTCATTACGCCTTCCTTCGCCTTCGTATCCCAGGATGCTAACCCCCAGGTGCTGAGGAGAGGGTTCAGCCGGCACAAAATCCAGGTTGAGCGGTCGGAACAGAGCCTGATGCGCCTGGTTTTCATGTCTTATACCTGTCTTCTGATAGAGAGACATCCAGAAAAGATAAATTTGTACCGGGGGAGTGATAAATTTGTACGGTCTCTGGCACAAGATTTCTTCTGTACGGTGAAAGGGAGGGTAGACAAAAGGCGGTAAATCTGGCATAATTGTCGTACACAAAAAGAGAAAAAGCGCTGAAGGGGAAAAGTACGCGGGCCGCAAGCTCTAGAGAGAGAAGGTCACCGGCTGCAAGCCTGCTCGCCCATAAGCCTGCCGAAGTTCACCCCTGAGCTGGCCTTTGAACTTGTTCGATTGCACGTCGAACGAACGTAGATGGCCCCGGTTCGCCTCCGTTAACGGATAAGAGAAGTATCTCAGGCTGCCACGCGTGGGCATGGAGCCTGAGCGGCTGTTTTCTGCCTTCCGGCAGAGATCGACTGAACCAAAAAGGGTGGTACCACGGAGTTTCGCTGACAACTTCGTCCCTGCGACGAGTGTGTCAGCTTTTTTATTGTTTTTGTTAGGGGTGGAGGAAGATGAGTGAAGTAGCTTTAGCGCAAGGTGATATTGGCATGATCAAAATGGACCAACAAAGTATGTTGCAACAGCTTGAGCAGATTTATCAAGAAGCTTCGGCATCTCTGGCACGCGCCAGCACAACCGAGGAGACTCGTGCCTGGCACCGCGAGTATCTGAGCAGTAAAGGCCGCATAACTGGCATTATGCGCAGTCTCGGCGGTCTCAGCCCGCAGGAACGACCCGTGGTCGGCAAGCGGGCTAATGAAATCAAGACGGCCCTGGAGACGGCCCTGGAAGAGCGCCAGACCGCGCTGAGTATCGCCGAACTGGAGGCGCAGCGCAGCAAGGAAAAGATTGACGTGACGCTGCCCGGCCGCCCGCAAGCGCTGGGCAAGATCCATCCCACCACGCGCGTCCTGCGCGAGATCTACGCGATCTTCGGCTCGATGGGTTTCCAGATCTACGATGGGCCAGAAGTTGAGACCGATGAGTACAACTTCCAGTTTCTCAATATGCCGCCCGGCCATCCAGCCAGGGATATGTGGGATACCTTCTATACTACCGACCCGGAGGTGCTTCTACGCACGCATACCAGCCCCGGCCAGATCCGCGCCATGCGTGAATACGCGCCCGAAACTATCCGCGTGATCCTGCCCGGCAAGTGCTATCGCTACGAGCCGGTCACGGCCCGTTCTGAGTCGATGTTCTACCAGGTTGAGGGACTGGCTGTGGGCAAAGGGATCACCTTCGGCGATCTTAAAGGCGTAATTACCAATTTCGCCAGCCAGATCTACGGTGAAGGACATCCGATGCGTTTTCGCAAGAGCTACTTCCCGTTCACCGAGCCCAGCGTCGAGGTAGATATATCCTGCCTTCTCTGCGGCGGCAAGGGCTGCGCGATCTGCAAACACACCGGCTGGCTGGAAATCATGGGCGCGGGCGTGGTTCATCCCGTCGTTCTGCAATACGGCGGCTACGATCCCGCCGAGTACAGCGGTTTTGCTTTCGGCATGGGGCCAGAGCGCATTGCTCTTCTCAAGTACGGCATCGACGATATCCGCTACTTCTACTCCAACGACGTGCGTTTCCTGGATCGTGTTGGAATGGGGTTGGGGAGAGATTAAAGAAGAAAGAGGAGAAAAACGATGTTAGTACCCCTTTCGTGGCTGAAAGAGTACGTCGATCTTACCTTGCCGGTCGAAAAACTCGCGGATCGCCTGACCATGGCTGGCCTGGAGGTCGAGGATATCCAGCGCACGGGCGACTGGTGGGACCCGGAGACCATTGTGGTTGGCCGGGTTGTCTCGGTCAAGCCGCATCCAAACGCCGACCGCCTGACCCTGGTTGAAGTTGATTATGGCTCCGGCATCGAACAGGTTGTGACCGGTGCGCCCAACCTCTTCAGGTATAAAGATAGCGATTCATTGCCCACGCTCAAGGTAGCTTTTGCGCGCAATGGGGCCGTGCTGATCGATGCCTATAGTGACGAGACGCCGCGCCCTAAGAAGAAGCTCAAGTCCTCTAAGATTCGCGGTATTCCCTCTAACGGCATGGTTTGCTCCGAACGCGAACTGGGGTTGAGCGACGAGCACGAGGGCATTCTGCTTTTGCCAGAGGACGCGCCGGTGGGCACGCCCCTGCGCGATTACCTGGGCAACGAAGTGCTCGACATCTTCATTACCCCTGACATGGCACGCTGCCTGAGCATGATCGGTGTGGCGCGCGAGGTGGCAGCACTGACCGATGCAGCGCTGCACTTGCCGCCGGATGAGACCGTAAGCACCGGCGGGAGCGAGGCGGCAAACTATGTGAGGGTCGAGATTGCCAACCCTGAATTATGCAATCGCTACATCGGTCTGATCATTAAAGACGTAAAGATCGGCCCCTCGCCAAATTGGATGCAGGAGCGCTTGATCCAGGCTGGCATGCGCCCGATCAGCAATGTCGTTGACATAGCAAACTACGTGATGCTCGAATGGGGCCAGCCCCTGCACACCTTCGATTATGACTCGCTCAAGCAGCGCGCTCTCAAGGCCGGCCAGGAGCTACCGGTAATTACCGTGCGCACGGCCTATGCCGGCGAGAAGATGACCACCCTGGACGGGATCGAGCGCGAACTGGATGAGTCGATGCTGATGATCACCGACGCGCTGGGGAGCATTGCGGTAGCCGGCGTGATGGGCGGCTCTGAGACCGAAGTCAGTGAGAATACGCGCACAGTTCTGCTGGAGGCCGCAACCTTCGATAATATCAGCAACCGGCGCACGGCCCAGAAGCTTAAGCTGCACAGCGAGGCCAGCCAGCGTTTCTCGCGCGGCATTCCCGCAACCCTGAACGCCATCGCCGCGCGCCGCGCCGCCGCGTTGCTGCGCGACTATGCTGGAGGCACGATTGTTCCCGGTATGGTGGATGCCTATCCCGTGCCGCAAGCTGAGCGTGTGGTCTATACGGCGGCCAGCGACGTGTGCCGTCTGCTGGGTATGCAGGTCAGCCTGCAAACCATCGCGACCAGCCTGCGTCGCCTGGATATCGCCGGTGAGATCCTGCCGGCCCTGCCTGCAACGCGGACCGAACTGGGCCAGTCTGCTTTCGGCCTGAACGTTGAGCCGGGCGAACGTGTGCTGCGCGCCGTCGCGCCCTGGCATCGCCTGGATATTCAGGTTCCGGCTGATCTCTGTGAAGAAGTAGCGCGCATTATCGGCTACGAAAATGTCACGCCCACGTTGATGCGCGATGTGCTGCCGCCCGCGCACGTCAATGATACCCTGCGCACCGAAGAGCAGATACGCGATATCCTGACCGGCTGCGGTCTGATGGAAACGATCAACTACGCGTTAACCACGCCTGAGAATCACGACCGGCTGATGCGCGCCGAGCTGGGCAGCGCTGAGCAGAATGAACGCTTCGTTACTTTGCTCAATCCTCTCAACGTTAACCGGCGGGTCATGCGGCGTTCACTGCTGGTGAGCGCACTGGAGAACGCGGCTTATAACTATCGCTACTCACAGCGCCTGGCCAACTTCGAGATTGGCCGCGTCTACCTGCCTGAAAAGGGTACGGGCAAGCTTCCCCTGGAAGAGCGCCGCCTGAGCATCTTGCTGACCGGCTCGCGCCGTCCCTCCAGCCTGTATACCGATCCCGCAGGGGCCGAGCCATTCGATTTCTTCGATGTCAAGGGTATCCTGGAGACGCTTTTCGCTCGCCTGGGTCTGGCCAGTAACCACGGTATTGAGTACGTAGCGAAGAGCGGCCATCCCAGCTTCGCCTCAACCTATGCGGAAATTCACCTGCATGACGCGGTCGTGGGCCTGCTGGGCGAAGTTCACCCTCTGGTGCTTGCTGCCTTCGATCTGCCCACCGGGGCTCGCGTCTACGCGGCCGATCTGGCGATTGCCCCGCTGGTCAAGCCTGGCTGGAAGCTTCAGCCCATGAAACCGATCAGCGTCTATCAGCCGGTCGTTGAGGATCTGGCCTTCGTAGTTGGCGAAGAGATCACCAACAGCCAGCTTACAAACGCAATCCGCCAGGCCGGCGGCTCGCTGCTCAGCAGCGTCGAACTTTTCGACATTTATCGCGGCCAGCCCATCCCGGAGGGCCGCAAATCTATGGCCTACAAGCTTACCTACGAGAGCCTGGAAGGTAATCTGAGCGACGCGCGCGTGCAAGACCTGCGCAACCGCATTATCCGCCGCGTCTCCAGCGCGGTTGGAGGATCGCTGAGAGAGTGATTTCTTGGGTGTTGACGTGTTTAAGAGGTGTTGGAAGAAAAAGCGTGTCACGCTTTTTCTTCCAACACCTCTTAAACACTCTTTCCTTACCAAAACAACATATTACCCAATAAATCCAATATCAGTATAGATAGCACGCTCTTGCTGCCCTTCAGGATCCATTCTCAGTAATTAGTTCACCTAATGCAAAGCGAACTCACTTGCGAAACCTCCAGCCAATCAACCGCGCTCCATTGCCCTTTTTCGTAGGGATAAAAACGTCGATCACAATTTTTTCGGCTGAAAGAAATCGCTGTCAAAATGCATAGCCGATCTGTGAATTTCCTATTGTATTCTAGAAGAGATGATAAAAGGCGCCTGGTTGGTTTCACGGAAGCAATGTATTATGCCAATGCTCAATTGGTTTGCTTGTTGCTTTACACGATAAAGCGTGTGGATGAGAATGATTTGTTTATAAACAATGTATATATAAATAATATATAGAAAATATTAGATTTTGACTTTTTGCACTTCTATGCACTTCTATGCACTTCTTAGGAGTATCTGTTTATGGTTTCTCTTATCCCCGATTTTGTCGGGCACGAAAATTTGTTACAAACGATAGACACGGCGCTCCAGCATCATCGCCGAGTCGTGATTACCGGCGCCCAGGGTATGGGGAAAACGACCGTAGCGCAGGCGTATGCCCAACAATTTGGGCGTCGCTATCGCTCGGTTTTCTGGATAAACGCAGCCACTGAGGAGACGCTTCTGGCCGATTTGCTGGCTATGCTGCCCCCGTCTGCTCTTCCTGTTTACACATCCCAGAGACTGTTCTCTCTTTTGCAGGCATTACAACAGGACCTTTTCACTCAACAAGATGCGTTAATTATTCTGGAGAACTTTCCCGAACGGAAGACGCTGCCAGACCTCGCTATGCTCCCTACTTCGCTCGTTGCTGCATTTACTCCGAGACAGATGGCAAGTTCAGTCATCGTGATTACACAAGCGGCAGATCTCCCAACGGCGCTTCCTTGCGTGAAGCTCACCCCTCTGGATGCACAGGAGGGCGCACTGCTGGTGCTGCGTCGATCTGGCTTGCTTGCCGAGCACGCGGAACTGGACCAGGTGGCAGAGGAGCAGAGACGAGCTGCGCTGGAACTGGCTCGCGAATTACAGGGACTGCCGGTCGCGCTGGCTCTGGCGGCAGGATATCTCCGCGCGACGAATAGTGGAATAGGAGCGTATCTGGCTGCCTTTCGCGAGTATGCCACGCGTACTCATCTTCCTGCTTCTCCAGGTGGAGACGATCTAGAGGCCATTGTGGTGGCCTGCGAGCTTCTTCTGACTCACCTGGC
>DATGKW010000250.1:0-8857 GCA_035294465.1 Ktedonobacteraceae bacterium | reverse complement strand
GCAAGGAAGAACTGTACCTCTCAGTCGTATAAACACAAAGGAAGGTGCAAAATCCACGAAGATAAGAGGAAAAAGAAACGGTGATGAACCCGCCTAGAGTGCTGGTTATCGATGATAGCCCTTCAATCTGCGTTTTTATCGCTAATGCCCTTCAGCAAGCAGGATATCAGGTGGATGTGGCTTTGAGTGGCAGAGAAGGCTTTGCTAAGCTTATGACTTTCATGCCTCACTGCCTGATTCTGGATGTGCTTTTGCCGGATACGAATGGCTATGAGCTTTGCAGATACATACGGCAGAATGCTCTTCTGCGGAGACTTCCTCTGATCCTCATCAGTTCCAAAAACGCTCCGCTTGACATAACTTATGGACTGCGCCAGGGAGCCGACCGCTATTTGTCAAAGCCCTTTACCGCCGAGGCTCTGATCCAGGAGGTCTGGGAGATTGTTCCTGATCCTCTGCGCTCTACGACTCATCCTGCCGTTCCTACTGTCCAGGCACAACGAACACGCCAGACAATGCTGAGGCTCGTTCCTCGCCAGATTCTCAGGCAGGATGCAATGCAGGCGAGCAACCCCTTTGCTGGTGGTCCCGCCATTAAAGACCGGCAGGCTCGCCGGCTCCTCAGCGAAATCGACGGCAGAAAAAGCGTGACCAGGCTGGCCACCGTGACTGGTCTCTCACTAGAAGAAGTTATTAAGGCGCTGGATGTACTGCTTAAGGCGAATTGTATCCAGCTCTACGACGCGCAAGGGCAACTCGTGGAGGAGGCGCTGTAAGCCCTCTTTTCAAGAAGAAATAGATAAGGAGGGAGCATGGCTGCTCTGAATTCAACGCAAATTACCACCCTGCTTTTGATTGCTCAGGCCAGCATCACGTTTCTCATCTCGCTCCGCGCTTTTTCCCGCTATTTCAAAACTCATCATGACCTGCATTTTATCCTGGGCGTGGCTATGGGTACAATCGCCGTCGTAGGCGTCATCGGTATCATCGGCGACAATTACCTGGCGAGTTTCTTCAGCACCAAGTGGTTTCGCTACGCTGCTCAAATCGTGAGCTACTTCTTTATTTTTCTGGCTACTCTCAGCACCGCAGAGCGCTACCTGCGCCGGGTGGCGCAATGGCAGCTGATCTTCGTGGCCCTCCTGCTGGTGGCGCTTTTTATGACTCCGCTGACACCCCAGTTTGCTAACCCTGAAGTGGAAGCAATCGTGAGTTTGCTGCGAGGCGTGATTACGTTCGTTATCTCCGTGAACTATATGCGCTTCTTTTTGCAGAAAGGGACACGCTTTAGTTTCCTCATGGGGCTGTCATTTCTGTTGATCGCGGTGGGCATCGCAATCACTACACCCTGGTATTACGAGCAAACAGGTCTGATCTATCTCTACGTTGGCGATACAACCCGCACGGTAGGATTGCTGACCTTGCTCCTGACCTTCCTTATTGGCTAAAGGCTCTGCCCTTTTCCCACTGCTCCTGCGCCAGGCGAGCCTCGATGGGGCGCCCTTTCCCTGCCCGGCGGCGCGTCTCGAACAGCGCGGGATTCTCTTTGAGCAGCGCCGAGAGGCTCTTGTATCCGTAGCGGCGCGGCGAAAACGCGGGATCAACCTGGCGCAGCAGATCCTCCAGTTGTTCCAGCAGGTACCACGCGTTTTCCTGCGCCGCGCCTTGTGCGCGGTACATCTCGATCACCTGCGGGAGCGGAGGCGGCGCGGCTGGTACAAGCGGGCCGTATACGCGCTGAGCCAGGCGTTCTACTGCTTCCATGACATCTTTAATCACCGGTTTTTGCTTAAAGAAGAGAACTTCGCCCTCTGTTCCCTGAAAGTCTTGTCTGGTGACTTTCAAATCCTCGTAGACGAGCAGCAACAGGTTAGGGCATCGAGCTGCTTTCACTTTTGCAATCTTCGTTTTCAGGTAGCGTGGACTCCAGTAGCCCACCAGTTCGATCAGGATACGGCGGGCTTCGTCCTGGGTATGAATGAGCAGGAAATCGGGAATCATGACGCTGCCATCCAGCACCAGCACCTGTTCCTCCCGTAGCAGCCTCCACTTGCCTCGCTCGACGCCGAATTTCTCTTCAAAATCCGTAAATTCCTCGGCAAAGACGCGTTCCAGGGTAGAGTCGTAGAGTCTGCCTTTGCGATAGTAGGAGCGTAGCCCGCAGGTGTTGTCGAGCCGATACAGGAGAGGTTCTTGTTCCTGCGCACCTGTCAACGCGTCTGAGCGCTCTTGCCTGGGCGCGGGCGACTTGATTCTGGCGACGAGATTCCAGCGCTCACCAAGAAGAATCGCCGGCAGAAATTCCGCGTATGAGACGCCATAGCGTTCTGTTTCGACGAAATCAGAGAGCGGGCCGGTCAGTACAACGCGATAGCCGCCCCCAGGAATCTCGCTGGCCAGAAACATGATCTTAAAAAGCTTGAGATATCGCCAGAACTCTTTAAAACTGTCGTATATCTCAACCTGCACGACAATCGCACGATACAGCGCCCCGCGCGAGAGTTCGAGGTTATAGCGCTGGAGAAGCTGCCGGGGCGTCCAGGCCGGGCCAGCATGCGTGAGTACATGCGCGCCGGGATGGTCGGAAAAAAGGGCTTCATCCAGTTCAGCGCTTGCCATCCCCAACTCGCTCGCGGCCTGCTCCAGCAAGTCCTGGCGGGCAAGGGGGTGAAACATATCCGGCTTCTCAAAAGCGGGGCCACGGCAGAACAGGCGCGCGCGCAGGTCGCGAGGCTGATAGGGAAACGCCTTCTGCGTAAAGGTTGCTGCGCCCGTCAGCACTCTGGCCAATCCTCTGATGCGCAGATAGTCGACCCGCGTCCCCTCGTATGTTTCAAGCGCTCGCTCCCAGTTCGCCTGCGGCTGGCCCAGGTGGTTCTGGAAAAGCGCGATCAATTCCTGCGCGGTTTGCAGCCAGTGTGAATCAGTCTCATTGAGCAGGTCGACCGCCAGCGTTCGGCCGTTGATGCGCAGGAACGGCCTGACCAGATCGGACGTAAACATGCTGTTCCTCCTGTCGGAGCGTCGCGGCTCGTCTCCGCTGCACTTTCCCCTCCTCGTTGGTGCCCCGCACCAGCACTTCGTAGAGCACTGCCTGCTTATTTTCTGCGCACCTCAGCACGCGACCAAGCCGCTGAATATACTGGCGTGCCCCGGCTGTGCCTCCCAGAATGATCGCGACTTTGGCGGAGGGCAGGTCTACTCCCTCGTCAAGAATTCTTGAGGTCACGATGGCCCGGTAGCGCTTCTCCTGAAAGCCATCCAGAATATCCTTCCGCTCGGCTGCTGTCGAAAGGTGCGTCAACACCGGAATCAGATAGCGGTGCGCGATGGCGTAAGCTACGGCGTTGGATTCGGTAAAAATAAGGACCTGCTCCATAAGATGTTCGCGCAGAAGATCGTCGACCGCCTGGAATTTACCGTAGCAACCAGCCAGTAAACGCGCAACGCGCTGGCGAGCCAGCAGAGCCGCACGTGCCTCCGGATCTTTAGCGGAGAGCCGTTGCAGTTCGCGCAGCCAGTTCGGTCCATAACGCCGCAGAAGATTACGCTGCCGTACAAAATCCATAGATGCATTGAAGTCTCGCTCGTACTGCTCGCGCTCATCAGGAGTCAATTGAACGCGTATTCTCTGTGTGCGATAGGCGGCCAGCCGTTCGCCCGCGAGATCATCGATGTTGAGCGCGTACACAATCGGGCCACCGAGCAGGAGATCAAGACGCCGCCGGCCTTCTCCCTCCTGCTCCTCTTCTGAAGGATAGGTAGCGGTAAGTCCAAGTCGTGCAATGGCTGGCGACATCAACGCTCCCTCACTGTAGACTGGCGATGGCAGGTGATGCGCTTCGTCCGCGAGCAGGACACGGAAAAAGTTGCCATATTCGCTCATCAGATTGCCAAAGGAGGCATAGGTTGTCACGGTAATAGGCTGGATGATCTTTTCGGCTCCGTAATACACCCCGATATCCGCGTGAAAGGCATGCGAGAGGAGCCGGTACCACTGATGTAAAAGGTCAATCGTGGGAGCTATGACCACCGCCGAGTGATTCAGATGATGAATTGCCCGAATGGCTATATAGCTTTTCCCAGCCCCGGTTGGCAGGACGATACAGCCGCGATAGCCCGCCTTCTGCCAGGCAGCAAGCGCTTCGGCCTGGTAATCGTGCGGCTGGCGGCCGTCGTGGAGGGTATAGTTAAGCCGCTGCCAGCGAGGAAGCGCGTCGCGGATTGCGTTTTCTCGCAGCCAGGAAAGCAGGCTGGCGTAATGGTAAGCTTCTGTGCGCCACTTCCCATGACTCCAGAGAAACTGCGTGGGGATCTGCTTTTCGTCTTGCGAAACCCCTTCCAGCACGAGCGTTCCTCCAAAGAAATAGAGTCGCTTGTCCATCAGAGGAACCATAGCATATTACATTGTCATTTGTCTATGTATTCTCCTGAAGCATTTGTCTTTTTCATCCAATGGATGATAGATTCATAGCATGTGTGCCTTGTGAAAAGTGAAATGTAGAGTTTATTTCCGGTGATATTGTAAGGAACAACTGCTTCACTCATGTGAGGAGGAAAAGAACATGCCACAAATTGATCGCCGTGCGCAGATTGTCTGGGAAGGGAATCTGATACAGGGCCATGGGACGATTGGTCACACGAGCAGCGGCGCGTTGGATAACCTGCCGGTCACATGGGCTTCGCGCACTGAGCGGCCCGACGGCAAGACCAGCCCCGAAGAGCTAATCGCCGCTGCTCACGCTGAATGCTACGCGATGGGGCTGGCTCACGGCCTTGCCGGAGCCGGAACGCCTGCCGAAAAATTGGAAGTGGACGCGGTCTGTACGCTGGAATTGAGCGCCAGTGGTCCCAGGATTCAATCGATGGATCTGCACGTGCGCGGCAGTGTCCCCGGACTGAGCGAAGCCGCCTTTCAGCAAGCTGCTCAAATCGCCGAGCAGAGATGCCCGGTTTCCAACGCGCTCCGCAATAACGTCGCCATTCGCGTTGACGCGAAATTAACGAATGTCTAGAGTTGGAGACAAATAAAGCGACACAGCTTGCTCGCGCCATGAGGCCACAGCGCGAGCAAGCTGCGCCGCTTTATTCGTCAGTTAACTACACGTCCCGGTTGGCTTAACCATTGGGGAGGTCAATTGATTGGGGCTGCTTATCTGGATGCCTCCCAGGCCGGGGCTGGTATGATCGGCAGGCAAAGCGCCGCTCCAGGTGAATTTGAAGGTCTGGACGGTTTGCCCAGGACTGAAGGTAACGCTGGCCGGGGTCGATCCACGTCCATTATCAGTTGTGTACGTGAACTGGACGGTCCCGCCGGGGCTATTAGCCGCGACATGGATGGTAGCCGTATAGGTCACGGTAACAGTCGTTCCGCAAGCCATCCCTTGGATGGACGCAGGAGTGACCGTCATATCAACCTGCGTGACCTGGAACGCTGCCGCCGGAGAGGTGCATTGTCCCAGCGGCGCGACGGGCGTTGCAGTCAACTGGTTAGGGCTGATCACCTGGATGCCTCCCAGGCCAGGATAGGTATGATCGGCAGGCAGCGAGCCGCTCCATTTAAAGTTGTACGTTGTGGTCGTCTCTCCTGGATTGAAATTGATGCTGGCCGGAGTCTCGCTGCGCCCATTATTTACCGTGTAATCAAAGTCGACGGTCCCTCCGGCGTTATTCGCGTTGGCCTGGAAGGTCGCGGTATAGGTCACGGTTACGTTCGTCCCGCAGGCTAAGCCCGCGATTGATGTAGGCGTGACCGTCATATTGACCGCAATGATCTTTAATGGCGCACGAGTTGTCGAAGACGTTAATGTTGGATGTGGCGTGACCCCCGTCGTCGGAGTCGTGGCTACGCCTCCTCTATGTTGAGCTGCGTACAGCACGAAGGTCATGCTACCTACCAGGGCGAGCACTACGAGCACCGCTGCCAGGAGGCCGAGGCGCTGACGGAAGCGCGAAGGTGGACGCGGGGGTTGTTGTGGCCGCATAGGGGCCACGTTATGGTTCTCTGTTTGCCAGGTCTGCATTGATGAATCCTTTTCTCGCTCTGAGTGAGCGTGTTCCCAGGCAGCCGCGCGCCTGATGCGATTCCACATGCGATCAAGCGACTCCTGCTGGCTATCTGTCTGATAAAAGCTGCGCAGATATGCAATGACCTCGGCATCTGCTTGATCGCCTTCCTGTAAACGGCTCGCGCGCTCGATTTGCGCGTCTACTTCTTCAGGTGTGTAAAATTCATCATGGGCGTTCACGTTCCTGCTCCTCCCCTCTGCGTTGATAGATTTTTCGCAAAAGGTTTAGGCTGCGTGAAAGCGTAACCCGTACCGCGTTCTCTTGCTTTCCGAGGGCGGTCGCGATCTCACCGCAGGATAAACCCTGGCCGAAGCGCATGCGTAAAATCTCCTGTTGAAGCGCGGGCAAGCGTTGGAGATGCGTAGACAAATCCATGTAATCTTCTTGTTGCAAGGCGATATATTCGGGGCTGACCATCTCATCTGCAAAGAGATTGCCAGCAACTTGATCGAGAGTCACACTCTGGCGAGTCTTTGACCGCCGATAGGCGTCGATTACCTTATTGCGGGCGACCCGCCAGAGCCACATCTGTTGCGCTCTTTCCGAAAGCGTGACGAATTTTGCGTTCTCGAGAGCCGCCAGGAAAACGTCCACCACCAGATCTTCGGCGTCTTCCTGAGAGGAAATGCGCATGCGAACATAAGCAAGCATACCTGGTGCGTATTTTCTATACAGGAGGGCCATCTCTTGCTCCTCCTGGGTCATATGCCTGTTCGCCTGCATTATTTTCCTCGGTTTGTTTGAGTCCTCACCGTAACTATCGTTTAGCCGCCCCGAATATTACAGCCCTCTCTGAAAAGGTATCCAGCAGGCAGACGCTCTTTCTTCAGTGCCAATCTCTTCAATGAGAGCTTACTGATCACGCCCAGGAATTACTCTGGCTTTCACTATTCATCTTCCATTTATACTCCGTGAAACGCGAACCAATAATCCACACGCCTTCGCAACGAGGGGCCTCTCGCTTTTGCGGATGGATCATACCATAGTTTTATGGGCTGTCATAGTTGTCCGAGAGAACGAGTCAATATTTTTAAAGATGCAAATATATTTTGGAGAAAGCAAATTCTATGGACCGAAGCCTCAATCATCAAATGCCCCTCGTTGTCGGACGCGAAGATCTCTTCCAGAAGCTACGTGAGATGCTGCAGAGCAGGCGGCTTGTAGTCATTGCTGCCCCGGCGGGCATGGGGAAAACGACGTTTGCGCTAGAGTATGCGCGCCGCTTCTCCCAGGCGTACCGATGGGTCTTCTATATGGACGTGTCCAGCACGGAGACCTGGTTAGCTGATGCTCTCGAACTGGCTGCGCGTCTATCTTTACCAGTCAGCGCCGAAAAACAGAATCTGGCCGGCGTGAGTGAGGTGCTCCAGAACTGGTTCGCGCAGCAGCCAGATTATTTGCTGATCATGGATAATGTCGGCAGCGCGGCGCTTGCAGAACCAAGCGAGCAGACAGCCGCCGGCCATACGCTGCTGCTTACTCGTCAATCTATCGACGACCCATCATTCGCGCAGATGCCGCTTGCAAAACTTGATCTCCAGCAAAGCACGCTGTTGCTCCTGCGCCAGTCCGGCCAGCTTGCTGCCTCTATCCCGCTCAGTCAGGCCGAACCAGCAGTGCAAGCAACAGCTACAACGCTGGCCCAGGCGATGGACGGTTTGCCTCTAGCATTGAATCTGGCCGCGTCCTCAGCGCGTGTCGCTGGAAGCTCTTTGCAAGATCTGCTGACAATCTATCGCACCTATGAGCAGCGCCTGGTAGAGCATAAGACGTCGAAGGATAGGACTACCAACGCCATTGCTATTACCTGTAGTCTTCCGGCTATCTCTCTGCAGAAGACGCAGCCATTTGCCGCAGAGGTGCTCTGGCTCTGCACCGTTCTGGCCCCTGGTGAGATTCCCCGCGAGCTTTTTCTCCAGGGCGCGAGCGAACTGGCACCCGCCCTTCAAGAGGTCGCGCACAATCCCGCTTTGTTGGACGAAGCCCTGGCATTGTTGACTTCTCTGGGCCTGCTCACGATGAATGAAACGAGCAGGGTCTTGAGTATGCAGAGGACGGTTCAGGAGACGTTGCGCCAGGCTCAGGCGCAGGAGAAGCGCGACGGCCTGGTTGTGCAAGCTCTGCGCGCCTTCGCGCATTTGCTGCCGGCGCAAGAGCAGGCGACGCCAGCAGCCCGCATGCGTACAGCCGCGCAGATTCTCCACCTGGCAACCCTGAATTCGGACTGGCTTCTTCCCCATGAGCCAATAGCCGATGTTTTCTGCTGGGCTGCCACTCTGCTCTGGGAGTATGGGCTGATCCGGGACGCGGAGATGCTTTTGCGCAGGGCGCTTCCGATCTATCAACATCTGCTGGGGACGGGACACGAAACCATTGGTATAGTGCTGCGCAATCTGGGCACCCTGAACGCTCTTCTGAAAAACTATAGCGAGGCGGAAACGCTGCTCCAGAACGCGCTGCTTGCCCGCTCAAGCGTCCTGGGGGCAACCCACCCGGATGTGATCCTCTGCCTGCTTGACCTGGCGGGCGTCTATGCCGAGCAGGGGAAGCGCGAAGAGGCGCGCGCGTGCTATCAAGAAGCGCTCAAAATCGGCGAACCAGCGCTTGGCCAGGATCATCCGCTGCTCGTGGTTGCGGCCCACAAGCTGGCTATCTTCTCCCTTGAAAATGGGCAATTTGCTGAGGCGGAGACATACTATCAGCGCGTGCTGCCTCTCTATGAGGCCAGATTGGGGTTAGAAGATAGTACGACGCAGGCATGTATGGGGCAGATGGCAACTGTCTATTT
>DATGKW010000249.1:0-25681 GCA_035294465.1 Ktedonobacteraceae bacterium | reverse complement strand
CCATTCAGGGTAGATTGGGACTGAGCCAGGGTATCTTTATCGGTCGCATACGCAAATGCCTGGCGTACCGCGAGCTGGCTAAACGGCGGCATTTGCGTATTAAAGAAGAGCGCGTCGGTCTCCAGGAGTATCTGGCTGGTGAATCCAGATAAGCCACGTGCGGCAACCAGATCGGAGGCAGAAATGTTCCAGACAAAGTTATACTGGCCTCCCTGGTATGCCTGAAACGCAGTGTGAGGATCGACGACAAAGATCATGTCGACCTCGGCCAAGCGCATATGAGGTCCGTAATAGTGCGGATTGGGTACCAGAACCATCTTTGTATTGTGTACCCACGTTTGCACCTCGAATGGCCCGCTGCCGGCTCCGTTACCGACGACATGATCGGACCAGCTGGCGGCACCGTACTGCTCAATCAGTTTCTGGTTCACCGGAAAAGTGAGCGGGTTGGTCAGTGCCTGGAGAAAGTACTCCGTCGGCCGTGTGAGTGTGATAACGAGAGTTGTAGCATTCAGTGCTTTTACACCGCGCAGCGTCGTAGCTTTTCCGCTGTTCACGTCTGCCGCGCCAGCGATGTTGCCCAGGAAGAGCATCGCATTGCTCGACTGAACTGAGGGCAGCAAGGCGCGCGTCAGGCTGTATACGTAGCTTTGTGCTGTGAGAGGGGTTCCGTCGGAGAAAGTAAGCCCTGGTTTCAAGTAAAAGGTGTAGACCTTGCGGTCGGTGGAAATTGTCCAGGTGGCCTGATCGGGAATAACGCTGAGTTTCTGGTCCAGGCGCACCAGGCCGCTATAGATCATCATCATAGCTTGTAAGGAGTTCTCGTCCGAAGCTTGAGCCGGATCAAGCGTCGCAAGATCCTGGATGCCGACATTTGGAAACACCAGAACCTGTCTCACGGTTGACCTGGGCGTACTGCCAATGTTTGTGCCCGTTGCGCTGGTAGCACAGGCTGCAAGAAGTACCAGGCATAGGTACAAACCTATAAAAGTAGGCAGGCGAAAGTGTAAATGCCGAGAAAAGCGCAGATTATCCATGTGTTTGCCTGCTTTCTGCAGAATGGTTCGCGTACAGCAATCTCATGCAACTTACCTACTCACTTCTGTTTTTTTCTCGCCTGGTCAGGCAAACGGAACCAGGTAGCTTTTCCGCAGGCGAATATATAGCCGTGTTTTCTCTCGCAATGTAAGAACGAGCCAGGAGTCGCTCTGGCTGCATTTCCCCTGGTTTGATCTGCAGAATAGTACATCAGTACCTGGGGAAACAGAGAGAGCCTGCATTCCTCCTCTTTGGAAAGGAAAGCCTGTGCGTATGTGCCGGGAGGCGTCAGAGGTGTGGATCGACCGGCTCGCTTTCCAGAGCAAGGACGCCGAATACGCACTCATGCACGCGGCGCAGCGGCTCGTTATGAACGAAGCGTTCAAGCGCCTCCACACCCAGGGCAAACTCACGCATGGCTAGCGAACGCTTGGCTCCGATGCCGCGTGCGCGCAGGCGTTCAAGGTTGGCTGGCACGTCGTACTCAGGGCCGTAGATGATTCGCAGATATTCGGGTCCACGACACTTGAGCGCGGGCTGCGTAATGCCACGTCGGCTGCGCGTAATAAAGTTTAGCGGTTTGATTACCATACCCTCGCCTCCACGCCCGGTCAGTTCGCTCCACCATTGAATACCCTCGGCTACGCTGGTAGGATCGTTGAGTTCAACCAGCTTGTAGGGCGTGGCCAGCAACAACTCTGGATCCGCCTGGCAGAAAGCAGCGGTGGTTTGCATGTGCCAGAGATGGTCCTTGTCGGTATGGACTTCTTCCTGCGTGGCCAGAATATGAAAGGGAGCAAGTTTGAGATCGTTGAGCGAGTTGACCGGCCAGCAATACTGGCGGTAAGCCTGGACGTACTGCCGGGCCATCCGGCTGCGCTGGCGATAGCGTTCAGGAAGTTCTCCAAGCTCCAGGTCGCGTTCTTGAGCGCGCTCCAGCAGCGACACTACCCGATCCAGGGCCGCGCGCGAAGCTGCGCCGACCGCTGCGTATTGTTTGAGCAGCAGTCCCTGCGCCTTCACGGACCAGGGCATCAATTCACAGTCCAGGCAAACCCAGTCGGTCCTGAGTTGTTCCCAGAAGTTCGTGTGCTCCAATGCCAGGCGCAGGCGTTCCAGTAGCTCTTGCTCTAGGGCAAGGTCATCAAAGAAGCGCCGCCCGGTGCGTGTGTAGCAGATGCCAATCCCCTCATCGATAACGCCGAAGCGGGTGCGCGCTGTTTTCACGTCGCGACAGAGTATCACAACGGCGCGCGATCCCATGTGTTTTTCTTCACATATCACGTGCTTCACACCCTCACGTATATAATAAGCAAAGGCTTCGGCGGGATGTTCTAGCAGGCCGGGTTCCGAACTGGTTTCGGAGGGCGCCATAGTCGGTGGCAGGTAGATGAGCCACTTGGGATTGGCTGCAAAACGGCTCATGACCTCTAGCGCGGCTATGGCGTTTTCCTCGCGAATAGTTATCTTAGGCTGGAGACGTGTATCTATCAGGCGTTTGCCGGTGACGTCCTCAATATCAAGCAACTCGTCTTCTCGCTGCTGGGCAGTTAGTCCATCGCTCGCGCTCACCGGCGAGGGGAATGGTTTGGGCGACTCCCAATAGGTCTGTTTCGCCGCCACGCTCAGCAGCTCGCGTTCGGGATAACGTAGAGCGGTCAGCTTGCCTCCGAAGACACAACCGGTGTCGATATTGAGGGTATGATTCAACCATTCTGGCTCAGGTACAGGTGTGTGGCCATAGACAACCAGAGGTTTTCCGCGATACTCAACTGCCCAGTTATAGCGAACTGGCAGGCCGAATTCGTCAATTTCGCCGGAAGTTTCGCCGTAGAGGGCGAAGTCGCGCACAGAGCGGGTGCTACGCCCCTGCATTTCTGCCTTCAAACCGGCGTGAGCCACGATCAGTCTGCCTCCGTCGAGTACGTAGTGGCTGACCATACTCTCAAAGAACGTTAAAATGCGGGCGCGGAACTCCGGGGTCTCGCGCTCCAACTGTGCCATCGTCTCAGCCAGACCATGATGGAGAGTGACCGCGCGCCCTTGCAGCTTGCGCAGCAGCTTCATATCGTGGTTGCCGGGTACACAGAGAGCCACGCCACTCGCTACCATGTCCATCGCCAGGCGCAGCACATCGGGAGTATGAGGGCCACGATCCACAAGATCACCCAGAAAAACTACCTTGCGCCCTTCAGGTGCTTGCACGTGATAGTTCGGCTTGCTTGTAGTCGGGGACTCAATCGTGTATCCTAACTTCGCCAGCAGTTCGCACAATTCGTCGAAGCAGCCATGCACGTCGCCGATGATGTCAAATGGCCCGTGTTCATCCTTGCGATCAACCGGCAACGGTTCCCGGACGATCTCTATTGCATCAACCTGCTCAGGTGACGAGAAGATGTGAACAGAGGCAAAGCCTTCGCGGCGCAACTGGCCCAGAGAGCGGCGCATGTGTGCGTGCTGACGGCGCACAACATGTGGCCCGAACTGACGATCGGGGCGCGTTGCGTTGCGCTCGTGGCAAAGTTTCTCCGGTAGATTAAAGACGAGCGCTATAGGTAGGCAGTGGTACTCATGGGCCTGCTTGAGTAGCTCTTTGCGATCCTCCGCCAGAACGTTGGTCGCGTCGATTACCGTTAGCTTGCCAGCAGCCAGACGACGGGCTGCGATAAAATGCAGCACAGCAAACGCGTTGTTAGTCGCGCTTTGGTCGTTTTCGTCGTCGGAGACCAGGCCCCGGCAAAAGTCGGAGGAGATTACCTCCGTAGGTTTAAAGTGCCGCCGGCCAAAGCTCGATTTGCCTGAGCCAGAAGGACCGATCAGCACGACCAGAGCAAATTCAGGAATGGATATGTTCATGGTAGTGATTCTCACTCATAGAGGACGCCGCCAGAACAGCCTGTAGACGTGCATCTTGCATATTTTACCTTTCCACTGGGGAGGACTACACCCGTGAGAAAATGCCCATTTGCGAAGGGGCGCCGACTGTTTCATCTTCTGGCCCAAGCGGCAGGCAGCGCACGGTATAGCCATGGCGCTGCGCGACTGCCTCGGCCCAGGTCCGAAACTCCTGGCGTGTCCACTCGAAACGATGGTCGGCGTGGCGCAGGCGGCCGGCGGACATCGTCTCGAATCTGACATTATACTCGACGTTAGGTGTGGTCAGGACAACGGTATCGGGTCTGGCGAACTCGAAGAGCATACGCTCAAACGCGGCCAGGCGCGGCGGATCCAGGTGCTCGATTACTTCGACCACTGCTGCGGCATCGAAACCCTCTAGGCGTCTGTCACGATAGGTCAGTGCTCCATGTATCAAGCTGATGCGCTTCTTCTGAGTATCTCCTAGAGAGTCCAGGCGTAGGCGCTTCTGGGCGAGTTCTAGAGCGCGATAGGACACATCCAGACCCAGAATTTTCTCGAAGCGTGGATCGGGTAGAAGTTTCTTGAGCAGACGGCCTTCGCCGCAACCCAGGTCTAGAACGCTCCTTGCACCAGTCTTGCGCAGAACTTCTACGACGGTATCCAGGCGTTGCTCGTGCAAACTCATGTGTTTCTCTTCGCTAGCAGGTTCTTCGCTCTTCTCCTCTTCCTCCTCAAGCGCTTCCTGCTCCTCGGAAACCAGGCGAGCCAGAGCCTCGCGGGCCAGGCTGCGTTTGTGCCTGAGGTAGCGATAAGTGATTGACTCACGTTCGGGGTGTTTCTCCAGCCAGCCTTTGCCACGGAGCAGCAGCTTTTCAACTTCGTCACTGCCAATCCAGTAGTGCTTTTCGTTGTCCAGCACCGGAATCAATACGTAGATATGTGTCAATAAATCGGCCAGACGACAGGTTGCATTCAGCGTCAGATGGTAGTAAGCGCTTGTTCCCCAATCGGGATACTGTTCATCGAGTAACAGCGGTTCGGCCACGACTGTATAGCCCAGAGGTTCAAACAGGCGTTTTAGCAGGTCCTCGCCGCCACGACAGTGTACGACGGAGAGCGCTGCAGAGAGCGAAATGGGTGTTTGCGCCAGTTCAGGTCTGGTGTCGCAGCGACCCTGCATGGCTGTTCGGAATACGTCGGCCATAGCCACACTGAGAAACGATGAGGCTACGTAGGGCCGGTCGTTCACATATTGCTCTATGATTGCTGCCCCACGCGATCCGCGTACCAGCTTAATGGGATCAATGTCGAGCAGGAGAGCGGCGGTGCATCGCTCATGGCTAGTCTCCGGGTAGAAGACGTGTGCCTGCCCGAATGCCTGGGGAAACGTCTGGCAGCGCTCAGGATGTTTGTGCAGCAGGTACCCCAGGTCAGTAGCCGGTTGGTGCGTAGTCGTTATCGTCAGGAGCATATGTTTCCTCCAGGATTTCAGTGGGAGCATTGTAACATTGGTTGGGCTGACAGACAAGTGTGGCTCCTCTAGAGCTTGACGCTCTGCTTACAATAAGTACGATAACATAGATAATTGCCTATATTTCGTGCGCATGTGAAAGAAAGAAGATCTCATGACGTATTGGTGGACGCGCAGCCGGGAGGATAAGCGTTCGAGAGGAAGAAACAATCGTCTTGTCGCACATCTGCGCAGTCTATGCATGGACCTTGCCGAGAGTATTGAGGGTGTTGGAGAAAGAGAGGTGTGCTTGCGTTCTGCCTCTTTGCTCTTCAATCGTTTGATTTTCCTTTACTTTCTTCAGCACATGGGCTTACTCTCCGGTGATCCCTTCTATCTTCAGAATCACCTTCGCTTATTTCAGGAAAGGCAAGAGGAGGGAACTGGCTTTTATCGCGAGTTTCTTTGTCCGCTTTTCTCCTGTTTCGATCAGTCCAGGGATTGTAGCGTGCCGCTAAAGAACTTGTTTCCCAGTCGGAGCATCGAGCAGACTTGTCCTGGTATATCTATCCCCGACAAGGTTTTCGCGCAAATATTCACCACTTTCGATGCATATCCCTGGCAGCTACATGCCGGGACTGTCTACAATGCCGGGACAGTCACGCCCGATATCCTTGGGGAGTTTCTTGAGCTGGGGATGAGGCCCAAAGAGATGGGAGCGTACTATACTCCTGCCGAGATTACTTCCTATATTGTGCATAATACGCTGCTGCCGGCGCTTTTTACGCGCCTTTGTGAGCATTGTGAGGGAGCCTGTATACCTGATGCCTTATTCTGGCGCTGCCTGGTTCAGCAGCCGGAGCGCTATATGTATGCGTCTGCGTACAAAGGCTGTGAATATCCTTTACCAGCGGAAATCGCGGCGGGTCTTCAAGACGTTGCCCGGCGCCGGATCTGGCAACAGCGAGCTTCTGATCCCTATGCTTTGCTGGGCGAGACGTGGCGCGAGGTTATTAGCAGGCGTGAGCACACGGGCGCGATCCTGGGTAAGCTGAGGCAGAGTGTCGGTGGCAATCTTGACCGCTTAGTCACGTGGAATCTGAATCAACAGTTGTTGGCGCTGGATGCGCTGCGGAACTGCCAGGAGCCTGCGTTCCTGGCGGCTTTTTACCAGAGCTTGCGCCAGCTCGCCATTCTTGATCCTACCTGCGGATCGGGAGCATTTCTCTGCGAGGCTCTTGCCCACCTGGAACCGCTATACGTAGCTTGCCTGACTCGTATGGAGGAGATGTGCTCTCAATCTGCCGCGCTGGCCTCTCCGTACGATCGCTCGTTCCGCACCTGTCTGGAGGAGGTAGGTAGCGCTACCCAGCGGCGACAGGCTATTCTGTGCTGGATCATCGAGCATAATCTCTATGGGGTTGACCTTGCCGAGGAGGCTGTTGAGGTTTGTCGACTCCGCCTGTATTTGAAGGTGCTTGCGGCATCGCCCAATTGTACGCCGACCGGGCTATCGGATGACTTCGGTCGGCATATAGATGTGGGCAATAGTCTGCTTGGGCCACTTCGTGTAGAGGCTGACGAGCAAGTCAGCCAGCGAGTAGACGTACCTGGTCAGTTGGCATTTCATTGGAGCCGGGCTTTTCCAGAGCCGATGGGGCGCGGAGGCTTTGATGTTGTCCTCGGTAATCCGCCGTATGTGGAGTATGAGAAGGTTCGGTTGCTTTACAGTGTGGATGGTTATGCAACCATGAAAACCGGCAACCTCTACGCGCTGACTATAGAGCGGAGCACAGACTTACTGGCTCCGGGCGGAAGGTTCGGCATGATTGTGCCATCCTCTGCCACCTGTACTGACGGATATCGCCCTCTGCAGAAATTGCTCCTGGCCCAGAAGGAGTTGCATGTTGCCTCATTCAGTGACCAGCGAGGTCGCCTCTTTGCGCTTCCTCATCCACGCCTCTGCATTCTTCTCTACAAGAAGGCTGATCCTGCTCGGCCAGGGCCGGGTCGAGTGTTTGCTACTCCGTATCTGAAATTTGGGGAAGAGTCCCGGTCCTGTCTCCTTGAGCATCTAAGCTATACAGAAGTAACGTACCAGGTCAGGCCGGGTGTAATTCCCCGCTATGGCTCTTCGCTGGAGAAGAGTATTTCTGCAAAGCTGTCGCGGCAGGAGCATAGCCTGGGCTATTACCTTAACTCTGCTGGCGCATACCCTGTCTATTACACCCGCAAGTTAAGCTGGTTTGTTCAGGTAACTCCCTTTGTTCCCCTTATTCTAGACGCTCAGGGAAAGGCGCGTGCGCCTTCCGAAATGAAAATTCTGCGCTTCACTTCCTCTGATCAGGCGCAGGTGGCCTTTGTGGCCCTTAACTCTAACCTTTTCTACTGGCTGATCACAACCAGTAGCGACTGCCGCAATTTGAATATGAGGGAAGTTCTGGGCCTGCCGCTCGATCTGGCGAAGATTCACCCCCGGCTTGTGAAAGAGTTGTGTCAACTCTCTCAGGAGCTGGAATGTGATTTGCGCAAGCATGCTAGAATGTGCCCTCTGAGTGTGCGGGGCAGGGGTCGCCTGACTATCCAATGCATCTATCCAGCGCGTTCGAAATGGCTGATCGACGAAATTGACCGTGTGCTGGCCAGACATTATGGCTTCAGTGCGGAGGAGCTGGATTTCTTGCTCTACTATGATGATAAGTATCGTCGGGGGAGGGCCGGTGTGTGATATGCTGGGAGTGGGTGGATTCTGGGATGGAAGGTCGAGGGAGGGCTTCTTCTTCTTTGGTTGTTGGGGAGTATATTTTATGGCTATAAGAAACACCATGGCGTACGCCGACGAGCTTGATAGACAAGAGCCGCTAGCGCATATGCGAGACCGCTTTGTAATTGATGATCCTGATTTAATCTATCTAGATGGTAATTCCTTGGGACGCCTGCCTAAAGCAACGACCGAACTGGTGCGAGAAATTGTGCAGCAGCAATGGGGTGGCAGGCTGATTCGCGGTTGGAACGAGGGATGGCTGACTGCGCCGCAGCGGGTTGGAGCGAAGATTGCCCGGCTCATTGGGGCCCAGCCCGACGAGGTCATTGTAGCAGATTCAACTTCGGTCAACTTCTTTAAGCTCGTGGTGGCCGCTCTGCGCTACCAGCAGGGTCGGACGCATATTTTGACGGACAATCTCAATTTCCCATCAGACCTCTATATTCTTCAAGGGGTGCTTGATCTGTCAGGCTTGCAGCACAGTTTACAAGTTGTACCGTCGCCCGATGGCATTCACGGTCCGGTCGCCGAACTGCAGGCACTGGTAAGTACGCAGACCGCACTGCTGACTCTATCGCATGTAACGTATAAGACCGGCTACATGTACGATATGACCACAATGACGGAGGCAGCTCATGCGGTTGGCGCAATGACGTTATGGGATCTGAGCCACTCGGTCGGTTCGGTGCCGGTCAATTTGAACGCGGCTGGAGCCGATATGGCAATCGGCTGTTCCTATAAATATCTGAACGGCGGCCCCGGCGCTCCCGCGTTCCTGTATATTCGCCGGGATTTGCAGGATAAACTGAGGAATCCCCTTTTCGGTTGGATGGGGCACAAAGACTCGTTCGCTTTTGGACCGGAGTACGAGCCAGCGTCCGACCTGCGACACTTTCTAGTAGGAACACCGCCAATCATCTCGCTTGCGTTAATCGAGACTGGCGTTGATGTTTTATTAGAAGCCGGGATAGAACAACTGCGCGCCAAATCGGTCCGGCAAAGCGAATATCTGATCGGGCTGTGGGAATCAGAATTGCAACCGCTGGGCTTCCGGCTTCATTCTCCCAGGGATGCGCGCTCCCGGGGGTCTCACGTCTCACTAGGGCATGCCGAAGGGGCGCGCATCGAGCAGGCGCTGGTTCATGAAATGAAAGTCCTGCCTGATTTCCGTCCACCAGATACTATTCGTCTGGGAATCGCGCCGATCTACACAACATTCCGTGAGATTCATGCGGGAGTGATGAGGCTGAGCCAGGTTATTACTAAAAGACTATATGAAGGATATCCACATTGATCTCCTTGTTGAAGGGATGTCCCAGCGCAATACCTGCTCTTTACCAGCGACACAAGCCAGCTTGGGAGATAGAGAAGGTGACTTTTGTCACTGCACATACAACTCATGGGACAGTACACTCTCAAAGAGAACATCTGCTCTGAATCGGAGGCAACCATCTTTGGAAAAGCATACTTCTGCTGTATCTTCCACAGTATACGGAACACATGGGTCTGGTGAGGCTGATCGCTCCCAGGCATCGTTTGCGCAGGTCGCACCGGTCTTTCAAGCCGCGCTTCTGCTGGGAGCAGGTGGTGGCTTTTTACTAGCCAGTGTACTCACTGTGACTAGCATGAGCGGAGTTCCATTGGGAACCTGGTGGCTCGCGCTAGCTCAAGCGCATGGCAACCTCCAGATGTTCGGATGGGCCGGGCTGTTTGTCGTCGGCGTGTCGCTGCACTTTTTACCACGTTTGCGAGGAGCGCCTCTGGTTGCCACCTGGCCGATACGCTGGATCATCTGGGGGCAGGCTGTGGCGCTCTGCCTCCGCGCCGTTGTACAGCCGTGGCTGGCGTTGACCAATCAAATCCTCGCCAAAACCGTCCTGGTGGGCAGTGGCCTCCTGGAGTGTCTGACGCTCCTCAGCATTGTGCTCCTGCTTGGACTGACGCTCCGGCGAGGACCGGAACTGGCGAAGCGTCCAGCATTTGGTCACACATTGCCCCTGATCGCCTGCGCGTTTATGTGCCTGGGCCTCGCCGGGGTGATCAACCTGGTAAATCTGTGGCAGATAGAGGGGGGAATAGTTTCTGCGACAGGGGATCAACTGTTCATCACATTAGGACTCTTCGGTTTCTTACTACCAATGGCGCTGGGAATGTCAGCACGCTCGTTACCAATGTATGCGGGACTGAATGCCTTTCCTCCTCGACAGTTGTTGTTCCTGGCTTTTACCTATCTTAGCGGCCTGTTCGTATTCTGTATGGGTATCCTTGCAGGCTGGCCGGAGGCGAAGGGTGCGGGCATGATGCTTCTTGGTGTCATTGTGGCCATGTTTGTCCTCGTCTTCGTGCGCATCATGCTTACGCGAGGCAAGCTGCCACACAGGGTAGCCCGTTTGGCCTCTGAACCGGCAGTGCGAGCGCGCGCGTATCGAGCGCGTGTAGCCCAAGAACGGAGCCGCTACGGACCCTTTGTGGCTCTGATAGCCAGTGCTTATCTTTGGGCGGTGGTCGGCGGCCTCTTCCTGATCACGAATGGCCTCTTTGAGCTGTTTGGGCAGGCCGCGCCGCTGGCCGACGACGCGATTCGCCATGCCCTGACTATTGGCTTTGTGAGCTTGCTGATATGTGGGATCGCGCCACGGATGCTCCCCGGCTTTTCCGGTGGCACCATTCGTTCGGCCAGATTGGTTAGCGCAACACTCTGGCTAGGCAATCTGGCTGCGCTCTTACGGGTTGGTTCCCTCGTCTTCGCGCCTTGGCTGATCTTCGGTCCGCTGAATCTGGGCCAGATTGCCTTTGGGTGTTCGGGTATCCTTGGCCTGGCCCTGGCCGTCTGCCTGGCTTACAACCTCTGGCCAGTGCTACGTTCTCCCCAAAGTCACGCGGTAGCACTGCTGGAGGAACAATCATGATTCGCTCCCCGAAAGAGGCTCCGCCCTTTTCACTTGCTCCCCCTGAAAACCATTCTAATCAGCTCTTCGCGCTAGCAGAAAAAATGGGATGCCAGCCAATTCAACTAGCAGAGCAAAGCCGATCAATATTGGGAAAGAGAGGCTGTACAGGACGCCAATCAGGGCGCTTCCCAGGAACCAGAAAATGCCGTAGCCAGCAGTGAACAGCCCATAGGCTGAAGCACGCCGGGTAGCCGGAACCATCCGGGCCACAGCCGCGGGAATGATCGATTCTTGTACGCCCATGCCGAGTCCCCACAACGCAACACCAGCCAGCGCGACCCAAAAACCTCCCAAAAAGACCAGCGGCACATACAGGGCCGAGAGAACAGTCAGGGGAAGAAGCACCAGCAAACCTGCCTGGTCAAACAAGCGCCCGAAAAGTAGCGAGCCAAGACCACCAGTGCCCATAGCTACTGCATAAAAGACTGGGATCAGAGCCGTTGATACAAGCGAAGTCCGCGCGAAGTGATAGGCAATGAGTGGAAAGTCAGCGAACCCGGCAGCGACCAGGACCGCTCCGATCAAGTAGATCCAGAAAACTCGTGGTAGCCCGCCCGCCTGGACATCGGGTGGGTTCGCCTCCAGATCCTGAGGACGCGGATAGGTATAGCGGGCTACGACCAGAATGCACAACGTCACGAGGGCCGGAAGCAGCAACATGGCAAAGGCAAGCCGGTAATCGCCACGCCAGGCAAGGACGCCCGCGACGGCCAGGGGACCAACCAGGGCGCCAGATTGATCGAGAGCTTCATGCAAACCAAAAGCCCAACCATATCCACCGATTTGCTTGCCCGCATGCGAGAGCATCACATCGCGCGGGGGATTGCGTGTAGCCTTGCCAACGCGTTCCAGGATAATCAGCAGGGCTGCCACCTGCCAGTTGCCAGCAAGGGCGAGCAGAGGAACCGAGCACATCTGCACGACGTATCCCAGGATGGTAATCGGCCAATACAGGCCGGTCTGATCGGCGCTACGCCCCGAAACCAGGCGCAGACTATAGCCCAGCAGTTCACCTGCACCAGAGATGATACCAATGGCTACTGCACCCGCGCCCAGGAGACCAAGATAGGGACCAATAATGCTGCGTGAGCCCTCATAGGTAAAATCAGCAAAAAAACTCATGATGCCGATGACCAGCACAAAGGTGAGCGCCGCTGTTTTTAATGATGCCTGTTTCATTCTTCTCTTTCCCTGTCTCTCTTAATGCCACAGTCAGTGAGCACGCCAGGTGTTATCCCATCATAGTTGACAACAATGACTCTACGCAAGGGGATACTTTGAGTTTGTTGCGGAACCTCGGCAGCCGGCGCGTCAAAATCCAACAGGGGTCCCTGGCGGAGCGCGCTTCGGAGCCATCGACCGCCACTGGTAGCCTTTGAAACACAGTGACCTCCCCTCTGCTCATGCTAAATAGCTCGCAGGATCAACACGATAAGCACAATCAGAAAGATGTACGCGACGTATTGATTGATATTTCCCGATTGAATGATGCGAGCGCGTGCGGTAGTCCAGTGCAAAGCCTTGAGCAGCGGCCGGTACAGGCTTCGCTCGAAAGGAGGCGGTACCTCCTGTTCATAGCTCATTTTCCCTTCGCGGTGGGAAGCAGCCGGGGCAAGCGCCTCACTACGCACGCGCGAGCGGAAGAGGCTTTGAAAGATGAGGCGCACGGGATTGCCGTAGGCCAGTCCGGTATAAGTCATTCTGGCCGTAAAGCGTGGGATCCCCCCGGCCCAGACGCGCTCCACGCGCTGCGAGCCGAGCGGGCGAATGGCTCGCAAGATGAGCAGCACAATGCCGACGAGCAACAGCTCCGCCAGGAAGAGATACGTTGGCGAATCGATTGTCGAGAAGGTGGGAGCGGCAATGACTACCAGCCCGTTGACCGGCAACCAGCTGCCAAAGAGTCCCCCGCCCAGCGTATCCAGCAGCTGGTACGCGCCCGGATGATTCGTAAAGAGGGGAGGAACGACCTGGTTGACGACGCTTACTCCAAAAAAAGGAGTTGTCACATGGTCGAGCAGAGGAATAACAAAGGTTGGAAGGACCCCCAGAACCAGGCAAAGAAAGGCCAGGAAACCCATTGCCACGCACATGCTGGCAGGTGACTCGTGAGCCACTGCCGCTTCCTGACTGCGCGGCAAGGCCAGGAAACTCACACCACAAAGGCGGACAAAGGCGGTAACAGCGACTCCTGCCGTCAACGCCAGCAATGCTCCTGCGATGGCGATGATTACCCTGGCCAGCGTATCTGGAACAGCAAAGCTCTGCAAAAATGTTTCCAGCAGCATCCACTCACTAATATAGCCATTGAACGGTGGCACAGCGGAAATTGCCAGGGCAGCAATGAGAAAGAACAGCGTGGTCCAGGGCATGAGGCGCACCAGACCCCCCAGCTTTTCCAGGTCACACGTGCCTGTAGCACGATTAACCGAGCCTGCTCCCAGGAACAGAAGCCCCTTATAGACCGCATGATTGAGTATATGGTAGAGCGTCGTAATCGCGGCGATGGCGGCCAGCGCATTCAGGTGATACGCGCGGAACGTGAGCGCGGCTCCTAGTCCAGCCAGAATAATGCCGGCATTCTCAATACTGGAATAAGCCAGCACGCGCTTCATATCCTGCTGCACAACCGCGTACAAGATGCCAATGAGTGCAGTCGCAGATCCAATGCTCAGAATAACGAGCCCCCACCAAGCGGGCGCGATAGTTGGTCCGCCCAGGAAGTCTAGCAAGAAGCGCAAGATACCATAGATGCCAAGCTTCATGGTCACAGATGAGAGAAGCGCTGAGATATGGCTGGGTGCAGCAGGATACGTCTCTGGCATCCAGAGCTGTAGCGGTAGAACGCCCGCTTTGGCCCCAAAGCCAAAAAATGCCAGGAGAAAGACGGCGCTCCGCAGAGGGAGTGAAAGCGTCGAAGCTGCCACTTGCAGCGCGTTATAGCCAAAGCTTCCTGCGACCTGGTAGAGCAGGAGAAAGGCCACGAGGATACCAATAGTTCCAAGTTCGCTTAGCGCTAACATTAGATATGCCGCGCGGGTGACGTGTGGATCTTCGTCATCAAAGTTGACCAGCAGGTAGCTAAGAAACGCCATAGCTTCCCAGGCCATGAGAAAAACAATGGCATCCGCGGCAGAGACAATCAACACCAGTGAGAGAAGCAATAAATTGAGCAAGGCGCCAAATGCCTGCTGGCGGCGCAAACTTGCTCTTCCTATATGGCTGAGATAGCCAACAGAATACAAAGCAACAGGCGTGGAGAGCAAGCCAACGATTACCAGAAAGAACGATGAGAGCTGATCAAGATGCAGGCTGAGCAGACCAAAGGGCAGATTGGTATCGAGAGCGCCGGAGGGTGCCGGTGCTCCAAGCAAAACGCCGATACCTGCGATGAAAGCAGACAGCCCTCCCGCTCCGGCACAGAGAGCAGCAGCCATAACGACGCCACGTGTACGCGGCAGAGCAAGTGAGAGCGCGATGCCAAGAAGATAGAACCCGAACGTTGCCCAGAAAGCCGTAGCCGGGAGAAGATCCCACTCCATCAATATTTCTCCTTTCCTGCAGAATGCTGTGCCAGCGACGGCTTGAGCAGATCATTTCTTACTAGGATCGTTCGCCCTCGCAGACGCTGTTCGGCACGTCCTATGGCCAGCAGCAAGCCGTGAATCAGGGTGAGCGGAGACGGCGGGCAGCCAGGAATGAACACGTCAATCGGAACGACATCGCCCACCCCGCCGCGTGAGTAGGCGCTTTCCCCAAAGACGCCTCCGCTGCACGCGCAGGCACCAGCCGCGACAACCAGGCGCGGGTCTGGCATGGCTGCGTAGGTCTGGCGAAGCGGATCTTCCATCGCCCGCGTCATCGTCCCCGTAACCAGCAAAAGGTCAGCGTGACGAGGTGTCGGCGTGAAGAAGATACCCAGGCGCTGGATATCGTAATAGGGATTATTTAACAACTTGATCTCGGATTCGCAGGCATTGCACGATCCCGCGTCCACATGGCGGATGTGCAGCGAATGCCCAAAAAGTCGCTGGACACGAGCATGCAAACGTTCCACCGCTGCCTCTGTGGCTGGATCAACAGGCGCTTTCATGGCGCTCCCCCCTCTCTCCCATTGTGGTTGGACTATCAGTATCTTTTGTGAAGGAGGCGACAACCTGTAGGGCCTCCCGGTACGTCACCGCCAGTTCATACTCTTGCGTCATGTACAGTGCGTCCGCCGGACAGGCGTTGATACAGAGGCCGCACATAATGCAGCGTCCGAGGTCGAGCGTCAGGCGCTCGTCCAGACTATTCATCTTATTTCGCTCATTGCCTACCTGGTCAACATGCAGAGCTTTTGGCAAACAAACATCAATGCATGCCGTGCATCCTTGAGCGGCCAGGCAATGGTCGGGATCGATGACTGGCCTGCCGCGAAAATCTGGTGGCATAAGCTCGTACCGGCCAGGATAGCGCGTGGTAAGAACGCCCGTCCGTAGCCCTTTGCGTACCCAGAAGAACATGTTGGTTTTTTCCTCTCTCATCTAGAGAACCTCCTCTTCTATCTGTTGGGACAATCTGAAAGAGGAGCTTGCCATGTTTAGCCATTTGCGCCGGCGAACGAGAGGCCGAAGCTCTGCTCAATCACCGGAAAATCGGTCAAAATGTTGTGTCCAGGAATGGCAAGCGAGAACGCCTGCCAGTTGGCAAACGACGCTGCTCGTACCCGGTAGCGTTGCAGCCTGCCATGCTCTCCAACCAGTATCCAGTGGAGACACTCTCCACGGGCAGATTCAGCCCAGCCGAGCGATGATTCGCCGCAGGGCAATGGTGGGAGCGGTGTAGCGATTGCTCCCGCACGCAATTGCGCCAGAGTTTGCTCGATGAGGTACAATGCTTGTTCGATCTCATCCAGGCAAATACGCGCGCGGGCCAGCGCATCCCCTTCCTGCCGTACCGGGATCTCCATATCCATCTCTGCATAGGCAGCATAGGGATGATCACGGCGCAGGTCGCGGTCTCTGCCGGAAGCGCGGCCAACAGGCCCGACGGCGCAATACTCCTGCGCCTGCTCCGGCGCGAGGACGCCGGTATGCTCCAGGCGGTCTCGGTGCGAAGGAGAAGCGAGCACCTGCCGTCCCAACCCTGCCATCTCCCGCCGCAAGGAGGAAACCAATTCTCGGATCGCTTTCTGCCCATCTGTGCTCAGATCCCGGCTGAGGCCACCGGGAATGTTCACGCCGAAGAGATAGCGATGCCCGCTGATGTGAGCGTTGAGACGCAAGACGCGCTCTTTCCAGATATCGAACTGAGCCTGGGCAACGCTCAAGCCGGTGGCCTGGCAGAGATCAGCGTGATAGCCCAGATGATTATATAGGCGCTCTAACTCGGCGAAAAGAATGCGCAGGAAGCGCGCGCGCACGGGTATCTCAATGCCCGCCAGGCGTTCACATGCCTGACAAAACGCCAGCGAGTGGGCAAAGGCACTGGTACCGGAGATCCGCTCGGCCAGGAGTGGAACCTGTTCAATGGGCACCTCTTCAGCACGCTGCTCAATACCGCGATGTTTGTAAAAAGGCTGGACAAGGATATCCACCAGCTCTTCGCCAACAGTACGCAGGGTATAGTGCCCTGATTCGACGATGCCTGAGCGCACTGGCCCCAGGGGATAGTCCACCACGCCTGACGGGGCAGCTTCCAGTGCGAAGAAACGCGGTTCAATGGCTGGCACTCGTGCTCTCCAGAGAAAGCCCTCCTGAGCAGGATAAACGCTTTCTGGCCAGTCTGGAGACAGCCGCAGGGGACGCAACAGAGGATGATAGTGCGGCCCGATGCCCAGTTCCTCCCAGACCACTCGCTCATACCAGCCGGTGGCGGGCAAAAGATCGCTCAGTCCAGGAAAGTTCGCCGTTTGGTCGTCAAGCTCGATCACACAATGCAGCCATACCCGTTCAGCATCGAGTGCAGAGATTAGATGAAGCTGGAAGATTCCACGCTGAGGGCGCAGGTCCAGACCAAAGAGATCAACAAAAACGCTCGCAAACTCCTGTCTCAAGGCAGTGAGTGTAGATAGCAGCCGGTCTCGCGGAACGATAAGAAGAATCTCGTCATCATGGGATGGCGCTACAACAGTTACATCCTCACCACACATGAGTGAAAGGCGTGTGCGCAACGCCGTTTGCTCGCTCATTGCTTTGCTCCTTCTAGCACAGCAGCAGCCTGATGCAGCAACGCACTGAGCGGAGTCGGAATCAACACCCCCAGGCCAACAACCAGCAGCCCACTCAAGGCCATCGCCAGCACGCAGAGGTAGCTGATCTCGCCAGGTCGACTTGCTGCACTTACCTTACCAAAGACCATCTTGTTGAGATAAAAGAGGAAACCAGTAAAGATCAGGGCGATCAGCACAAGCATAATAATGGCCTCAGCGACATATCCCTGGCGAAAGCCCGCGCTAAAGATGCTGAGTTCGCTGGTGAAGAGGCCGAACGGAGGTGAGCCGGTAATGGCCAGGCCGCCGATCATGAGCATGCTTCCGGTGAACGGCAAGAGCTTGATCACCCCTGAGACGCGGTTGATAGTTTTCGTTTCATATTTCAGCAAAACCTGGCCGCTGGCAAAGAAGAGGAGGGATTTGGTGATAGCGTGGTTGAGGAGCTGCAAGAGCGCTCCGTAGAAGCCAGGCGATCCGCCGAACGCCACGCCTGCCGCGATAATGCCCATGTGCTCGACGCTTGAATAGGCTAGCAGGCGCTTATAATCTCGCTGGCGAAAGACGAGGACGGCCGCGACCAGGAGAGAAAGCAAGCCAAAGGTCAATAGCAGCGCCGACGGGTAGACTGACCCAAGTGCAGGTACCGTCAGGGTATAGAAGCGTAGGATGCCATACAGGGCGCAGTTGAGCAGCACACCTGAGAGCATAGCGCTGATCGGACTCGGCGCTTCGCTGTGGGCATCCGGCAGCCAGGTGTGCATAGGAGCAAGGCCAGCTTTGGTACCATACCCGATCACAGTAAACAAAAAAGCCAGGCGTATCACATTGGGATTTAGGCGGGCTGCGACCGGCGCGAGGATCGACCAGTTTAAATTATAGCTGGTGCCGAGCACCTGCACCGCTGAATAGTAGGTAAGGATGGTACCAAAAAGCGCCAGGGCAATGCCAACCGACCCGACAATGACATACTTCCAGGCAGCTTCCAACGCCTCTCCAGTTCGGTAGAAACTCACTAAGAAGAGCGAAGCGAGCGTCGTGCCTTCGATGGCAATCCACAGAATACCCAGACTATTGCTGACCGGAACGACCAGCATGCTGAAAAAGAAAAGATTGAACAGCACATAGTACTGTCGCACGCGCCGCAAACCCTCGCCCTGTGTGACATCTTGTTCTCGCATGTCTTCGCGCAGGTAGCCGATGGAGTACAGAGCGGCTGTTACGCCCACAAAAGCAACTACCAGGAGAATAACCGCGCTGAGCGCATCGGCATAGAGCCAATCAGCGAGTGCGTGAACGTACCCGCTATTCATCACCTCGTCGGTTGTGATGCCGGCGAAAATGAGAACAATGGTAGCACCGGCAAGGGTAATGATCTCGTACCACCAGCGTCTCCGCAGCAGGAAGCAGGCTCCGCCGGCCACAAGCGGTACGAACAATACAGGAAGAAGTACCATCTCCACTTATCCTCTCAAGCGGCGCAAATCGGTGGTATCCGCAGTAATCAACTCGCGCTGGATACGTGTCACAAGCATGCTCATGACAATCACAGCAATTAAGACATCGAACAAGATGCCGAACTCGACAATCAATGGCATGCCATAGGCAATGGCAATGGCACCGGAGAACAGCCCGTTTTCAACCGTAAGCAGGCCGATGACCTGCACAAGCGCGTGCCGGCGACTGCTCAGGATGAAAAGACCGATCAAAACCAGCGCGATTGCGATAGCCAGGGGCGGTTCGTTCAAGAAGGTCCCAGGGGCAACGACCGCTGGCGAGGTGAAAAAGGCCAGGAGAGTCAGTGCCGCACAGATCAGCAGGGAAAGCGGAATATTCAGGTAAGGCCGCATTTCTCGCTGCAAGTGCAGGCGAGCGGCGGCAGTACGCAGAATCCAGATGATGGCTCCGCATTTGACGAACAGTGTCAGCACCGCAACAATGTACAGGTCAAAGCTGTTGGTGAAATAGCCCACGAAGGCTGCTACCAGCGCCAGCACCAGCGATTGGACCGCGTAGGCGGCAATGGTTCCTGAGAGCAAACGCGCAGCGACCGTCGCGAATGCAGTGAGCAACAGGAGCGCACCAAGCGCTTGCAGAATCTGGGCAGCAGTCGTGGACACACTGCTTGCGATAAGCGAGGCAAAGATAATCATCGCGTTTTGCCAATCTCCTCTCTCAAAAAACGTGCAGGCGTTTGCCACTGCAAGGCAACCTGACACGGGATAGCGCCAAACTGTCTGCCGAGTTAACCGGCGTGTGTGAGATAAAAGCTGAGTATGGCCAGGAGAGCAAGAATGAGCGCAGCTCCCAGAAACTCAGGAATGCGGAAAAAGCGCCACTTAGCAATCGATGATTCAATCACCACAATCACGCCGCAGATCACCAGCATCTTGAACAGCAGTGTCCCCGCTGCAATGAGAACAGTCAAGGGATTCGTGCCGCCATCGGGGGCCAGTCCCCAGGGCGCGGTCAGGACATTAAGCAGAATTGTGAGCAGGACAAAAAAGCGCATCGCGCCCCCCCACTCCATGAGCGCCAATTCCTGGCCGGAGTACTCCATAGTACGTGCTGCCTCGATCATCGAAAGTTCAAAGGTGGAAGCAGGGTTATCAACTGGAAGACGCCCGCTTTCTGCCAGAATGACCATGAACAGCGCCGCCGCCAGTAGCCAGTGTGCCGGATTGTAGAGGTAATCCGTCGAGGCCAGCGTTTGATTGACGACAAACGGAATCGTGACATTGGCGATTAACGTCACGCTGAAAAGTACCAGAATGACAACCGGTTCTGCCAGAAACGAGACGACGCGAGCGCGGCTGCTGCCCATCCCGCCGAATGTGCTCGCGGTATCCATCGCTGCCAGCGATGTGAAAAAACCGCTAAGTGAAAGAATAAAGCCGCCGGCCAGCATATCGCCCATGAAAGCAAACGGCAGTGGATAGGCGGTAAGCACAGGGATGAGCATCGCGACAATCAGTGGCGTGATAAACGTGAGAATGGGAGCAGCGTGGAATACCCAGGAAGCGTGCTCTGAAACTACGCTACCTTTGCGTAACCACTTCCACAGATCTCGGTAGGGCTGCCAGATACTCGGCCCATGTTTGGATTGCACAATGGCTTTGAGTCGATTGATAATGCCGCGCAGGATGGGCGCGCAGAGAAGAACTGTGGCAATCTGGAGCCCTTGGAGGAGCGCGAGTTGAGCCATGTTGATCTCTCCTTCCGACACAGGAAAAGATTCGCAGGGAAGTGTCCCGGTGGGAGAGAGATCCGACGCAGAAAGCGTTGATCTGCTTGTTGGCGAGCACAAAAAAACCTCTACCAACCAGCCGGGACACTCCCGCTTTTTGGTGGTAGAAGCCATTAGCACGATGCGTTAGGCGAGCCTCATCGCCAGAGATAGGGATAGGATTTTTGGTTCCAATAAGCCTGCAAGCTGTCTCAGGCATCTATCTCTTTTCCGATTATACCAATCAATGTCGACGTCTGTCAAGTTTTTTGCCCAATGGTTCACCCCTTTGCACTGAGCATAAGATTTGCACGAGTTGCTCGAATACTGAGCCTATAGATATGCTTTAGAGATGTATGGCTTGCCGAAGCGCTGCAGCGGCTGCCTCTGGAGCCTGAACCATAAAGTGTTCCTGATAGAGATGCTGGAGCGCAGTCGTATCCGTTCCCCAGAGACTAGGAGTAAGATAGAGTCGGGGAGAAAGTCGCGCGTGCAAGCACATCTCCTGACTCCCCGCCACGCCTGAGAACCATGCCAGATTGAAACTATACACACCCTGGGAAGCCAGGAGGCGCAGCGCTTGCCCTAATCCCCTGCAAAACTCATCCAATCCTTCGGCAGTGAGATCCCCAAACACCTGGATTTCTGGGAACAGGATAAGTATGTCTGCCAGTAAGCTCTGCGAAACAAAGTCTGTCAGCCAGGCACTTTGCGCTCCTCGCGCCACCCAGCGTTCTCCCAGAACTTCCTCTGCTGAAAGCAACTCTGCCCAATAGGACCGTCCATTCTCCTGATAATAGCGTGAGCTCCAGTTTATTTCTTCTTCGAACGTATTGCCAGGGGTGTCAGTGGCCAGAACCTGCAAGTGAGGATGGATCTGGGTTCCTCCTGAGGCGGGAAAATAATTCCAGAAAACGAGCGCATAGGTCGTCTGCGGGTGCCGCTGGACAGTGTGAAGGTAGTCCTGGCAGACATGGAAAGCATCAAAGAGTTGGGAGCGGGTGAAACTGCCTGAAGGTACATAGTGCTCTCGACAGATCACGGTCACTGCGCTATGCTCATCATAAGGCACCAGGTTGGGGAAAATCACCGCCTCTCCTCGCTGTAAGCGTCCCTCAGAGATAATCTGCGGAGGGAATCTAGGAGTCACCTCGAACAGGCGATCAGGACAGAATGGGCAAGAGGGTTGTGAGGCAGCAGCCAGTGGAGCAAAATCTACCGGGTGCATGCGAAATCCTAACCCATGAGCTACTCGCCCACTGCGCCCCGTTAATGGGTCCCGGCGCAGTTCGCAAGCGATAACTGTTTCCTGGAAGCCTGAGCGTGGATCAAGGTAGCGGGCCATCTTCTGGCGTCGTTCAAAGCGAATTGGCATAGCTGCCTCCCTATTCATCAGAGAAATAAGCACGAGAGAACGAGGTGCTGTCGGTTATTCGGCCGGTCGTCCTTTACCGCGTGAGACCAACCGCTACCGGATTATACAACCTCAAGACATTTCTTTTGCTGGCACCTGTCCTTGTACTGCTGTTCCAAACACCGTATGATACACATCTTCGCCATAACTGGTTTCCTGTGGTTCTCCTTCTATGATCTTAAACGTTCGCCTTCCATCAGCTTGCCTTTCAGACCGCAGGAATAGAGTATTTGTCATATGTGCAGCAGAAAAGCTTCGGGCAAACTCGTACAAGTGTGTCACAAAAAACACCTTGATTCGTTTCTCTAACAGGGCACAAACGATCTGCCTGGCAATCTCCGAGCCTTCTCTCTCATTGGTCACAGCAAATGATTCATTAAAGAGCAGCAGGGCATCGGGCCGGATTGTATCGACGATGGTGCTCATTCTGCTAAGCTCTTCAGCAAGCTTGCCGCTTTCCATCGCTGCGTCCTCTTTCCGCTTGTAATGGGTGAACAGACCTGTACAGACGTTGGCGCGGAACGACTCGGCCGGCACAAACATACCACATTGCATCATCACCTGAGCCAGACCGATACTGCGTAAAAATGTGGACTTACCACCCTGGTTAGCGCCGGTAATGATCACGAGATCTTTCTCGTCTGCATTCACATCGTTGCCCACAACGGGTTGCTTCATGGTTAGCGCCAGGCTAGCATCGTATAAGCCTTGAAACGCATGCCTGCGTTCGCCGGGAGCCGCAGCCACAGGGAAGCAAACCGGCTTCTCTCTTTGAATCAGTTGTTCATAAAGGTTTACACATCCAAGGTAAAAGGCCAGCTCGGTTCGCAGCATCGTAAAAAAGCTGAGGATATGGTCAGTAGATTGGGCAAGCGCGTTTGCTACCAGGTTGATTCCTCTATCACGCAAGTCGGAGAGCGCCTTGGCGCCGCTCTCGTCGCGCTCGGCGATGGTGATCGTGAAAGCAGATCGCCTCTCCGTGAAGGTCCGTTCAATCCAGCTTTGTTTCTTGCTGTGTCTCCGCAGGGTATAATTGATCCCTTTATTGCCCCGCCCCAACTCTGCGCTGATCAGCACGCCCTGGCGGAAGGCCAACTCCTTGAGATGATCCTGAACACGAGTGAAATAGTCCTCACTCAGTTCTTTCTGGAGCACGGCGAACAAAGTAGTAAACCCTTCTGACTCGAAAGTACCGGCATGATTATCAGCAATAGCTCTTAACTTTTTCAGCTTGTTTACAAACATATGGATGACTTCCGTCGCCCGATGCAGGATCGTGCCAGGATATTTGCCGAAAAAGCCATAAAATACCCGCCTCTCGCTTGCAATGGCTTCCACCGCGAGCGCGTAGATCTCTCTGACAATGGCAACGTGTTTCAGGCAATCCTGAAGGATTTGCTGGCGATAGCGGATAGTATCCAGATCCTCAACACTGGACAGAACCACCTTTGGAATCACTTCAAGCAAAAAGGTATCGCCCTGCGCCATCGCATCAAATAACGTGGGCAATTCCAGGTCTTGGATCAGTGCCTGCGCCTGCGGCGGAAGCTTCTGCTGCAAATCAACATCACGATCTCTAAAGAGAAGGAATGCTTTCATGATGGGATACGCTCCTTGAGACACTCGTAGGTCAGCCGGTATCTTTCGGCAATGGCCAGCGCGTAGGCCAGCCCATCGGCAGATTTTCTGACAATCTTAAAAGTTCGCAAGGCTGGATTGTCAGGTATAATCGTACTGACCATGCTAACCGTTTTCTCGCTGAGGGAAGCCAGTTCATCAATGAAAGTGACACACACTCCCAATGCATCCATCTGCAGGATCTTTTCCAGGATCTTTTTGCTCAAGAAGAGAGCGTCACTTACGGTGGTAGAGGTGAAAATCTCATTCAGGATGATCAGGCTATTTGAAGTGGCCTGGTTGAGAATCGTGTACATTCGCGCCAGGTCGTCTTGTAGTTTCCCTCGCAGATCAGTGATGGTCTCTTCCTTTTCGAAATGCGTGAAAATCTGGTCAACGAGAAAGAGTTGCGCCTTTTTGCCGGGAACAGGGCAGCCGAGGCTCGCCAGATAATGCACCTGCCCGCACATACGGGCAAACGTGGTCTTTCCTCCCTGATTAGGGCCAGTGACGACAAAGACACGCTCCTCTCCTTTCAGGAAAAAATCGTTGCAGACCACAGGCGTATTTTCGCTCACCAGTTTGGAGGCCAGCGCCAGATCGAATGCTTCGTGCTCATCTATTTCCTTTGAGGTCGTGGAAAGCTGTGGATAGCAAAAGGGCAGCCCTTTCCGCTTGAAACGCGCGATATACTCCAGATAGGCCAGGTAAAACTGGATCTCTCGATCAAAGGCAGCAATGGTCTCGTTCAGATAGGCATGGTTGTTCGTGCAATACCTATCCAGATGCGCAAAAAGGTCGGGGTACAATCTGGCCACCAGGTCGAGAATATGCGCTTCAATATGGTTCATGTCCTGCCAGTCAGAGAACTTCACGCGGTAATCTTTGACTGCTCCCTGTTTGAATTTCTCGAAGGTTTCCGCCACCTCTCTGCTATAATCAGGTTCAGATGCGTAGGGACGAACGAGAATGCTGTTCGCCTTAATGAGCAGGCAGTAGCGTACCGTAGAGAGTCCGGCTTGCAACTCCTTTGTCTCGGCCTGCAACGATGTAAAGCGGTCGGTCTGGGCATACCCGGTCACATAGTCGCGCATAGCTAGAAATCCGCGCGAGTGGACCTCGACATTCGAGAGGCCCTGGACCAGACCCTGGACGGCCTCACAGTAGATTTCTACCGCGTCCAAAAACCAGCGTTTTTTCTGGTAGGAGTAATGAAGCTTGTCTGCCTGAGCAAGATAGGTGCGCATGGTATGCATATTTCGTGCAAATGCCTGGATCGCCTCAAACAGTCTGCGATTTTCCAGGTCACGGAAGATTCCCTGGCGGTAGAGGATAGAGTCGATATTTCTCAAAGGTGTGTAAAAAAAGGGGAGCAAATGATATTCTTCCCTGCCAGCAGTGACCGTACTGATGACCTGATCAAGATTTAAATCAGCAAAAAAGGCAGGCGCTTTGAGGGTTTCTGTATGAACGCGATCTTCCGTTGTTTCAAAGAGAATGCTGTGGGATATCATAAGAACGATCTCCTCCTTTTTGCTTTGAACGCCTCCACAGGCGCAGACGGCTCCTCCAAGAGGGAGTGACAGGATCCGTCGATTCGCTCGTTTTTGCAGTATACATAAAAAAGCTGACAGATCCTACGTTTTCTCGTAGAAGCCATCAGCTGTTCTCAGCGGTTTGGATTGTTCCAAAAGGGAGCTTCATCCCTTTGAGATACCATAGCACGTTTTTCTGGAGCTTGCAAGACGTAGCACTCCACTGAGCTTGACCTCGCTCAAATTGGCCCTGAGCAAGAGAAGGCGCTAGAGGAAGGGAATCGCCACAGGAAGTGAGAGCGATTCCCCTTGATACGCTAAGGTCATTCTAAGGCTACCAAGAGGGATGTTCTTTGATGATCGTTGCCTCAGAACGAGAAGTTCAAGGATGCAGAAAACTCCAGAGCCTCTGCTATGGCCAGCATGTTCCCCTTCTGATACCAGATCTTTTTCATGAATCCTCTCTTCCTCTACTTGATCCAGGCCATGATCAGCCCACATAAGACCTATACAAGTTGCATAGGTCTTAACAAGTACCGAAACATGTTTTTAAAAATATGGACAAATAGAGCCAAATATGGACTTTATTCCGCGAGCAAGTAGTCCTTAACGACTATTGACTAGCGTTTAACCT
>DATGKW010000248.1:0-56524 GCA_035294465.1 Ktedonobacteraceae bacterium | reverse complement strand
GCTCGCCGAGGCGAAACCAATCTGACGCAGGCCCAACGCACTTTTGCCTACTAATCAGATCGGTCTCTGACTCGACCCGCTGGTTAAGAGGCTGAGGAGAACTTTGCAACAGCCCTGGTGTTATACACTGACTCCCTTCCCAAAATCTTGCGAGTCGTGCTATACTCTATAAAGAAATTTTTTGTCTTATACCCACAGTTGCCATAGCTTACCAGACCTGATTGTCAATGGTTCATGAGAGAACCGCCATCTGGCGAGTAGCAACTGCTTTGGGCAAAGGAGGTGAGGGACATGGACGCTGGCCCCAGTCATAGTAGGCAAATGCGTTCCGCAAGCCTGCTCGTGGAAATGTTCTTCTCCTCATCGAGTCGGGTCACAGGATGATGTCAACCGGTAATACAATGTAGTAGCCCACCTGATCCTGGTAAATACCAGGAGATACCTCTTCTGCATGACTTACTCGATGAGCAAGCATCGCCCCTTGATGCGATGTCGAGTAAGAACCTTTCCACCTGCCAGCAAGTCCTGCCCGGGTTTTCTACACGGAAACCCGCAACAAACGGTCCCTTTACAACAAGGCGCAAGTGCAGCGCTCCTCCCTGCGCTTGAGGGAAAAGAGCGTATGATGGCTTTGTGCCGCACGGTGTAGAGGGCTGTTTTTTCCATGCATCCACTACTCTGTGGATACCCTGATGGCATACGCGCAAGTAGTCCCGTATGTTCGGGCATGCCACCCAACTCGCCGACGCGTGTGCCATGGCATGCATACTCGTGCAGAAAAAGGGATACAGGAGAGACCTGCTTCTCCTCCTTCTTCTGAAAAAGGACGCGTTTAAAACGCTACGCAGAAAAGGCGGTGATATATGATCTTTTTGAGCATGCTCCTGCGCAGGAGCGTTTACGACCTGGATGGGCGCCGGTTGGGCACGCTGAAGGATATCTGTGTGTCTCTCGATGAGGCATTCCCTGTGGTGACGGCTCTGGTCGTGTCCCAGATCTCGTTAGCTCCTAACGAACTGATCATTCCCTGGATTCAGGTGGACAATCTGGAAGAAGAAAGAAGAATCTGTCTGACTGTGAAACAGTCGCAGATCAGCACCTATACTCCCCATCCTGAAGAAATCTTATTAAAGCGCGATATCCTCGACAAACAGATCGTTGACACGCAGGGATTTCGCGTTGTCAAAGTCAACGATCTCAAACTGGCCCAGATCAAGGGCACAGCTCGTTTGGTCGGTGTCGATATCAGCCTGGGTGGCCTGCTACGCCGCCTGGGCGCGGGCTGGCTGATGAGAGTCTTGCCCGCTCACTTGGATGAGCGGATTATCACCTGGAATTATGTAGAGCCGCTGGAGGTGGTTAAAGCCGGCGTAACGGGCCAGCTCGTTCCCGCGCTGGCCGGAGCCGCAAGCGGCGCGGTGGGCATTGGTGGGGTCATTCCCAGGGTGCAATTGAACGTCAGCCACACCAAGCTAGCAGATTTGCGCCCGGCGGATATCGCGGATATTCTGGAACAGCTCGACGCAGAGGACGCCGGCGCAGTTCTGGAGCGCCTCTCTCCCGAAATCGCTGCTGATACGCTCAATGAGGTCGAGTACCCGTTGCAATCCGAGATTCTCAGCGAACTTGATCCCGAACATGCTTCCGATCTGCTAGAAATCTTGCCTCCAGACGATGCCGCAGACATCCTGGCCGATATGCCTCAGCAGGAGGCTGAACGCCTGCTCAGCCTTATGGCCAGGAGCGAATCTCAGCCTATTCGCGATTTGCTGCGTTATGCTCCTGAAACCGCCGGAGGCATTATGACCCCTGAAGTGCTCGCTCTGGAACAGCAGCTCACTGTTGAAGAGGCACTGGCCTACCTGCGAGAGCATTCTCAACACCTGGAGATGATCTATTACCTGTACATTGTGGACAGCGAGCGGCATCTGATCGGTATTGTCTCGCTACGTGAGCTGGTGGTGGCCGCGCCCGGCACTCGCCTGCGGGACCTGATGGATGAAAACGTGATTAAAGTGCGCGTCGATATGGATCAAGAAGAGGTTGCGCGCGTCATTGAAAAGTACGACCTGCTGGGCGTGCCAGTGGTGGATAACGAGGAGCACTTGGTCGGTCTGATTACCGTTGATGATGTAATTGATGTTATCCGAGCAGAGCACGCCGAAGATTTCTCTGAGATGGCGGGTGCCAGTGTGGAGGAGCTAGAGGAAGAAGAACATTTCTCCCTGAAGTCTACATTACGGCGCGTCACCTGGCTTGGCATCAGCGTTATCGCTGGCTTCCTGCTCGCGCTGGTCTTTTATCAGATCTTCGGGCATACGCTGCTCGCAAGCAACATACAATTACATGTGAGCGGCCTGACCGCCGGTCTGCGCTCGCCCGTCGCGTTGAGCGGACTCGTCTGTCTCTCTCCCATGCTGCTGCTCACCAGCGGCAGCATGGGCTCGCAAGCTATAGGCGTGGCCGGCTGGCAACTGCGCTCAGCCAGTGGCCTGGACTTCTGGAAGGGTATCTTCCGCGAATTGCGCCTGGGCACAGTCGGAGGCATCCTCTCTAGCGTCATTGTAGGCTTCCTGACCTGGCTACTTTTTCGCTCATGGCCGCTGGGAGTCGCCATTGGCCTGAGCGTGGGCATTACCTTACTGCTCGCTGCAATCAGTGGACTGGTGCTGCCCACGCTCTTCCAACGCCTGCATCTGCAAGGTAGCCTGGTTGGCGCACCCCTGCTCGATCCGCTGATCTCTGTCATCAGCCTGTGTGTTTTCCTGGTTGTCGCTCTCTGGCTGTTTAACATGATGAGTTTCTAAAACAGCCGGTGCTTTTTCTTGAAAAAAGTATTGACAGCGCCGGCGAGATCTGCTATATTCTCTGCGTCAACACGAGATATTCCTCGATAGCTCAACGGTAGAGCAATCGGCTGTTAACCGATGGGTTGTAGGTTCGAATCCTACTCGAGGAGCTACAATTCGCTCTGGAAACCAGTTCCAGAGCGTTTTTTGTGCGAAACGCTGAGGCATTCACCCACTCACTCATACTGCTCTTGCTGCATAGGTGGCATCTCTGGATAAGCTATCAGAGGCTCTTCATACTCTGGCCGCAATGATGGTACCTCCAGCGCCTGTATACGTTCCTGAGAAGAAGACATTGGATTTTGCCGCTGCGCTTGATAGCCTTGCGCATAATCTGGGAATGGTTCCTGTATTGGTCTATATACAGAAGGTGCCTGGTTGTTTGGAACCTGGGGTGCTTGATAAACTGAAGGAGAATTATGCGGAAACAGGTATTGCTTCACTTTAGACCAGGGACCGCGTGTAAAAAAGTAAACGGCAGCGCCGATAAACTGCGTGAATAGGATAAAACATATCCATGCTCCTTTGTGTACTAAGCACTGGTTTCTTATGCAGTCAACGATCATCCAGATCATGAAGATGGTCGATAAAACCGAAAAGATTTGTGAGAAGGTTGCCCCCAGTATAAACATACCTTACTCCTAAAATTCCGCAAATTCCCTTATCTACGCTAGAGTTTGCGTGCTTCTTACCTATGTAGCTTTATTTAAAACAAACGAGTTTATCCTCCAATTATCAAGCGCTTCTTTGGAATACTGCCAGCCTGTTGGGAAATCGAAGCTTATTTTCGAATCCTACTTGAGAATTACAAGCGGTCAGGGAAGAAGGCTCAGCTTACTTCTTTCCTGTCTCTTTCGGCTCTCGTTATACGTGCTATTCATGATTCAACGAAACGAGACTGAAGACAGCAGGTTCTCTCACCTTATGCTGTCCAGTGCAGTTATCATAAAGGAGGCATTTTCCGTGCCAGAAAAAGCTAAGATTCAGCAAGTCCCATTAAAGGTCTACCAGGCCGAGGATCGCTTGACGGTGGCCGCGCCCATGGCGGGAATGGAGCCTGAAGATCTTGCGATTGAAATTACCGATGACGGGCGCCTCTTGCTCGACGGGAAAGTGCGCGGCCTGCTGAAGGATGTGAAAGTGCTGCTGCTCGATGAGTGGAGCGTAGGAGCCTATTACCGTGATTATCTTCTGCCTGAACCCGTGGATGGCTCGCAAGCAACCGCCACCTATGGCAACGGCGTACTGGTTGTGACTTTTCCTCTTGCTAATCGCTTTGTGCCCGCGCGCCTGACACTCTCCAGTAATGGCGTAGCTCACGGTATCAGCGACAATGTGGCCCTACCCTGATAGACCCACGTAATTATGCTACCCAATGATATGTTGCAAACAGCAGCGTATTGATGGCCAGCATGGCTATTGCCAGCACGAGATATGCCTGGTCGAAGCGCGAGCGTTTACCCCAGAGGGCGCAGATGATTACGATAGGAAAGGCACTCATCATATAGCGCGGCTGCGAAGTGAGCGGGGCTTCCGAAGCCTGGGCAAAGGAGAGTGAAAAGAGGATGATGGAGAGCGCGAAAAGATTATAGTGGAGCGGCAGGCGTTTCCAACCGAGGATGAGAACGGTAATTGGCAGAAGTGTAAAGGTCAGATCAAGTCCGTTTCTCAACACGTTTAACGAGAAGAAAGGACCTTGCAGCACAGCTACGACTGTTGGAGCGAAGGCGTACCATATGTAAGAGAAATGACGATGCCAGTAGCTCCCCTCGAATGTTTCTACAAGAAAAGGATTCCCTTTGGTGTAGCCAAGATAAGCCATATAGAGCGCGACTCCGGTCGGGATCAGGAGCATGGGCATAAAGCCGTGAAGCTTCTGCAGAAAACTGGATTGATCGCGCTGAGAAGGTAGCCAGAAGCGCTGAATATATACTACGAAGAAAGGAATACTCAACAGTATTCCGGTTGAGCGCGTCAGAGCTGCCAGAAAACCGCAGAGGCCCGCCAGCCACCAATCCAACATTTTTTTCCTCCGCAGCAAGAGAAAAACCGCGAGACTGAGCAGGAGAAAAAGCGCTTCGCTATAGCCCACAAAGAAGAACACGGCATAGGGATAACATGCCAGGTAGAAGAGCGCCCGCCGGGCCAGCGAAGGCTCGAACTCCTCGGCGAGTAAGTAATCGAAAAGCACCAGGGCAAAGAAAAAGCAGAGATTGGCCAGTAGCAAGCCCGCCAGGTAATACGAAAGAGGGTAAGTTCCACCGAGAAGCAAGCCCCCAAAGTGAATTAATAAAGGCCAGAGAGGATAATAGGCGACCGATGGTGCAAAAACGTATCCCTGGTGAGCTATGATCGCGAAGGCCACTGCATCCCAACGATACCAGAGAAAAATACATGGATTGGCCTGAAGCGCCTGGGTGCAGATCAGTGTGCTGCTGGCCCCAGGAAGCGCTATGAAGAGAATGCCAATATAACTTACAGCCAGTATCAAGCAGCGGCTCAGCAAAAATACCCAGCCAGCCTCTTTTAAAGAGGTTTTAAATATGTACATTGATGATCTCTACTCTTACAATGCATGATAGACAGGCACATTTCCCTACAAGAGAATAGGACCGTCCTGCTGCAATATAGCAAACATTCCTCTTTGCGACAAGCTTTTTTGATCAGGAAATCTTACCAAAATTCATGAGCCTGCACACCGTTTCTCATGGCAAAGAACGGATATCCTTCAGAAGGAATGAAACAGTAAAAATCCCATTTACTCTCGTCTGACAAAGAATTTGCTGCAAAGGCATAAGCAGCCTGGGAACGATGTTCCTGTTTGGCATAGGGGCCGGCGTACTAGGGGTAGTGCTGTTCTTCTTCTGGATCGGAGAAACCGGCCGCCCTCAGCTCAAATCTGATATGCCCTCCGGCATACCTCCCTTGCCCGCGCCAGCGCTCATCTTCTTTCCCCTAACAGGCGAGCAACCGCCATTATATGAATATCCGCCCCCTCTCTTTTCAGCCCCTTCGAGATGGTTAGAAAGTCCTACTGAATTTTAGCATCTTCGCGTGAAACAGGTTGCGAACCAGTTTATTTGCCTGCACTTGATTCTTCCGCTATACTGATAGACAGGCACATTGCAGAAAAGAGAATAAATTGGTGCAGACAAAGTGGATATCCTTCCCCTGGATTACAGCAAAGACCGGCAGGAACAAGCCGAAGCTCCGGCGGGCCGGCAAGAATAATATCGCAGCTCTTGACGGCGTGCGCGCAATCGCGGCGCTACTCGTGGTCAGCGTGCATGTCAGCGACATCGTGGGTGTTCCCTGGGATGTTAATCAGGACCCCCTGGCTACAGCGTTTGCTTATATTGGACGAACCGGCGTTATTCTTTTTTTCGTACTTTCCGGCTTTCTTCTGTTCATGCCATATGCCAGGGCCATGATCTTGCAGGAAGAATGGCCATCAGCGCGCAAATTTTATCTGCGGCGCATCTTTCGTATCTGGCCCGGCTATTACCTCACGCTGATTATCATGATTCTCTGGTCCAATCGTAAATACCTGGAACCCGCGTACTGGAAACAGCTTGGTCTGTTCCTCACATTCTTTATGGACTCAACTCCGCAGACCTGGCAGCAGATCAACGGGCCGTTCTGGACACTGGCAACCGAGTGGCAATTCTATATGCTGTTGCCGCTGATTGCCTTCTCCTTCTCGCGCATCGTTAGACGCTTCTCGCCTCCCTCTCCACAGGAACGCCTCAAGGTGGTACTGAGTTGTTGTATGGGACTCATCACCTGGGGGCTGTTCATCCGAGGCTTTGGTGTTTATTATCAACGCCACCCAGATATGAATGTTCTGGTGCCTCATCCACTGATAAATTTTATTATCTTCTTTACATTTGGCGTGCAAGGGAAATATCTGGAAATCTTCTCCTTTGGCATGATGATCAGTGCCTGCTATATTTTCGCACAACACCCTGAGTTGGGCAGAGATCTTAAAGCTCGCCTCCAGCGTTTGAGCTACTGGATCTGGGGAACCGGTATCATTGTACTGACATGCCTGGCTCTCTGGCAGGCCCAGGCGGAGACAGATCGGGATGCGACCCCGAATTTTACCGCGCTGAACTTTTTGCAGCCGCTCAGGTCTCTTTACGCGTGGTTTGGAGAGCCGATTGCTGGCGTGGGCTATGCCCTGTGCATTCTGGCCATCCTCTTTGGCACTCCGGCGCTCAAATGGCTCTTTGAGACACGTTTTCTGCAATGGATTGGTATGCTCTCCTACAGCCTGTATATGTGGCATCTTAATTTGATGCTTCTCTTCTCCAGCATCATCCATCCATATACAGCTCAGTTTGGGAAAGGCGTTGAGGATATATTACTCTGGGCCTTTGTCTGGCTTGCCATTGTGCCCTTTTGTTATCTCTTCTATAAACTCATCGAGGAACCGGGCATACGCCTGGGCGCTCGACTGACAGCCAGGAAATTTGAGGCAATCCAGCTCCCTCCGCTTAAAGCGCTTCTCTCTCCTAAAACGCTTCTCGCGCGTCTCCATAAATCATAGTCAGGGAGGGGTCGGAAGAAGAAATGCAACCAACGCGCACCGGGTCGGCAGCTATCAGTTATAAGCACTTCTTGCAGAAGCTAGTTGAAGCTATGCCCTGGCCGATGCTGCTGATAGACGCCGATCTCAACATCTTCCATTCCAACCGGCTGGCGCTCTCTCTGTTCGAGCAAACAAAATCCATAACGGGACTGCGGCTCGACTCGTTGCTGGACGATGAACATATTCTGCGCTTAATTCAGGCCAGTATCAGCTCAGGCGAGACCGTGAGTGGCGAATTTGAGCGAGTCAGAACCGGTGGTGCCTGGAAAGTCTCGGTCGCGCCGGTCGAGCACAGGAAAATGGCCCCATCTCAGCGGCAAAAGAACCAGGATACGCCCACCAGGCCGGAATATCGCTATTTCAGCATAGTAATTGAAGATCTAAGCGAACTGCGCCGCCTGGAACGCGTGCGCAGAGATTTCGTTGCCAACATCTCGCACGAACTGCGTACACCCCTGGCATCAGTACGCCTGCTCGCCGAGACGCTGGAAGACGCTATCGAGACCGACCCTGAGCAGGCCCAGGGGTTTGTAGAGAAAATCGAGACAGAGGTCCAGCTTCTCAGCGATCTTGTGTCCGAACTGCTGGAGCTTTCGCGCATCGAATCGGGCCGCACCCCCATGAGCATTGAGCCAGTCGAGGCAGAGAAGCTAGTGCGTGAGGTCATGGCGCGGATGCTCCCGCAAGCACAACGGCACCGCGTCACTCTGCATACCCAGATCGAGCAGGGCCAGACCATGGTGGCCGCAGACAGCAAGCAAATCTCGCGGGTGTTAGTGAATCTGGTTCACAACGCGATCAAGTTTACTCCCTCCGGGGGCATCATTGTAATAGGCACGCAGCGCCAGCCAGAAGGAACAATGCAGAGCTTTTTTGTGCGTGACACAGGAGTCGGCATCCCGCCCGAAGATTTACCTAGAGTCTTCGAGCGCTTTTACAAAGTGAACCAATCGCGCGTACGAGGAAACTTTATTGGTCCTGGCGGCGGAGGCAGCGGTCTGGGCCTGGCCATTGCCCGCCACGTCATCGAGGCACACGGTGGACGCATCTCGGCGGCCAGTGAACCAGGCAAGGGTAGCACCTTCTCCTTCACGCTGCCGGTCACTACGCCCGCGACAACAACCTCCGGCTTAGAGCAGGGATCGTGACAGAAACCGAGTATATCCTTATTGACACGGTCTATTTCAGCCGAACGTTTACACACTGCTCCAAAATGACAAATTGGTAACAAACGCGCCAAATTTGACAATTGTAAATGCACATCTATGCATCCATAAAATAAACACAGCAGTATATAGAGGCACTGGAGGCCAATTGAGAGTACCTGATAGATACAAATAGTTGCATATTTTTCTCATTCACTAACACTGCCGGCCTCTTTTTTCTAGCGCGTGTATTGAAGTTTCGCAGACGCTATGGTACCATTAATAGAGGATTTTCCTTCGCAGTGCGGGCGGGGTCATAGAGGGGATACAGCCGGCCCGTGTTTTGGGAAGTTGCCGCAGTTCAGTTAAGCCAGAGTGGCTTAAACGGCAGAATTACTCTCAGTGGGGTAACTGGTGTCTCCAATCTTGCGTCGGAGATATATCTTCTTTCACTTAATGCATGAGAAGATATAGCAGTTTGGATGATTTACCAGCGATGTTGGTCGTAGTGTCTAGAGGAGAAAGAGGATATTTCGCTATGAGTAAACTGGTGATGGTCATTGACGATTCATTGACGGTGCGCAAGATCATTGAAACCAGCTTGAGGCGGGAAGGCATCGCTTCCGTTTGCTATGCCGATGGCATTGAGGCATTACGCGCGTTGAGCGAGAGACGGCATCCTGTGCCGGATCTCGTTATCCTCGATATTGGTTTGCCAAAGATGGATGGATATGAGATCGCGCGTCACTTGAAAGCGAAACAACAATTCGGCAATACCGTCATTATTATGCTCTCCAGCCGCGATGGTGTGATTGATCGCCTAAAAGGGCGGCTAGTAGGAGCGAAGGACTATATCACCAAGCCCTTCCGAACGCAGGAAGTAATGTCAGTCGTTCACTCACATCTCAGAGTGCCTTCTTACAATTAATCTAGTATTTCTATGCCTTCCTCTTTTGATGAACGAGACTCTGCCGCTTTCACTCCTTTGACGGAGTTACAGATGCGGGATCTGGAGCGAATGAGTGATGAGGAGTTCTGGAATTACGCTCGCCAACGAGTATATACTCTTCCTGAAGCTCCTACACATGCTGAATATTTAGAGTGCAAGCTCAGCGGCAGAACCTGCTTGATCGCGCTGCACGATCTTGCAGAAGTTCTGCCGCCACCTCATAAGCTAGCCCGTCTGCCGGAAATGCCTGCCTGGATGACCGGCATCATGGCCTGGCGCGACGAGACCATTGCCGTCGTGAATCTCGATCTCTATCTGCCGCCCGCACCCGGTGTTCATCCCTTATCAACGGTAGAGTGTACGCTGCTGGTGGCGCACTCAACAGGCCGGTCCGTGGGTTTGCTTGTTCCGGCGATTGGTCTGACCAGCAGAATCGAGTTTGCGCAAATTTCGGCCCTCACCGACCCTCCCGGCCTGGTACCCACGCGGAATACCGAGATTTTCGACGGAGTATATTTACATATGCCCATACTTAATATTTCGACGCTGCTGGCTGCTCTGGTAAAACAGATAGGATGGGCTCCAACTCATGGATGAAAAGTCTTTTTCTTTTGATTCATCAGAAGAGCTTTCTCCTGAGGACCTGGCTGTTATCCGGGCCTTCGATGCCATGGATGACCTGGTGGTTGCCAGTAGTTCAGGTGAGCAAGCAGTAGAGATACAAAACACCAGCGCTCTCTCCTCCGATAACAGCTTGATTGGCGTCGAAAGCCCTGAAGATATGCTCATTCTCTTCGCCAGCGAGGCCGATGAGGATATAGGCATTATGCGGCGCGCACTTAGCCAGGTGGAACAGGATAACTCGACGAATTCGCCCGGTCTGGTGACACTGGGCCGCGCGGCTCATAAATTGAAGGGGACGTCGGGAGCAATGGGCTGCGAGTCAATGTCAGCAATTGCCGCGCAGATTGAAGAGGAAATCCAGCTTATTAAAGACGGCGGCATAGCTTTCCTCACCGGCCTAATGGCTCTGGTGCATGCGATCAACGCCCTGGAACTCACCTTGCAAAGCGTTGTAAACGATGGGAAGGAGAGCCAGCTCCCCCTGCAAGAGCTTTTGCAGGATCTGGCCCGGCTGAAGGTCAAAACCGAGGAGCAACATCCAGTCTCCACCGAGACGCAAGAGAATACTACGCTCCCCGCGCCCAACGAGATACAAGAGCTCTCTCCGGTCATGGCTGCGGCTCAGGTCGATACCCACAATTTACACGAATTGATATCTCATACCGAGCAGCTTGTCGAGCTAAATACTCCTTTGCAGAGCGCCCAGAAGCAGGTCACAAAATCCCTGATGGAACTCCAGGCTGCTCATACTCGCCTGCGTCGTCTGGAGGGCCTTTTCTCCAGTGTAGTGTTCCCCGATGGGTCTGCCGACCAACCACCTGCGGAACGCCCCGCATCCTCACTGGTTGCACGTATTCTGCGCGAAACATTTCAGCGCACAGGGCGTCAGCCGCAGGCTCGACCTGTTCCGGCCCAGCCATCAGGACTTACACCGGAAGCAGCAGCGTGGGACGAAATGGAGATGGATCGCTTTACCGAGCACAAAATCCTGTTGCAATCCTTTAACGAAGCTGTGGCAGATGTAGCTACCGCCTCCGCTCAGCTCAAAACAGCATTTACACAGCTAAATACACTGATTGAGCAGCAGGTGAGGCAGGCAATGGTTGTGCGCAACGATGCCCTGCGCCTGCGCTCCGCGCCTTTCAGTATTCTGGTAACTCGTGTACAGCGCATTATCCAGACATTGAACCAGAGACACAATCGGGCAATCCAGCTTGAGGCGGCTGGCGAAACGACCGAGATAGATCAGGATATTCTGGATCTGCTGGCCGAGCCGCTCTTACATCTGGTGCGCATAAGTCTCAGCGATAGCCTGCTCTCTCTTCCGCGCTCTCCTAACCAGGAGACGTATCGGATCTGGCTCCAGGCCCAGGCGGTTAGTAACGAAATTGTCATCGATCTTGGCTTCTCAATGCCCATTCCTGGCGGCGCACTGGAAACCCTGCGCGGGCCGGTCCAGCAGCTCCATGGTTCTGTTGCTGCCCGGCGCAATCCTTCTGGCGGCGTGAGCTATCAATTGCGCTTCCCGCGAACTCAGGGCGTCATTCAGGGTTTGCTGGTTCAGGCAGCAGGCCAGGGGCTGGTAATCCCGCTTTCCTATATCGATTCTATTGACTATAAACACCAGGATCCTCCCGCGCAGGTCTACTGGCTGTCGAAACTGCTAGGCTTTTCTTCTCCATCCACCAGCTCCATTGTTACTCTGCCGCCCTTGATCCTGCTGGCGGGATCCCACAAGCGCGTCGCGCTGCAGGTGGACGAGATTGTCGGCGAAGTAGAGCTGATTATGAAACCGCTGACCGAACATCTCAAGCGCCCAGGTATTGTCGGCACGGCAGTCGATGGCGCAGGAAATGTGCTACTCATCGTAGATTTGCCTGCGTTAATCCAGCACAACATCTCGCAGCAGCGCAATCAGGCGCTGTCTGCTGCCTCTGCTGGTTTATCGCCGGTCCAGCCTGCTGCAACTCGCCAGCCCGCTACTTTGCTGGTGGCCGACGACTCGGTTTACATGCGCCAGTCGCTGCGCCAGACCTTTGAACGTGCTGGCTATCACGTCATTGAAGCCCGCGATGGCGTTGAGGCACTTGAGTATCTCTCGTCGGACCAATCCCCCGAAGTGCTGCTACTTGATATAGAGATGCCCAATCTTAACGGCTACGATCTGCTCAATATCCTGCATTCGCAGCCAGGCATTGCGGATTGCAAGACTATCCTCCTGACCTCGCGCTCCTCTGAAAAGCACCGGCAGCGCGCAATGGAGCTGGGTGCCTACGCTTTCCTGGGCAAGCCCTGCCCCGAAGAGGTTCTCCTGGAGACGGTTCAAAAAGCACTGACGAATGCGTCATAACCCGTTAGAAAAGAACCAGCAGCGCCCTGGTAGCGGGTTCTCCTTCTGTCGATTACGCTTACCCTTCACACACATACTCTTACATACTCTTCACATATCTCATATAATTACACAAAACGCCGGGAAAGGATCATGCTATGACTCATCCGCAGCAGCCTACAATATCTCCATATGGCTCCTGGAAATCTCCCATTACCACAGATCTTATGCTTTCTGATGTGACCAACCTGGGTTTGATCATGCTGGATGGCGATGATACCTACTGGATCGAGGGCCGCCCCACCGAGAGTGGGCGCAATGTGATTGTGCGGCGCACTTCCAGCGGCGAGATTACTGAGATAACGCCGCCCCCGTTCAATGCCCGCACGCGTGTCCACGAATATGGCGGAGGCGAATTTGTCGTCAGCGACGGCGAGGTTTATTTCTCTCACTTTGCCGATCAACGTCTCTATCGTGTCATCGCAGGCTCCGGCGCGACTCCAACTCCGCTGACACCAGAGGGAGAGATGCGCTATGCCGACGCGACCATCGATAAAGCCAGAGGACGCCTGATCTGCGTGGGCGAGGATCACTCCCAGCCCGAACGCGAGGCTGTCAATACTCTGGTCGGTGTGCCTCTGGCCGGCGGCAGCGCACAGGTGCTGGTTTCAGGCAACGATTTCTACGCCGCGCCGCGCCTGAGTCCTGATGGATCGCAGTTATGCTGGCTGACCTGGAATCATCCAAATATGCCCTGGGATGGCTGCGAATTGTGGGTCGGGGATCTTCATGTCTCCGGCCAGATCGCGAACGCCAGGCTGGTCGCGGGCGGACCGAGCGAATCCATCTTTCAGCCCCAGTGGTCGCCCGATGGCCTGCTCTACTTTGTCTCCGACCGCAGCGGCTGGTGGAATATTTACCGCCAGCGAGCCGGGCAGGTCGAGGCAGTCTGTCCACGCACAGCCGAGTTCGGCCAGCCCCATTGGACTTTCAACCTTTCAACGTATGCGTTTACCTCTCCTGAGCAGATCATCTGCACGTATGGCGAGCATGGGCGCGGGCATCTTGCCAGCCTGAATACCACCACGGGCCAGCTCATACCCATCGAGACGCCTTACACGGCAGCGGCCTATATCCGCGCAACTGCCGAGCGGGTAGTTTTTATTGGCGGTTCACCCACACGCCCGTCTGTGCTCGCGCAACTTGACCTCAAGACCGGCCAGATCGACGTGCTGCGCTATTCCCGCAGGCTGTCCATCGACTCAGCCTATCTCTCGCTACCTCAGCCAATTGAATTCCCTACCGAAAACGGACTTACAGCTTACGCCATTTACTATCCTCCACACAATGCGGACTACAAAGCGCCGGAGGGAGAGCTCCCGCCCTTGATCGTCCAGAGCCACGGCGGACCAACCTCCGTAACATCTACTGCCTTTAATCCCGGCACCCAGTTCTGGACCAGTCGCGGCTTCGCGGTTCTCGATGTCAACTACGGTGGCAGCAGCGGCTATGGGCGAGCGTATCGCGAGCGCCTCAAGGGGCAGTGGGGCGTCGTAGATGTCGATGATTGCGCGAACGGGGCGAAATACCTGGTTGAGCGCGGCCTGGCGGATGGTAAACGCCTGATCATTCGCGGTGGCAGCGCGGGGGGCTATACCACCCTTTGCGCCCTGACCTTCCGTAATGTTTTCAATGCCGGGGCCAGCCATTTTGGTGTCAGCGACCTCGATAGCTTTGTCAAGGAGACACATAAGTACGAATCGCGCTACCTGCACAGCCTGATTGGCCCCTATCCTGAGCGGCGCGACCTTTACATCCAGCGCTCTGCTATCAATTTTATCGACCAACTTTCTTGCCCGGTCATTTTCTTCCAGGGCCTGGAAGACAAGGTCGTTCCGCCCAATCAGGCAGAATTGATGGTCGAGGCGCTGCGCAAAAAGAAGGTGCCCGTGGCCTACGTAGCTTTCGAGGGCGAGCAGCACGGCTTCCGTCGCGCCGAAAACATCAAACGCTCCCTCGAAAACGAACTCTACTTCTATTCCAGGGTCTTCAACTTCGCCCTGGCCGAGAAGGTAGAGCCGGTGGAGATCGAGAATTTGTAGAAAGAATTCGGCGGGAACGAATTCGCGCGAACCACCGTTCTTCTCCAAATCGATCCTTGCCCCGGCCGCCCACTTGTGCTATTATTAGCGAGGCCTGAAAGTGGCAACTACTTGCCACACGATACATGTGAATAAAACTGATGCTCACATGACCGATCTTCCCGGCCAGAGCCGGGAAACGCTCCGCTCCATCAGGATAAGACACCCCGCGCTTGCCGATCAGGTGGCGCTGGCCTCTTGAAATCACTCAGAGGTATTTTAGGAAAAAACGGAACAGTGTACCAGGCGCTCCACCCATGCCTGCCACGTATCCAGAGGGGAGTCGAGTTGCGGAGACGGGAAAGGAATGGAAGATGTTTGCAGTTATCAAAAGTGGTGGAAGACAATACAAAGTAACCGTCGGCGAAACCCTCGAAGTGAATCGCCTGGCGGTTGAGGCCGGAGATCAGATTCGCCTTGAAGATGTGCTGCTGATCTCGGACGAGGAAAATACTATGGTGGGCAATCCCCTGGTAAACGATGCCTTCGTCCTGGCAACCGCGACAAAGCATGGTCGCGGCAAAAAAGTGATTGTTTTCAAGTACAAATCGAAGAAGCGCTATCGCCATAAAAGCGGCCATCGCCAGGAACTGACCTTCCTGACCATTGACGATATCGTAGCCGACGGCAAAAGCCTGATTACGGGCAAAGCTCCTGAATTCAAGACGAAGGAAGTTCCCGAAGCCGAGATTGAGGAAACGCCGGAGGGCGAGGTAACATCAGAGGTCGAGACAGCGGCTGAAGAAGCTCCTGCTACCGAAAGCGTAGAAGAGGCCCCCGCGCCCGAAACGCCGAAGAGGACGCGCCGCCGCCGCACGGCCAAAGGCGAAGAGAGCGAAACAAAAGCTGAAGAGACCGAGACAAAGCCGGAGGAAGAATAATTATGGCACATAAGAAAGGGATGGGCAGCTCCCGCAACGGCCGGGACAGCAACCCCAAGATGCTTGGCGTCAAACGGTATGATGGCCAGCTTGTCACGGCTGGCAGTATCATTGTTCGCCAGCGCGGTACAAAGATTAAGGCGGGCCAGAATGTTGGCGTGGGACGAGACCATACACTGTTTGCCTTGATCGATGGTTATGTCAAGTTTGGCTATGCCGACCGCCAGCATAAAAATGTCAGCGTTCACACCGAATTCAAAGACCGGCCCTCGTTGACTGCTCTTAAAGAAATGGCAACCTCCGCAGCCGGCGAGTAACTTCTGGCACCTAAATCAAGAGAGCGCGTGATCGCAAGAAGCTTCATGATCACGCGCTCTTTTTGTCCTGACATGAAATCCCTTGCCCGAGGCGGCGTCCCCTGCATGTCGCGATCCTTCGCGCTTCGCGGTCCTTCGCGACGCATGCAAGGGGCGTCGCCCTGGGCAAAGAGACCCCGCAGATTTCACATCATCGGCTGACCAGCAAGGGAGCTTCCAGGTGAGAAGCTCCCTTACCTTGCGTTGCTACCCTCTTTCCCTCTCTACTGATTGGTGGGGCAATTGATCTGCACTTGATCTGCCGTTTGATTAAAAGTCACGGTGCAAGTCTGACCATTGATAGTGACAGTGCCACTGCATCCCTGCACCACCTGACCGTTCACGCTGCAGCTTGGCGCCGTCCCATTACCCGTCGGAGCCGGGGTGGCCGTAGGAGTCGGTGCGGGTGTAGTGCCAACCGTAGGCGTGCTTCCAGGTGTGGTAGCTGTCGGTGTAGCTGTAGGCGTACCCGTGCCCGTGCCACCAGTGCCAGTACCCGTACCCGGATTCAGATTGAACGAGGCGGCGATAACTACGCCGTTACCATCAACTTGCGTGGTCACTGGATTGGCTATTCCGGTCAGAGCCTGGCAATTGAGGTTAGTCCAGGACGCCTGGAAACGCTGCGCCAGGAAAGTGAAAAGATTGTTGGCTGCTCCCGTATCAGGAGATGGCGCGTTGGCCGTCAAGGGCTGATCCTTTACCAGACGCGGCGCACCGGTTTGTAGCATATTCATACAATAAGTAGCCCCGTCTGCCTGCTTATTACTGAACGCAATCGTCTGATCAACTCCTATACGATAGAGGTTAGTCTTTTGCAGACTTGACGCGCCATTCACCGTTGTCATGGGATCGTTGAGCGGTACCATAGCGACCGGTGCCTGCTGATCGGCGGCTGCTTGCAGTTCGTCCAGAGCCAGGGTCGCGACCATAGCGCCATTGTCGGCCAGATTCGGCGCCATCCATTCCTGGCACCCTAGAGCCGGGTCAATAAAATTCGTGAGTAAGCCGTTATCACTTGGATTGGACAAAACAGTCGCGTTTGGCAAAGCCTGTTGATTGGCAGCAGAGAACTGTGCAATCTGACCATTAGCCGTAGCAAGATACTGGGTCTGTACATTGTCGCTCTGGTCCTGGTCTACCACGCTGAAATCGCGTACAGTCGGGCAAGGCATACCATCTTTCGCAGTTCCAAGGGCAGGAATATGCACCAGGCCCCTCCTGATTCCCTGGTTAACGGCTGCAAAGAAAGCCGGGGCATTACAATAAGCAAACTGAGTAAAGAGAGACTGACCGAGTCCATTCACACAATCTGCGCTTCCGAAACGGAAATTCGCCTGGTTTTGCCGACCTCCCTGCGTCAGTTGCAGCGTCAGGTTATTCGCGTTAAAGCCGAACCACAGTCCTACGACTGCTCCGCGAGGCAACTGGGGCACCGTTGGAGTAATCGCCGGCTGCGTCCCTTTATCGATAACCAGAGGATTGTAGACGCTGAACGCGCCGGTAGCAGGGTTGTAAATCACGCCCTGTACAAAAGCTGTCTGAGCGGTATTGGCCTCGTTACAGGGGCCATTGTTGGGATCGGTCGCGGTCAACTGATAAGGGGTGGCCAATCCCTGGGCCGAAAGCGGATTCGCCGGGACAATTAAGGTACAGTCCATGTTGGGCTGCGCGGGAGTTCCTGCTGCGAAGATACCTCTGCTCTGGAAGACCAGCAGCCCCGCAACAATGAGCACGACTGCACCCACCGATCCCCCGATGGCCATCATGGCCTTCCGTGAGAGCTTCCCTCTTTTGCGCGGAGCGTCAAAGACGATGTTCCGCCCACGTCCAAGGGTGATCTGTCGCCTACGCATAACGAATTTCCTCCATTTTACTATGTACTGACAAAAAACTGTCTTCAGGACAAAAGGATGACCGGCTTTCTTTTAATAGCCGAGATTAAGAAAGCGTGTTACCTCTGGCCTCATCAGCTATGAAATAAGTTGAACCGATCTGAGAGGTTCTGGTATCCTCTGAGATTTTACCCCTCGATCTGGATATTACCACGTATAAATTTACAGATTTGAACAGAACGATTACTTTTAGCAGGAAAGTACCACAATCAGGTTAAGATTCTTTAACCCCAAAGACATTGGAGCAAGACTTTTCCGTGCAGTGGAACACCCAGAGAGGGTATACTACAAAGAGAGAACTGCTCATCTATCTGAGCAGTTTCTCTTGAGTGTACGAGCGAAAGGACTATCCATGCAAGCACTTTTTAGTACGGCAAACTATGAAGGAATTGTTAACCTGGCGCGCGAACTCCAGGCCCACAACGTTAAGATTTTCGCAACCGGGGGGACAAGAACAAGGTTGCTGGAAGGCGGGATTGAGGCTGAAGCGGTCAGTACCCTGACCGGCTTCCCGGAGATCCTGAATGGGCGTGTCAAGACTCTGCACCCGGCTATTTTTGGGGGCATTCTGGCACGCAGGGACGATGCCAGCCACCTCGACCAGCTCCAGGAACATGGTCTGGTACCGATAGACATTGTGGTAAACAACCTGTATCCCTTTGTTGAAACGATTGCCAGGCCCGAAACGACTCTGAACGAGGCCCTAGAGCAGATCGATATCGGTGGAGTTTCCTTAATTCGTGCTGCCGCCAAAAACTTCAAAGATGTGATTGTCCTGGTCCGTCCTGAAGATTACGCGCCTGTGATGCAAGAGTGGAACGAGACCGGCGGGGTCAGCCTGGCAACGCGCCAGCGCCTGGCGACCATCGCATTTCAGTATATCGCCGGCTACGACGCCGCAATCGCGCAGTATCTGGCTCAGCAGGCCGAGCAGCCGGAGCGCTTCCCGCAGGAACTGACCGTATCGCTAGAACGTGTTCAGAAGCTGCGTTACGGCGAGAATCCTCACCAGCAAGCGGCCATCTACCGCTTTAAAACAGGAACTGCCTCGCCCGCGCTGCCAACCGTAGCCGGGGCTGAAGTTCTGCACGGCAAAGAACTCTCCTTCAATAACCTGCTCGACCTCGACGCTGCTCTCAACGCAGTCAATAGCTTCACCGCACCGGCGGTTGTGATTATCAAACACACCAACCCCTGCGGCCTCGCCTGCGACGATGCCCTGGTCGAAGCATACAAAAAGGCCCACGCTGGCGATCCCGTTTCGGCCTATGGCGGCATCATCGGCTGCAACCGCACGCTTGACGAAGCCACGGCGCGTGAGATCACCCAGTTGTTCTACGAGGCCATCATTGCGCCAGAGTATACGCCGGGTGCTCTGGAGATCCTGCGCAGAAAGAAGAATCTGCGTATCCTGGCCACACATATCATGTCCAAAGGCGAAACTGCCAGCGCGGCCCAGACAGAGCAGATCGATGTACGCAGCATTAGCGGAGGACTGTTAGTACAAACGGCGGATAGCATCCGGGAGCAAGACCTGGCTTACCGCGTTGTCACCGACCGCGAGCCTACTCTGGACGAAGTGACCGACCTGCTATTCGCCTGGAAAGTCGTGCGCCACGTGAAGTCCAACGCTATCGTCCTGGCGCACAAACTGGCTGTACTGGGCGTCGGCGCTGGCCAGATGAACCGCGTCTCCAGCGTCCAGCTTGCCGTCGAGAAAGCTGGCGAACGCGCCCACGGCTCCGTGCTGGCCTCCGACGCATACTTTCCTTTCCCAGATGGAGTCGAAACCGCAGCCAAAGCCGGTGTCACCGCCATCATTCAGCCCGGCGGCTCTATTCGCGATGATGAGTCGATCCGCATGGCCAACCGTTACGCTATCGCTATGGTCTTCACCGGCCAGCGTCACTTCCGGCATTAAGCGCGTATTCAGTAAAAAGAATTGCAGGATTGTGTGAACAATGCAATATTCACACAGTCCTGCAACTCTAGTAAGCGCCGCAGGCGCAAATCAGCTAAACGAGATTTCGTCGGCGAAGAAGCGCACCCAAAGCACGCTGATCCCCAGGCCACTGATCAGCGTAAAGAAGCCGACTGCGCCGCCATTCACATCAGTCTTGAAGGGATAGAAAAGGATCAGCGAGAGCCACGTCACCGTTGCGACGCAGGTCCAACTCAGCTTGGTCACTTCTACGTGGGAACGGTAGAATTGGTGATAGAAGAAAATAATCAACAGGCCCAGAAGGACCGCGACTAGCTTAAAGTTGAGGGTGAACCCGCCGCCAAAATCAATAACCAGAGTCGGGCTGATATAGAGGAAGCAAAGAATCCAGAGAATGGTCAGGATAATTCCTCCAATTACCTTACCCACTGCTCGCCTATTCACGATAAAAGGCTCCTTTCGAGGAGTACGAAAATTTCCATGCAGGCAACTGCCCACCTATCTGCGGGCAATCGTCTTGATTACCTGGTCTGATTACTCTTTATTGTAAGCGTAATGCACAAAGAAATCAACCGGCAGGAAGGCAGTGACTTTACAGTGAGATCTTTCGCACATCCGCGTATAAGGCTACATCCGGGCTCCTCATAGATTCACCGCTCGCCGTAGGCGTCGGCATTGCAGCATTAATCATCTGCAAAGCCTGTGCGTGGCTCAGTATCTTATAGTGCAGTTTCATTTGCAGGATCAATTCTACAGAGGTATCGATCTTGTCCATAGAAATAGTACCGTTGAGGACAGCCTGCTTGAGGCCGGCGAGCATGGTTACAGTATCATGGAGGCCGCGCGGGCCGAGAATAAGATTGGTACCGGCGTTAACGGTGAGGACGGCCGCCTGTGAGAGGCTGTAAGTATTGCTGATACCGCCCATCCAGAGGGTATCGCAGATAATTACGCCGGTGAAATGCAGCTGGTTGCGCAGCAGGCCGGTAATGACGTTGGGCGAGAGCGAGGTCGGCAGTTTGGGATCAAGCTGCGGGTTCAAGATGTGCGTGACCATGACCATCGGTACAATGCCCTCATCGATGAGTGTGCGGTAGGGTACGAGGTCCACGGCGTTCATAGTGGCCAGGCTGCGATTCATGTAAGGCAGCGATTTGTGAGGGTCGACGGTGGCGCTGCCCAGGCCGGGAAAGTGCTTGAGGCTGCCGATCACTCCGCCGGCAGTCAGGCCCTGAAGATAGGCACGGCCCATGTTTGTGACCAGCGTGGGATCGCTGCCGAAGGTGCGATCAACAAGGCCGGGATTGTTGGGATTGGTCAGTACGTCAACAATGGGCATGAAGTTGACGTTCAGGCCGAGCGCGGTTAGATCGCTCGCAGCGCTCCTGCCCGCGTTATAAGCAACCTGGGGATTACCGGTTGCCCCAATTTCAGTTTCCGAAGGGCGTTCGCCTGTGATCCTGCGCAGTTCGTTAACGGGGCCACCCTCGAAGTCGGTGCTGACAAAGAGCGGAATTGCGGCCTGGCTCTGCATGGCTTTGATCAGAGTGACGAGCTGCGTGCGTGTCTGGGCGTTACCGTTCGCATTCTCGATCAGCACGCCGCCGATCTGGCTGCCGTGAATCATCTGCTGGAGGTCGCTGCTTAGCGCTGGGCCGTAAAACTCGGAGATAACCATCTGCCCTAGCTTCTGGTCAAGGCTCATCCTCTGCACAAGCGCCTGGGCAATCTCGCTGTCCGTGTTCAGAGGCAACGGTGTTGGCGTGGGCGTGGCTGTGGCACGAGGTACCCGAGGTGTGCCCTGAAGCGAGATTTCATCAGCGCCAGTGAACAAGGAGACACAGCCACTGAACAAGATGAGCAAGCAGCAAGAGAGCACCGCTCCGCTGAACAGCCTGAGATGCCGCCCGTAGGTTCGGGAAAGTCTGGTGCTCCAACGAGGATGAAACATGCCGGGAATCTCCCCTCGATCTCTTTTTTATGGCAAGGTTTGCCTCTTCCACAGTTATAACGAGATTGAGGGGAGAAGGTTAACGAATATCTCCCTACCCCGGCAAAGAAAGCTCCCAGAATCAGCGGCTTTCTCAGGACGAGTGCAGGATCTTCTGCTTCTGTGCCTGAAATTCCTCTTCGGTCAGAACACCGGATTCTCGCAGTTCCCCAAGCAGCTTGAGACGGGTAAGCTGCTCACCTTGCGCGCCGCCCTGGGGCTGCTGCGGCTGGTATGGCGGACGATATTGAGCTTGCCCTTGCTGGCGACCAATCAAGTAGCCCAATCCGCCAACGAGCAGATCGTTCAGCAGGCCGCCGCGCCCAATGCGACCGAATGGCAGCAGGGGAGGTCTTCTCAGCCAGGGACCGCCCCGGTATACATAACGATATCTTTGCATGGTAGTTCTCCTTCACTTCACTTTCAAGAAATGTTCCTGGGTACTCTGGTTGCCAGGAGATGGTCGGTCAGGCTCAGACCTACTCCTCTCTTTTGCTATACATACGAATGAACAAGCAGTTTGATGCAAAAAATTGGCACGCTCTTCCCGGCTTCCTCAGTACAGATGGAATCCGCGAAAAGAGCGCGCCTTGCTCCCAGAACTGGTTGCTCTGCCTGGTTCACGCCTGACCAGGCCACAGACAGAGCAACCGGCTAGCGATCTGCCGGAGCCTGTGATACCTGCTCGGCCACCTCCTGTCTTGCCTGAGCCTCGCGCAGCAGATCGCGCAACGCGAACAGCATGTAGCCCACGATGCCGAGCAATGCCACCACTATCAAGATAACCCCGATCACCACGTTATTAACCGTTGAGGCAAGCCAGCTTTGCCCGGCCGGCTGCGTAGTCATCACAAAGGGCGAGATGGCGACCCAAATGCCCGCCAGGAAGAGCAGGAACAGGACATAGCTTCCAGCCGGAATGATCCGCCTCACTGCATCGTTTGTGCTCATTACACGTCTCTCCTCTGCATCATGTGATCAATCGACTGGCCGGTCTGCTGGTTACTACTCGCCTGGCGGCGGGCTGCTAGATCGGCCGCCAGCGCCGCCGCCAGGGTGGAGAGTGTTCGATCAAGATCGCTCTGTTGCATCTCCAGATCCGGCACTGGTGTCACCGGAGCCTGCGAAGAAATGCCCCCCGAAAACCGTGCTTGTGGCCCGGCTACAATAAGTCCAGAAGCGCGCAAACTGTTAAGCGCCGAACCAAGAAAGAGGAAAAAGCCGATCAGAGCCACAGCCGCAACGGGAATGCCTGTCGCGAAATCGTTGGTGGTCTGGCTTACCCAGTCCGCACCGTAGGGCTGGTAGCCAAGCGCGAACGGTGCCAGGATCAACCATCCTCCGGCCAGGAAGATGATCAGGCAGGCTGCCATTCCGCACACATACTTACCTACAGTGGATCGTATTGGTTGCATCTATGAAACCTCCCTATTTTTAAATTTTTTTCCGAGGTGTGCCTGGTCTCCATCCGGCAGGCGCATGTAGCCAGCAAGAAAAGGCGAAAGCGTCAAAGATCAGACACACACCCAGAAATGTGTATTTAGCAGGGCAAGTTATCCCAGGAAGCCGCCCAGGGGCATATCGCTCATCTCAGGCGCTGCGGTTGTTTCCACAGCTTGACCACTGTCGCTCCGCGCTCCTTCTTTGCTGACCGCGGATACCAGGAGCGAAATTGCCAGCGGCTCGATAATATCCTGTGCGACCGCTCTGCCGCGTTGCTCAGCGTTCCACTCATGCGGGTAACGCCCGTCGGCGGCTTGAGAGAGCGTAGCCAGGACCAGCTCATCGGCATCGGGTTGCTGTGCCTCGCGTGCCATCAAGGCCAGGGTCAGGCCAAGCAAGGCCCGGCGACGATCCACGCTCGGCGCGGCTGCCTGGATCTCCTGCACCTCTGCCTCGTGGCTTTTGCGCAGAGGAATTTCACGCAGGAAGAAGACCGATATCAGACCAAGCACCATCACCAGAAAACCCAGAAAGAAAACGCTGTCGAGAGCGTCCGCCAAGCTCACGCGGATAGCAGTAAAGAGTTGCTGAAACAGCACCATACCGCGCGGACCGAAAGCCGCAAACAGATGTTGTATCTGCGTCAGGGCAGTCGGCTGAAGCAAGAGCTGAGGGTTATTGAGCTGGGCCAGCCGGCTTGCCGGTATCAAACGCGTGAGCGCCTGCGGCAGGTTGCTCTGGAAGCTATTCTGGAAATCGTTGGTCATGATCGTGCCCATAACGGCCACGCCAATCGTTGCGCCAATGGAGCGGAAGAAAGAGAGGCTGGCTGTCACCTCGCCTAACTGCCGGAACGGGAAGGCGTTCTGTACAACGATAGTGAAGAGGCTCATCATCACGCCCATACCCAGACCAGCGATAATCATATTGAGTACAACTACAGCATTACCGGTGCTGGCATCCATGCGCGAAAACAGGAACATTCCAACGGCGGCAACAGCGAAACCAGCGATTGCCAGGATCTTGTAGCGCCCGGTGCGTGAGAGAAGTTGCCCCCCAACAACGCTGCTGATCATGAAGCCAACCATCATCGGAGTAAGCACTACGCCGGAATTCGTAGCGCTCTGGCCCATAACAGCCTGGACAAAAAGCGGCAGATAGAGGATAGCTCCGAACATGGCCGCGCTGACCAGGAACATCGCCAGAGTTGAGACCGAGAAGATGCTGCTTTTGAAGAGCCGGGGGCTGAGAATCGGCTCGGCAGCACGGCTTTCAACCCAGAGAAAAAGGATCAGCATCGCCGCTGAGGCAACAAACAGGGTAATGATCTGCCACGATCCCCAGGCGTACTGCGTACCTGCCCACGAAAATGCCAGGAGCAGAGGCGTTGACCAGGCAACCAGGGTAATCGACCCCAGATAGTCAATGGTATGGTGTACGCGGCGCACAACATTGGGCATCACCAACCCGGTAGTCAGGATAGCCACCGCGCCGACAGGCATATTCACATAGAAAGTCCAGCGCCAGCCCCAGTTATCGGTAATCCAGCCGCCCAGGAGGGGTCCAATGATGGTTGCCAGACCGAAAACGGCCATGATCAGACCCTGCCATTTACCCCGCTCGGAAGGCGGGAAGACATCGCCAATGATGGCCTGTGCAATCGGCATCATCGCGCCCGCGCCTAACCCTTGTAGGCCACGATAGATGATCAACTGGGTAATGTTCTGGCTGGTGCCTGAAAGGGCTGAACCGGCCAGGAAGATGAGCATACCAGCCATGAAAAAAAGGCGCCGGCCATAGATGTCAGAGAGCTTGCCGTAGAGCGGAATTGAGACCGTCGAGGCCAGCAAGTAGGCTGTGACGACCCAGGCATACTCGTTTAGCCCGCCCAGGTTAGCAACGATACGAGGCAGGGCCGTACCGACAACCGTCTGATCCAGCGCTGCCAGCAGCATGCCCAGGATCGTGCCGATCATAATCAAAATGAGTCGCTGTCTGCTAACGATTGCGCTCAGGGCTTGCGGCTCCTGAGCGGTGATAGTCGTCGCAGATCTCGCTTGTACTTGTTCCATCAGATGACATACCTCCTCTATCTCACATCTTTAGCTGTTTGATAGTGTTTTTTGTTCAAATTTCGCTCGCATTGCATATTTCTCTCTATTATCTTCTTCTATCACTCTTTGCATTGCTTGCAAGCTTTGCAACAAAACAATCAGTTCATCCTCACGCATCCTTTGAAGTAAGGACTGCAAATGTTGTGTACGATTGAGTAGCCGCATATAGAGATCTTCGCCTTTGGAGGTCAACCGGGCCATCGTGCGACGGCGATCCCCGCTGTCCTCTGCGCGCATTGCCAGGCCCGCTTGCACCAGACGATCAACGAGATGCCCGCCCGTTGATAAGCCTACTCCCAGCCGATGGGCGATTTGCCCGATGACCAGAGGCCCTTCCTCGGCAAGTACGAGCAGTGTACGCAACTGAGCGAGCGTGAGATCGAGTTCCATCCAGCACGGATCCGTTGTTGCCTTAAACGCGCGCCCCAGCGCCTGCCACTGCTTCAATACCTCATCTTCGAGTTCTTCGCGTGTTCGGTCCATAGTATTTCTCCCTTTTCTGCTCGTCCCTCAAGAGTATATCATATTACTACGATGGTGTCAATCTATTTGATAGAGTAAAATTAAAGCAAGCGGTCGGAATATCGAAGTGCTTTGCTCAGCGCTGGGCCAGGCGCAATTCTGATAGGAGGCAGGACTTTATCGCTTGTCCTCTCTGGCGCGGAGGCGACAATCGAAGAAGGCCAGGATGCGCTGGCGAGCATTCTGGCCTGAGGAATTGTGGTGGATCCTAATCGATCCCATTGCGCCTACCCGGCGTCTTTCCCGAATTTGCCAACGGAATCATCATCAAGATTTGCGAAATACTCCAGCAGCAAGCGATGGATGAAACTGTACCCCCCGCCAACACGCTGTAAGAGAATACGAGAGGCAGCATCATTGAGGAATCCCTGCACATCCCAGGGAAAGACACGTCTCTTATGGAGTAACCAGCGCAAGACAAAGTGGCGCAGCACTGCCCATCCACCGCTGACAGCCCAGCCGACTAAGCAGCCACCGACCGCAAAGAGCCATACCGAACCTAGCGCATAGCCTAACCCATCACTCAACCCAACATTCAATCCTTTACTCAATCCTTCATTCAGCCAGTAACTCACTTCGCTGCCTAGAAATCCAAGCACTCCGATGAGTATTCCACTGAAAAGGCCGATGGTAGCACTATTCAGTACAGATCGATGCACACCTTGATTGAGACTCTGGCGATCCTGGTCTTCGATTTGTTCCTGCGTAATACTCTGAAAGAGTCCTAACCCCAGCCAGTAACCCGCCCCAATGCCAATCCCGACGATCAGCCCCATTAGCAGCCCATGAGTCAGGCCGGTACTTGATCCAGGGTCTAATCCGGTGCTTAATCCATCGCCCCATCCATAGCTCAACCGAAAGCCCAGGGAAGTGCTCAACTGGAAACCTAGCCCGGTGGTGAGCCCGTAGCTCAGACCGACAACTAGCAGTAAACCGATAGCCAGGACTCCACTGGTAATACAGTGTTTGGAAGAGCACAAACTGCGAAAGAAACTGCTCCAGGTCCAGCGTAACCGCTCGGTCAGACGAATATCTCTTCTGTTCTTTTCGACAATCAAACTGATGAGAAAAATAGTGCATCCATAGCTCAGCATAATGTTGAGTCCGGCACTCGGCCCATATTTCAGTCCATAGCTCAGTCCGGTACTCAGCCCGTAACCGAGCCCAATGCCGGCTGCTCCAAGGAGCGCACGCCGTAGATGAAGTGTAGAGAACAGGTAACGCAGATGTACTGATGCCTTCTCCTCGCGCGGAGAGGATAAAAGGGGAAGCAAAACCAGGAGCAACCAGCAAATAAGCCCGATAGTGCCTCCGTAGATCAAGCCGTCCCGCAACCAATCATCAGAGCCGTATCCTGGCCCCAACTCGAATCCGAAACTCAGCCCCAGAATAAGTCCCATTCCAACGCTGATCAGCCCTTTTCCCAGAATGGAAATCTTCTGCCTCTTATGAGTAGTACCAACCTCTGTGCCAGCGCCGGTCGCATGGCTCAAGCTGGCCGCCAGCAGGCCCCCAAGAACCGCGGCCTGGATGCCGGTCGTAAAATCAAAAACCGTTTGTAAAAACAGGCCAATGAGCCAGCTAGACAACATTCCGAGAAGGATGAGAGGCAAGCGCATCGTCAGCCAGAAAGCACGCTGACGCAGGTCATCCGGCAGCCAATCAAGCTCCACACGCTCCAGGTAGAACACAGTCTGGTAGTGCTTCTGTAGATTGCGTGCCAGCCAGCTCAGCCATGAGCAAGTTTGCTGGAATGGATAGCGCCTGGCATCTCCTTTCTGCTCGATCATACGCGCCACATAGTCTGTCCATACCTGCTTTTGCAAGGTAGCTATTTCGTGGGAGAGCGCAGGCAGCGGAGTTTTTGAGTAGGTCAGGATTAGAATACTCAGCATGAGAGGCGTGGTGGTCAGTTCTTGCAACGCCTGATTCATCTCAAGGGTCTGCCGCAAGATATCCAGCGGTTGACCGATTCGATCAAGAGAAGCGAAAACCTGTTCAAGGGTCAGAGGTTGGATAAGTACGGCACGCTGGAGCGCCAGTTTTTGTTGCCTGGCCGCATCCTCATATTCCACCCGGCGAGAGCAAACGACGAGCGGTACAAGCAGGTGTTCACGATGGTAGTCATTCAGTGCTTTAATGCAAGCAGAGCGGGATGCGGCATCCATCTCGTCCAGACCATCCAGCAGCGGGAGAATATGCCCGTTGCAAACCCACTGCGTACTGAGTTTCGGCGAGACATCATAAGTCGAGGCCAATTGATCGCTCATCCAGTCTTCCAGCGCTGGCTGTTGCTCTGCCCACGAGGAGAGACGCAAAATCACCGGCAAAGGATGTGTTTCTTCCTGCTCTGCTCGCTGCACCAATATCTGGGCAAGATGCAGCAGCATAGTGGACTTACCCGCCCCCGGCTCTCCCAGAATGAGCAACTCACCCTCTGACATATCGTAGATATCGAGAATCGAAGTACCTGGAGGAAGGAGCTGATCATCCTGCTGGGACAGGCGCACCAGCCGGTTCGTGGCATTCTGTACGGCATCGGGCACCCCGACAAAACCCAGCTCGATCCAGACGATTTCCTGTAGCGAGTGCTCCAGCAAATCGCTATAGGCGCGGCGCAAGCGCCCAAGCATACGCCTTCGGTTCTGTGCGTGCTGGCCGGGAGATCCATTTACAGCGAGAAGTCGGCCTGTCTGCGGCTCAACATCACCGATATACCCGTCTAAACGGTTCGCGGTACCCTCAAACGAGCCTGCAACAGACCTTGAGATGAGGAGATTACCATCCTCTGCCTCTCTGCCACGAGTATCGAGCAGATCCAGTTCGTGCAAACTTTCTCCGGCAAGCTCGGCGACCTTGTGGTGAAAAGACGGAGAGGGATATGTGACCCTCCGCTCCCAGTGACCCACGATCTTAGGGTCGGTGTTCAATTCCTCGCGCGTCCCATTATATGGCAGCGAACTCCGAAGAGCAGATGGCGCTGTGATCGCCTCAGATGATGGCTGGCTGGCGAGATCCTCTGGTCCATCGTCAGCCCTTTCCTGAATCAGACCCAGCTCCTCGACACTCTTCTCAAAGAGCAGGCAGAGTTGTTCGCGATAGTGGGGATAAGGAAAAGCAGTGCCACATTCCCAGCGACTCACGGTCTGTGGGCTGACCTCAAGCTCCTGGGCCAATCTTTCCTGCGACCATCCCCGCTGTTCACGTGCCTGTCGTAGTAACTGATTGGGTTTTTTCTCCTGGCTTTTCTTTGTCATCGATCGGGCCTTCTTTTACTGAAACGCTCACCGTTTTACCAATCTAGTGCCGTCTCTCCTATAAAATCTGCCACCCGAGCACCTGAGAGCAGATTGAAGCCTGTTCTGCCTTGTATTAGATCCTACTTCCTCTTTCGATCTTCCAATATTTGAACGTATAACTTTGCATATCTAAAACACCCAACTCTCCAAGTAGTAAACAAGTAATGCCCCCAGAAAAAGTTGATGGACAGATGTTTAGGAGTTGCCCTGGTATGAAGCGGCTTTGCCAACTATACTCTAGTCAGCACAGCTTTCTCGCTTACTAGACAAAAAGAGGAAAAATAGTGAACGCAACAAGGAAAAACACTTTCTGTGAAAACGCAAAAAACACCTGAGCCGATAGGGCCAGCACGCCTGCAACGCTCTGCCCCGCTCTGGCGCATCCTGATCGGCTTGTGCATCGCCTTGCCTGTAGCCTGGTTCTTTTTTTCTCCACCTATCCTGGCAGCTCTCTCTACGCCCATCATTGCCATAGGTCTTGATCCCGTCACCACCGAGTTGATCTGCGCGCTCTTTTTGATTACCTGTGCCGCCCTGGTCAGCGCGATAGTGAGCCAGCAACGCTCAGGTGTTACAATCGGCTCCGGAATCATCTACAGCCTCAGTTACGTTCTGCCCTTTCTTCGCCAGGAACTTTTGCCCCATTACGACCCCGGCGGACATCTTGAGGCGCTCAATACAGGTGCTCTGGTACATACGATTTCCGTTCTCCTTGCCAGCGGCCTGCTTTGTGCCTATATCGGCACCCTCGTCGGGAGTGGATTAGGGAAAGTGTTGTTTGATCCCATCTGGCAAGCGGTGCAATTGATCTGGTCTGCACGTTTCAGTTCCAATCAGGCGGAGAAACAGCCAGCCGCCGAAGAAAAGGCGCAACAACGCAAAATATGGCTTCTTCTCTTTGCCTGGACCCGGCTCTTCACACTGCTGGCGCTCCTTCTCTTGAGCAGTGGCATTGTCAGTCTGGTGTTTTACACACCCGATGTCGGATTACACGATCCCCCGAAAGTCGCCGCGCACGGCACATTGATCGCCGACAGCATGATCAGCCCGGCGCTGCACGGACAACGCCGCTCGTTTCTGGTCTATTTGCCGCCTTCCTATTATGATTCGGCGGCGCGTAACCGTCGCTATCCCACTCTCTATCTACTGCATGGTTCACCAGGCAGCGAGTACGACTGGATCACGGGTGGAAAAGCAACACAATCTGCCGATACTCTCATTGGGCAGGGAAAAATATCTGAACTCATCATGGTTTTCCCTGATGGGAATGGGCGGAGTGGAGAAACCAGCGAATGGGGAAATAGCTTCGACCAGAAGCAGCTTATGGAGAACTTTGTGGCATTCGATCTGGTGCATTACGTTGATCAGAAATACCGCACGATTCCCCAGGCAGGAGACCGCGCGATTGGGGGTTTTTCCATGGGTGGATTCGGCGCGATGAATATTGCCGTTCATCATCCCGATATCTTTGGCTCCGTTATCTCGCTGGCAGGATACTTTACGGCTGAAGGGAGCATCTGGGGCCAGAATGAGGCGTATATTCGAGCCAATAGCCCTGCTCTCGTCCTGCCGGAGGACAAGAGCGCCTGGAAGCTGCGCTTCTTTCTAGGGGCGGCGACAAAAGATCAGCCCTATTATACCGACACCCAACAATTTATTGATGAGCTAAAAGCTCTTCACCTGAACTACACTTTTGATCTGGAAACGGGATACCATACCTGGAGCATCTGGGAAATCCAGTTGTATCATGCTCTGACCTGGCTACAGTGGAGATAAAATAAGTCGATGGATCCCTTGCGCTCTCGGCTCTTGAGAGTGTAAGCTGAACGCAGAGAGATTCGCAGCTTCATCGGATTCCTTGACCATACTATCTTAACATGGTCTGAAAAGTGCTCTATGCTCTTGCTTGAAGGAGGGCGCATATGGGTATGACCAACGATGGTCTGTCACACTGGCTGGCCGAAGAGAGTTTTCCCCTGTTGGAAACAACCGTAGGAGATTTATTGGATCAGCGGGCACGAGAGATGCCTGATAAGCCAGCAGTGGTCTATAGCGGTTATCCAGAGTTTGGTGGCCTGCTCGACATTCACTGGAGCTATGCCGGGTATCGCTCGCGCGCCGACACGGTGGCTCAGGGCTTGATGGCACTTGGTCTGCATAAGGGAGACCACATTGCCGTCTGGGCAGCCAACCTGCCGGAGTGGTTGCTTTTGCAGATGGCAGCGGCCAAAGCTGGCCTGGTGCTGGTCACGGTCAATCCCGCCCTGCAAGCCCGCGAGGTTGAATACATCCTCAAGCAGGGTGACATCCAGGCACTTTTCTTCATGGCTCGCGTGCGCGACCACGATTGCCTGGCGAGCATTCGCTCGATGATCGAGCCAGGAGAACAAATTGGCGAGCTTGCTAGCACCTCGTTGCCACGATTGCGCTATGCCTGCCTGCTGGGAGCTGCACCCGCCGGGCTACTCGACCAGGCCGGCTGGCGTCCCGCGCTCTTCTCTGAAATGGTGGCGGGCGGCAACGCTATCAGCACGGAGGAACTGCACGAGCGGCAGGCATCAGTCAAGCCGCATGACACGGCGATGATCCAGTACACCAGCGGCACAACTGGTTTTCCCAAAGGCGCGATGTTGAGTCACTTCAGCATCATCAACGATGCCGCAGCTTTTATGACGCGCTGGGGAGCTAGGTCTGACGATCGCGCCTGCACAGCTATGCCGTTCTTTCACGTGGGCGGCTGCGTGCTCGCAGTGCTTGGCTCACTCTATATCGGCTCGACGCTGCATCCTATGGTTGCCTTCGACCCACTCAAGGCCCTGCAAATTCTGAGTGCGGAACGCTGCACAACCTTCGGAGGCGTGCCTACGATGCTGCTGGCTATGTTGCACCATCCCGATTTCGAGAAGTACGACCTGTCCGCTCTACGCGGGGTAGCCAGTGGCGCTACCGTCGTGCCGGTCTATTTGATGGAACAGGTCAAGGAACGGATGGGTGCCGACGTGGCTATCACTTTTGGCATGACCGAAACGGCTGGCGCCATTTCATTCACCCTCCCTGATGACTCGTTTGAACTCAAATCCGCCACCGTAGGTATCCCAATAGATCACGTCGAGGTCAAGGTTATCGATCCGACCAGCGGGGAAATTGTGCCTGTCGATCAGCCTGGCGAACTCTGCTGCCGTGGCTTTCTGGTCATGCAGGGGTACTACAACATGCCTGAGCGCACCGCCGAAACAATTGATCGCGACGGCTGGCTACACTCTGGCGATCTGGCTACCATGGATGCACACGGCTACATCAAGATTGTGGGTCGTTTGAAGGATATGGTCATTCGCGGGGGTGAGAACATTTATCCTCGCGAAGTCGAGGAGTTTCTTATCCGCCATCCCAAAATCGCCGATGTGCAGATTGTAGGCGTACCCGATCTTTTCTTTGGAGAGGAACTGCTGGCCGTGATTATCCCCAAAACTGGCGAAGAACTGAGCGAGGAGGAAGTGCGTGCCTACTGTCAGGGGCAAATCAGCCATCAGAAGATCCCGCGCTACATCCAGTTCGCTCAGAGTTTTCCCATGACTGCCACCGGAAAGGTGCAGAAGTTTATCCTGCGCGAGCGCGCCATCATGGAACTCCGTTTGCCACGCTCCCCTTCGGAGTAACATCCTACTGCACCCTACCTGAGCATAACTTTTGCTGATAACAAACAGGAATGAAATAGGCGTTATCATCAAGAATCAGTTTGCGCGAGCCTCGAATGCCAATCGCGGAGGGTTCACCCGCCACGACAAAACAATTATGGACCAGATTGACTTCGGTAGCACCTGCCTCGGTTAGAATCGTCGCTCTGGGCAGGGGAAGATACTGCTGGTAAATCATGAGCTGATCGTCATACAGATCATCGGGGCTTTTTTCCAGGATCTCGCTGCCGCGACGAATTGCAATCGAGACCCCTTCGCGGCCATAGACTGGTTTAACCACATACGGGCCCGGAAAGTGCGGTTTTCCCTGGGAGTCGCAGGCCGCGAAGTAAGTAGGAGGCACATAACGCTCCAGCCAGTCATGTTCTTCAGGAAGGAAAAGGTCGCTCCGGCTCAGGTGTGCTGCCCAAAGGAGCGCCATCAAAGCCTTGCTCTGGAGTACAAACGCACTCGGTGGATTGAGCACGGCCAGGCGTCGTCTGCGCACAAGGTCGAGCAAAGCCAGACCCACCGGCGTTCCATCTGGCGCACTGTCCTCAATCAGGTACTCCGTTGGATACATTTTATAGAGCACGTCAATCTGCCTGCCATCGGCGGTCACTAAACAATCGTCGGTCACACGCAGATCTTCCAGGCGACAAAACGACGTACGATAGGCGAATTTCTGCGCGAGACCTGGCAACCGACGATAAAATTCAGCGGTGTTGTACTCTTCCTTACTATCCGCATAGGCGCTGAACACCACGGACGCGCGTTTCCACCGGCGAGGTTTGAGCCAGGCAATGCCCGCCAGGATCGAGGTATGCACTGCTCTGGCCAGTTGTGCGCGCGCCTGCTGGTTGGGATCACTCAGCCCGAAGTCCGCGCAGAACTGGCTGTTTATTTGAAAAAGCTCAACCACGAAAGTCGGCGTCTCGGCATTCAATTCGAGCAACTTCGGGCCTTGCTCTGTCCACGCAAACTCAAAGCGTCCGCACATCATGCCCGGCATTCCGGGAATAATTGTCTGGCAGTAGGGCACAGCGAGGCGCGGAATACCAATATCAAGCAGAGCACGCTCGTCTGCCTGTTGGAGCATATAAACCTGGCGTTGCAAGAGCTGATACAGGCGGGTTGCAGCGGTGCGAAGCTCGCTGACCTGCTCAGGAGCCAGCTCAAACGCCCCCAAAACAGCGTATTCCTCCAGTTCTTCCCCAGGAAGCGTTGCCCAGAATGCAGGAAACCGATCAAAGTAGGAACGCCGCACTTCGCGGTAACTTCTCCCCGCCTCAGGCCCTATGGCGAGAAAGCTAGCCACCTATGCCCCCTCCGACACCACGCCCGGTCGCTCCAATCCCGCCGTGCCCATGGTGGAAGCCTCTCCAACCGCCATGATGCTTATGAGGATTCGATCCTGCAGGCTGGGAGCTGCCAATCCCACCAGCTACATGACCACCGTGAAACCAGCCACGACGCTGCTTCTTCGGTTCCTCACCCTCACTCTGCTCCTCGTCTTTACGCCGACGCCGAAAGCGGTCCCAAAAGCTCATAAAGCTTGTCAAAGGGATGACTGGCACCCGGCCAGGATGAGCACCGCGTACTACACGCTCCACCAGTTCACTTGCATCTCCTATATTCAGTATATCCAGTGGCGCGCAGATCTCCGCGTATATCGTGCAAGAAAAATCCGCCTGAAGCATGGACAGCCTCTCCTCCTATAAGATAGCTCTCTCTTCTCGACGGGAAAACCCGTGAAAAAGGTTCGATTCGTAAAGAATTGTTCTGCTATTTTATTCCACGTGCAAAGAAGATGCAAGATGGATATGAACCTCTCTAGAAGAGTTCAGCATATTCGCAGAGGAAGAAGGAGTACTTCCAGCTCTTCAGAAAGGCTGCTCTCCCGTTATTCCATTCACATGCACGGCTTTCTCGCTCGCGCTTGCGACGTAGCGCCCGTCAGGGGACCAGCAGAGCGAACGTATCCATTGAGCGTGCCCAGCGTAGGTGAATACATCACGCCCCGTAGATGGCTGCCAGATGCGCAGGAGAGCATCATCACCGCCCGAAGCAATATGTTGGCCATCGGGAGACCAGGCCAGCGTCTTGACTGCCCGTTCATGCGCACCATACGTGCAAAGCACGCGCCCGGTATAATCCTCCCAAACATGGACCTGCCCGTCCTGGCCAGCGCTGGCCAGGACGGAGCTATCAGGAGACCAGCAGAGTGCGTAAAGAGGGCAGGCGTGCCCACGATATCTGTAAAGGTGATTGCCATCGAGGGCATCCCAGACCTGCACATTTCCATCGAAAGAGCAGGAAGCGAGGCGCCGGCCATCAGGAGACCAGGCCACCGCGAAGACGCGATACTGGTCGGCGCGCGTATAGAGATGCTGGCCGGTATCAGGCCGCCAGATCTGCACGGTGCTATCGCCAAAGTCGCCCCCGGAAGCGATAAACGTTCCATCGGGAGACCAGACCAGGCCGCGCGCCAGATGCCTGTGGCCGCTATATATTGTGAGCAGGTTGCCATCGAAGGCGCTCCAGATATAGATCCTGCCGCCAGTATCGCCGGCAGCAATACGCTGCCCATCGGGGGACCAGGCCAGCGAGAGCAACGGGCCGCTCTGGCCGCGATGCACGGAGACATCCTCGCCACTGAGCGCGCGCCAGACATGCACCGTCCAGTCGCGCCCGGCCGAGGCCAGGTAATTACTATCGGGAGACCAGGCTACCGCGAAGACGTTATCGCTATGTTCACGATAGATAAGGAGAGACTGCATTTGATTCATCTGGCTTCAGTGTTCACGCGGCCCCTCAATCAGCAGATTGACCGCGTGTGGCAGAGCGGGCAGGATACATTCGAGGCATTCCTTGACGGCCTTGGGGCTGCCAGGCAGGTTGATGATCAGGGTGCGCCCGCGCGTACCGGCGATGCCACGAGAGAGCATACCGAAGGGCGTGTGGCGCAAACTTTCGGCACGCATGGCCTCAGCAATACCGGGGGCCTCGCGGTCGATTACCGCGCGCGTAGCCTCAGGCGTGACATCGCGGGGAGCCAGGCCGGTGCCGCCGGTAGTCAGGATCAGGTTGAGATGCTTCTCGTCGCACCATTCGCGCAGGGTTGCCTCGATAAGCGAGCGCTCGTCGGGAATGATAGTGCCAGCAGTGACCACAGCTTCAGGAAGACGAGTCACGAGAGCGCGGATAGTTTCTCCGCTTGTATCCGCGCGCTCGCCGCGCGCTCCACTATCGCTGATGGTCAGCACGCCAATAGTAATCATACGTACCTTCCTCGCTTCAGGGTCAATGTGTAGCCAGGGAGCGCATGAGGGCGCCAATCTGGCGGCGTGGGCCGAAAATCCACACGGTATACTCGTCGTCCAGGTCCTCGACCTCGATCTGACAGCCCATTTCGCGAGCCAGTTTGCGGGCAATATCGAGCATCTGGCCGCGTTCGGCCTCTTCCTGGCTGCGAGTGTTAAGTGCGAGCTTGCCCAGGCGTTCTTCCTGACTGAGAGTAGCGTTAATCAGTTCCTGCAACTGGTCGGTGCCAAAGATCACCCGCAGCGGCGGAGTAGCCATGATTTGTTCCGCCGAAGACTCCGAGACAGCACCACCATCGGGGCATTGCTGCTCGGTATTGCCCACGATATTTTCGTAGACGCCGCGCAGCTTCTCCAGAATCATCAGCCTGGCCTCTTCGGGAGCATCGTTACGCGGATGAACGTAGGCGAGCAAACGGTGCTCAGGATCGGAATAAATGAACGGGCGACCAATCGCAGCCTTGCGCCCGCATTTGGGGCAGGTCGCGACGTTGAGCAGACCCGCCAGCACGGTGTATTGCAGCAGCGGATCTTTGGCAACGTTTACATAATCGTAAATTGTATGATCAAAAACCTCCCCACAGGGGCAGGTCATTTTATGCCTTGTTGAGCGAGACATCTCTCTTCTTCTCTTACTACTTCTGCTAAAGAACCATTTCCTTGCAGACAAGTATAACATATGGACCCCCTCCTAAGCGCTGTTCTCAGTCATTTCATGATGGCAAGCAAACGCTCCACCGGGTTATAATGAGGAAAAACAGCCTTGAGATTACATTATCCAGGAGGAGAAAAGATGAGGCTTGTCAGTTTTTCCACTAGCAACATCCCCCAGGTTCGCGTCGGGCTTGTGCAGAAGGAGGAGGTTCTCGATGTTGACCTGGCGGCGCGGGCGCTGAATATCATACCCCGTGAGCAAATGCTTGACCTGCTTGATCATCAGTCAGAGGGCATGGCAACGCTGCGCTCGCTACTTGAGAAGGCTCATGGACGCCCTTTTAGCGAGGTCCGCACTTTCGTCAATATCGGCGCGGTCCACGAGCTGGCCAGCGTTCAACTGGCTGCCCCCATTCCGCGCCCGCGTAAGAATATCATGTGCATGGGCCGCAATTATTACGACCATGCCATAGAGAGCTACCGGGCGCACGGCCAGGAGCGCCCGCAGGAGGATGCGCCGGTTATTTTCACCAAAGCAACCACGACCGTCTGCGGCCCTTATGACACAATCGTCATTGATCCAACGGTCTCCGATAAGATTGACTGGGAGGTTGAACTGGCCGTGATTATCGGGAAGACGGGAAAAAATATTTCAGAGGATGAGGCTCTTTCATACGTATTTGGCTACACGGTGCTCAACGATATCACCGCTCGCGATTTGCAGGATAAGTTCAAGCAGTTTTTCAAGGGCAAAAGCCTGGATGGTTCGTGCCCGCTGGGTCCCTGGATCGTGACCGCCGATGAGATTCCCGATCCCCAGCAGCTTACGGTGCGCCTGCGCGTCAACGGCGTGTTGAAGCAGGAGAGCCACACCAGCGACATGATCTACCCGGTGAAGACGATCATCTCCATCCTCTCGCAGGGTATGACGCTAGAGCCTGGCGACATCATCGCGACGGGCACGCCCGGCGGCGTTGGCTTCGCACGCAACCCACCAGAATTTCTCAAGGCAGGCGATGTGATGGAGACCGAGATCGACGGGATTGGCATGTTACGTAATAAAGTCATTACTCTTTAAGCTATACACGCACCTCTTCGCGCACCCAGGGAGGCAGAGCACCCCAGAGATTGAGCGCTGACGGACGGGTATGCCACAGACGCGGCGGTGTCGTCACGTCACGATCATGGTACTGCTGGAGCTCAGCCGATAGCTCGATATGGACGCCGTCGGCGTCGGCGAAGCGCAGGAAGAGATCGTTGCCCGCGCCGTGGCGCCCAGGTCCCCAGAGAATGGTTCGCTGCTGGCGGCTCAGGTAATCTCCCCAGGCCAGCAGGTCGGCACCAGTGGGAATGCTGTATCCGATATGATCGATATCCTGCTTGCCCTGCATGAGAATCAGCGTGTGATGATCGCTATTGCAGCGCAACCAAACGCATTCGCGCAGCAACCAATCAGAGATATCGAAGCCCAGGGCCTCTGTGTAGAATTCCACCATCTCCTCCAGGTGCATGCTACGCAAGGCGAGATGCTGCAATGCCTGGGGACGCAGACGAATTCTGCGGCTCTCGCCAGTGGCAGGAAGGTTCAAGAGATCTTCGGGCGTCACCGAGATCTCAATGCGATTGCCATCGGGATCGCTAAACCAGAGCGTATCACCCATTTCGGGATCGCCATCGCGCTGAGCCAGCTCAAGAGTTACACCTGATTGATTGAGGCGAGCAGCCAGGGCCGCGAGTTCCGCGTCTGTGTCCACCTCGAAAGAAATATGGTGCAGCCGCGGCTGCTGCGTAGGTAGGCTCCCGTTGCTGCCCGATTGGCGCATATCGGTAAAGAGGCCCAGGCAGTGATATTCGTCTCCCAGCGAGAGGAATGTATTCGCATTCTCTAATTCTGGATCATCGGAGGGGATCTCCTGGGTAAAACGCAGGCTAAACCCCATAGTCTGCCGGTAAAAACGTGTCTGGGCCGGAACGTCTGTGGACCACAGGCCGACATGGGCCAGCCGCTTTACACGAACCTTCTCTACTTGCTGCTCACTCATCTTAATACTTTCCTCCCGCGTGCATAGACTGCCTGACGATCATGGATGTTTCAACGTGATCATACATAGCAAAACGGCCAGAGGTCAACAATGCTACCCGAAGGTCATATTTTCACGCGTTTCTCTCTGAGGCGAATCATCCCGCGCTTCACCCGTCTGACTGGAGTCTTCCTGCGCGTCACCATCAAGAGGATGATCCCTTTCTAGAAACCGGCTCTCGTTTGTCAGACTGTCATCGGAAGCACTGCGGTCTCCCAGGGGTTCGGTACCAATGGTATGCCAGAAGTGCCGCTCCATAGGCTGTGTCTCCTGATAGCTGGCCGTTTCCTCTGCGGGCAACCCCTTGAGGAAATGCTCAACCCGCATCTCGCGTAGATCGTATGTCTCCAGCACACGGATGAGCGGAGGGGCAGCAGGCATAGGAGTCGCGGGAGTCGCAGACGAAGGAAAGCCAGGCTCGCTCCTCAACTCGTCCGCATAGCCAGGAGAGCTTTTTAATTCCTGAACGTAGAGGGAGAGCAAACTGGTAGAACTTCTAAGCTCCTGGGCGAAGCTCGATAGGCCCGGTGGGACCATCTCCATAGGGGACCTGCCGGCCAGAAAAAGGGGAATAAATAAGATCAGGGTAAAAAGCAGGAGAGGCAACAACAAGATATACCAGAATTGCAGACCCAGCATGGCAACAAGCAGGCTACTGATCACCACCAGGACCGTTGTTAAAACAAACAGAATGCGTAGCGAGAGGGCATCGGCCAGGAGAACCCACCAGCGACCCTGCATAATCCAATCGCGGCGCCGCTGAGCTGCTTTCCCTGTAGCTACCACCCTGCGCACATTCACGGGCCATACCGCACTGCTAACCCTGTTCCCAGAGCGGCCCTCAACATGCGGCTTGCATTCGCTATCTTTGAGCATAGATGGTCTTACCTCACTCACAACAAACACAGCCATCCCCTCGCGCGACAGTGAAGTGCAGGTGCAGAAATCCTGCACTCCAGCCTGGAGCGCGTATAACTTCATCACCAGCCACCTCAACCTCACCCTATAGAGCAGAGCATGCTTGCGCCACCACCGCTTGCAACCTGATAAGCAAATAGAGGCTGCAAGTTCACCACATCCCCATGTACAAGCATGACCCTGCTCTATACAGCAGCCATCCCCCGTTCCATACCATCCACACACCACCCGGCAGAAGCAACAGATGGCCTATGCCTCTGCCAGTTACCACGCACCAGCACTTCGCTATCGCGCCAGGGAAAAATCCTCTATCATTGCTGAGTAGGCAGGTACAGCTACTCTCTCAGAGCAAACTCCACCACACTTCGCCCCGCATCTCAACGTCTCCCGCGTCTAGAGACCATAGTTTCATTGTACCGGTATCCTCCCCGATCATGGTTACGAAGCTATAGAGATCTCGTTGAGAAACCGCGTTTGCATCAAGAAACTTCTTAACCATTTATAGATTTATTTGCTCTTGCAGATACTATATATAGAAAAATCCGTAAGTCTATGCATGTGATTATATATCTTAACTCACGAAAAGCACCCTACAGGATGGAGCGGCGCTCCATGCACATGCGGGCGTGACCTATGCATGCATGGAGGGTCGCTCCATCCTGCTACAGAGCTAATATAATTCTTCGTCGCGGATGGTGCTCATCTCTGAAGAGAGCAGGCTGAACGTATTTGTGTTCACGGGAAGTACGCTGGGCGAGGCAGTCGTGGCTATTCCATCGCGCAAGAAAGCCTGTTCGCGGCTATCGTACACGTTGTACTGGTCACTGAACGAAAAGACATACTGCTGGATCATACCGGTGGTACGGTCGAGCACCAGAATATCATCGCCGCTGGAGCAGGTATGCTGATCCAGGCAGGTTGAGCGATCCAGGAACGAGCCGACCAGAATTTGCGAGGTTGGTCCCCAACTCTGCACCGTCTCCTGCTGCGAGACATTGAGTGAAGAGTCAAAGGCCATGAAAGTGCTCTGATCCTGCTGAGGATCGTAAAGCATGATGCTAAGAGTAGGCAGACCAAAGTGACCCACGTACAACACCTGGTTCGCGGACCAGCCGGTGTAGTCTATTTGATCGGCCAGCGAAAGATCCTTCTTCAAGACCAGCATCTGGGCATCGCCGCTGGTGGAATCGTAGAGAAGAATCTGGGCCTGGCCCTGGCCGCTGAAGTCGCCCGTGTGGACCTCCCAATTCCCACCAAGGTTGTGAAGGAACTGGAAGCGCGCCAGCGTCAATTGCGACGAGAACTCTATCAGGCGGCCTTCACCGGAGAGGCGGTCGTAGAGGAAGACACCATCGCGATTCGGGTTGACAAAGCGCCCAATATAGATCTCCCAGGAGTTATGCCAGAGTGAATAGTCCTGATCCACCCCTACAGTGAAATTTTTCGTCAGGCTGATCAGGCGAATTTCGGCTGTCAATCCGGTTGTATTCCAGTCCGCAGGCGCTTGCCCGCTTTTATCCTGTGGCTCGCCAATCCCTGTAAAAGTGTGGGCCTGGCTCTGCGTGTACCCATCCGGCTGAGCATTCAGCGAGCTATTTGTGTTCGCAGTTGAAGTCGCAGTAGGCGCGGGAGTTGAAGTAGGACTTGGCGTCGGCGTCGGACTCGGCGTCGGATTCGGTGTCGGACTTGGCGTCGGCGTCGGACTCGGCGTCGGACTTGGCATCGGCGTCGGACTTGGCGTCGGCGTCGGACTCGGCGTCGGACTTGGCGTCGGCGTCGGACTCGGCATCGGCGTCGGACTTGGCGTGGGTGTAGGCGCTGGCTGGGTTGGTGTCGGTGCAGGAGTCGGTGTAGTCGGCAAAGGCGTCGGAATCGCGAACCGCTTATAGAGAAGCAAATCGGTGCGCTGCCCATCGAACTGACCGGCATAGACTTCCCAGCCAGGCCCCCAGCCGGGGAGAATAATATGTTTGGCGATAGTCAACTGAGGCGTCAGAGTGAGAATCTGGATCTGGCCGGAGACGCGATTGTAGAGCAGAATCTCGGTATGCCCGCTGCCGGTAAAATCGCCAAGATAGATATCCAGATTCGGCCCCCATCCTGTCGCAGACGTTTTTGAATCCTGCAGACTGACCCTATACGGCTCGTCTTGGTTGCCAGAACTCCCTATTGGATAGTTATGCAAGATACGAGGGCTGAGATTTTGATAGGGATAGGTCAGCGCCAGGACATCGATGCGACCCTCCTGACGGTTATAGAGCAAGAGATCAGTATGGCCGTCGTCAGTGAAATTGGTGCTGAACTCCTGGTCATAGGAACCGGGAGGCAGGCCCAGCGCGACCCGGCTGCTGGCAAGCGTCCCACTCGGATCGGTATTCAACTGCGCGTTCGCGGTATCGACTCCGGCCAGATCATTGCCGTTGATGCCGGGCAACTTCGCGAACAGGGCAGGATCGATTGGTTTGGGGAAATAGATGAAACCTAAATGGCCATTCTGGTAACGCGGCTCATTGATGACGGAGACATTGTACCCAATGCCGGTATACATGGGAGTCGGGTCGCCATAATTCTGATAGGTTACATTGAAGTTCTGCCCATCAGGGCTTACCCAGGTGACAAAGGCCACATGCCCGGCCGGGCCAAAGGCCCACACACCATCGGCCACCGGGAAAACGGCCAGCGAGCCAACGCGCGGCTGTGTGCCTACCGGCAGGCCAAAGCGCTCGGCATCTATCAGCCACTCCGCAGCATTGCCCCAATTCGGAGGCAGATCATAGCCAAGCAGATGCCACATTTCCCAACCCCACCAGACACAATTCCCCCCCGTCGGAAAAGGTCCCGGACAGAGCGGAAACGGATTCCCATCGGAGCTAAATGTAAGCTGCTTACACCCTGTATCGACCGTGTTTCTCGTATGATCAAACGCCGCCGCGTGTGTCGAATTCGAGCTAAAAGCGAGCCAGACGGTCGCCAAAAGCAAGGAAAGAGCAAACACATGAAGCAGGTGCCGGCGGCCAAAGAGCCTTTTCGGCAAAGAGCCTTTCTGGTGCCAGTTCGCGTTTTGCTCATGCCTGTTCCGGGAAAACAGAGTAGCACGCATTGATACAGTTCCTTCTAAACCATGCTCTTCTGTCGAGAAACGCGCCTGTTCCCCTCCCCGATCTGGCAAAAGAAACAGCGACCTCTTCCGGTCCAGGTGAGCGAACAAAAAACGATGAGCCAATCGTTTGCTTGCGCAGCAACGGGGACCTGGCCGTTTGCCCCATCGGCATAAGGATACGTAGTTTCTGCCGCCTTGCAGAACATGGTCCACTTACAAATAGACACACCCCTCTGGGAAGATGTCGGTGGCCTGGGAAATTCTATCTATCTTTCTTTACGCAAAGAGTTTCATAAGGTGCGCGAGCATCCTGGAAAGCTTGAATGTGCTTCACGCGCCAGACAAGGCCCGCGTGATGAGGAGAGCGGAGTATCTTAAATAATGTCGCTCTAACCCGTTCACATGCAACGCGTTTTGCAGCATTCAAAGGACCTCCACGGATTTCAGTATAACATTGGCCCTAGACAAATTGCAATACGCTTATACCAAATTACCAGGGTTATTCAAAAATTCATGCCAGATGAATAGCCCGGTAGCTCTCAGCCAGAGATTCACAAGAATAAACAGGTCTTCTCTGAAAAGAGAGGTATGTTATAATGAACAGGATATTTCTAATCATCGAATCCTTATAATTACCATAGATTGACAGCCTGCTGGCAGACAGTTAGAAAAAACAACCGCACCCACGCCCGGTGTGAGGAGACGCTCAAGATTATGCAACTATTAGGGAAAATGCTGGGTGATCCCAACGCGAAGGAATTGAAAAAGATCCAGCCATTAGTTGATGAGATCAACGAACTGGAAGAAGAGATAGAGCAGCTCAGCGATGAAGAGCTGGCCGCCAAGACCACCGAATTTCGCGCGCAGCTTTATCTACATCTCAAGGGCGGGCTGGTGTTGGAAGATGAATTGCTCAAACTCTTCCGCGAGGCTCTGGATGAGGTTGAGCCTCTGGCAAAGAAATGTAGCGACGAACAACTGCGCAAGGCCCTGACCGAACATCGCCAGGAGATTGAGCGCAAGCGCGATCCTGAGTATACCCTGCGCGATCACCTGCGCGATACCCTCTCAGAATGCTTTGAGAAAAGCTACGAAAGCCTGAGTCCGGTCCTTGATACCCTGCGCGTGAACGCGGCTATGGACCTGGGCGAAGAGACCCAGGAATGGCCCGACGAGGCTGAGAATCCCCAACAGGCGACCCTGAATCTGCTGAAAAAAGTTGAGCCGGCGCTTGATGAGATTGACAACGATTTGCAGATCGAGGCTTTTAAGAAAGCCTGGCTGAGATTTGACGAGGCGCGCAAAGCCGCCCCAGATCAAGAAGAAGGTGCAGACGAGCGCCTGGAACAATTGCTGGGCGATATCCTCAAGCGCTTGCGACCGGAGCTGGTCGCAGTGAAAGCCGAAGCGATGGATGAGCTTTTGCCTGAGATGGTGAAACGCTATAAAGATGGGAAAACCCTCGATGATCTTCTGCCAGAAGCCTTTGCCGTAGTGCGCGAAGCCGGTAAACGTACCATCCATATGCGCCACTATGATGTCCAGTTAATCGGCGGCATCGTACTGCACCAGGGCAAAATCGCTGAGATGAAGACCGGTGAAGGAAAGACACTGGTCGCAACCCTACCGGCCTATCTCAACGCGCTGACCGGCAAAGGGGTTCACATCGTTACCGTCAACGACTACCTGGCTCGCCGCGACGCCGAGTGGATGGGTCAGATTCATCGCTTCCTGGGCCTGACCGTTGGTGTGATTGTCAATGCTGTGGTGCCGCAAACAGAGGAGCGTCGAGCCGCCTATCTGGCCGATATTACGTATGGCACCAATAACGAATTTGGTTTCGATTACCTGCGCGATAATATGGTGGTCTCGTTGGACCAGATGGTGCAACGCGAACTGAATTATGCCATCGTCGATGAGGTTGACAATATCTTGATCGATGAGGCTCGTACTCCGTTAATCATCTCTGGCACAGGCCAGGAATCGACCGAGATGTACTCCAAGTTCGCACGCTGGGCCACGCGCCTCAAGCCCGAAGAGGACTATACCATTGATGAGAAGACCCGCACGGTTCTGCTTACCGATGAGGGCATTACCAAAATCGAGCGCATGGCCGGTGTGAAGAACATTTATGCGGAAGAGAATGCCGACCTGCCGCGCTATATGGAGAACGCGATTAAGGCCCAGGTCATTTTCCATCGCGACAAGGACTATATCGTCAAGGATGGCGAAGTGATTATCGTCGACGAGTTCACGGGCCGCCAGATGCCGGGCCGGCGTTATAGCGAGGGCCTGCATCAGGCCATTGAAGCTAAAGAAGGCGTGACTGTACAGCGCGAAAATCACACTTTAGCCACAATCACTTTCCAGAATTTCTTCCGCCTTTACGAAAAACTGGCCGGCATGACCGGCACCGCATACACCGAGGCCGAAGAACTACATAAGATCTATAACCTCGATGTTGTGGTAATCCCAACCAATAAGCCGATGATCCGCGTAGACCAGCCCGATTATATCTATCGTACCGCCGAAGGAAAGTACAACGCGGTGGTTGAAGAGATCAAGGAGCGCCACGCTCGCGGGCAACCAGTTCTGGTAGGTACCACCTCGGTAGAGATCTCTGAACTTCTCTCGCGCAAGCTGGCATTAGAGGGAATCGAACATAACGTACTCAATGCCAAGCACCATGAGCGTGAGGCCCAGATCGTGGCCCAGGCCGGGCGCAGCGGCGCGGTGACTATCGCGACAAATATGGCCGGTCGTGGTACCGACATTCTGCTGGGAGGCAACCCCGAAGGCTACTTCGATTCGATTCTGCGCAAGCACGCCGAACAGGTGAGTTTTATTCGCGAAATGCCCGAAACAAATGCAGAGGAGCGAGCCGAAAAAGAAGAGGCTATTCAAGAATATCTCGCGAACATGACCGAGGCAGAGAAAGAAGAACTCTTCGAGGCCAAGAAACGCGAGTGCGAGGAGGATCACAATCGCGTGGTTGAGCTGGGCGGCCTCTATATCATCGGCACCGAGCGCCACGAGTCCAGGCGGATCGATAACCAGCTGCGAGGCCGCGCGGGTCGCCAGGGTGATCCGGGCGAATCGCGTTTCTATCTTTCGCTGGAGGACGAATTGATGCGTCGTTTCGGCGGCGAGCGCGTCTCTAGATTTATGGAAATGGCCGGCATGGGCGATGATATTCCTCTGGAAAATAAGATGGTCTCGCGCTTAATCGAGCAATCGCAGACGCGCGTCGAGGGTTATAACTTCGACATCCGTAAAAATGTGGTCGAGTACGATGACGTGATCGCCAGGCAGCGGGAAGTAATCTACGCCGACCGCCGAGCCGTGCTGGAACACGCCGATATGCACGAGCGCGTGATCGAGATGATCCGCAACGAAATCGCGGCCATTGTCCGTGCGCATATCCCCAACAATATGGTGGACGAGGAGCAACAGCTAGAAGACCTCTTCACAGTGCTGGAGAACTGGATGGTCATTCCTGACGAAGTGCTGCCCGAAAATATTCACGCAGTCAAGCGCAGCGACCTGACGAAGAAGCTGGCAGATGCTTTTGTTGCCCATTACGAGGAGCGTGGGAAGCAGCTAAATCAACTGGCTGCAGACAATCCCGGCCTGGGCGTCCCCACTATCGGTGATATTGAGCGCTCGTTCACCTTACAGGTGCTGGACCGTCTCTGGATGGACCATATCGACGCACTGGATGTCATGCGCGCCAGCATTGGCTTCCGCTCGGTTGGCCAGCGCGACCCTCTGGTAGAATTCAAGAACGAAGCCTATCTCATGTTCGAGAATCTCAAAGCGCAGATACAGCATTATATCGTGGATCAACTTTTGCGGTTTACGAAGAACGAGATCACCATCACGGTGAAAGCGCCTGAGCAGCCCAAACGTAAAACACCGCGCTCAGTGCGCACCAACGCCGAGGCGATTGCCAGGGCCAGTGGTCAGGCCAAGTCGGACGAAAGCGAGGCACTGCGTCCTGCCTCGCGCCGCCAGAATTCATCTAATCGCCAGCGCCAGAATGGCCGCACTGCCGCCAGTTACGCAACTCCTCGCCAGCTAGCCAGAGTCGGACGCAACGACCCCTGCCCGTGTGGAAGCGGGAAAAAATATAAGAAGTGTCATGGAGCATAAAGACATCCATGAAAATGGGGCACGCCCACGGGCGCGCCCCATTTTCATGGATATATAAGCATCAACTTATAGAAAGCTTTAAGAGATTTGAAGCTAATTCCTGGACCCCGGCGCAAACTTCATGGTACGCTTTTTGATAGTTAAGCAATCTCTGGTGCAGAGAACGGCCATCAGGTAGGTAGAAAGCAAACGTTTCCTCCTAAGGAAAGGACATAATTATGAGCGCACAAGAGTTCGTCAACGGTAATGGAAACCACGCTCTGAATGGCAACGGAAGATACTCAGTAGATCATCAGCAGGCACAGACTCTAGCAGCAAGCTGGCGCGATGAACAGCGCTGGCAGGGCATTATCCGGCCCTACAGCGCCGAGGATGTACTACGCTTGCGCGGCTCGCTTCAGATTGAATACACACTGGCACGCCTGGGTGCTGAACGCCTCTGGGAATTGCTGCATACTAAACCCTTTGTGAGTGCTCTAGGCGCGCTGACCGGCAACCAGGCCGTGCAGCAGGTTAAGGCCGGTTTGCAGGCTATTTATCTGAGCGGCTGGCAAGTGGCAGCAGATGCCAACCTTGCCGGGCAGATGTATCCCGACCAGAGCTTGTATCCAGCTAACAGCGTGCCAGAAGTCGTGCGCAGAATCAACCACGCTTTACAGCGTGCCGACCAGATCCAGCACAGTGAGGGCAAAGGTGATACATACTGGTTTGCGCCGATCGTGGCCGATGGCGAGGCGGGCTTCGGCGGTCCGTTGAATGTTTTTGAAATTATGAAGGCTATGATCGAAGCCGGAGCAGCCGGCGTGCATTTTGAAGACCAGCTCTCCTCCGAGAAGAAATGCGGCCATATGGGCGGTAAAGTCCTCATTCCTACGCAGAACGCTGTGAAGAATCTTGTCGCGGCCCGCCTGGCTGCCGATGTAATGGGCGTGCCAACCATCCTTATTGCGCGCACCGATGCCAACGGAGCGCGTCTCTTGACCAGCGATATCGACCCGGCAGACCACGCGTTCATAACTGGTGAGCGTACCATTGAGGGATTCTTCAGGATTCGGGGTGGCCTCGATGTGGCCATTGCTCGTGGCCTTTCCTATGCACCCTATGCCGATTTGATCTGGTGCGAGACCTCCGAGCCAGATCTTGGGGAAGCGCGGCGCTTTGCCGACGCGATCCACGCGCAGTTCCCCGGCAAGCTGCTGGCCTATAACTGCTCGCCTTCCTTCAACTGGCGCAAAAAGCTGGACGAGCAGACCATCGAGAAGTTCCAGCAGGAGTTGAGCAAGATGGGATACAAATTCCAGTTTGTCACGCTGGCTGGCTTTCATGCCCTCAACTACAGCATGTTTGAACTGGCCCTCGGCTATCGCGATCACGGCATGGCTGCCTACTCGAAGTTGCAGCAGGCCGAATTTGCCATGGAGCAGTACGGCTACAGCGCCACGAAGCACCAGCGCGAAGTTGGCACCGGCTACTTCGACGAGGTGGCCCAGGTCATCGCCGGCGGCCTCTCTTCCACGACAGCCCTGGCTGGCTCAACGGAAGCGGAACAGTTCCACTAAGCTGTTCAAGCTGAGGGAAGGGGCTGAGCAGGGTTGCGGCCCTGCTCAGCCCTTCCCTCAGCTTGAACATTTCTATATTTGCATTTAGATGGACGAGGGGATATGCTTGTAAGAAAGATGACAGATCCCCTGCCTGTAGAAGCGAAAGGAACGTTTGCCATGACCCAGACAACATCCCAGGAAAGCATCGAGATTATTGCTCCGGTCAGTGCGGAGTTTGCCGAGATTCTGACCCCGGACGCGTTGAATTTTCTAGCCACGCTGGTGCGAGCTTTCCGTTCCAGACGCGAAGAACTGCTGCTGCGTCGCGCACAGCGCCAGGCCGAGATTGACGCCGGGAAACTGCCAGACTTCTTGCCCGAAACCGCGCATATTCGCCAGGCCAACTGGACCATCGCGCCGCTTCCTACAGATTTGCAGGATCGCCGCGTGGAGATCACCGGCCCGGTCGACCGCAAGATGGTCATCAACGCGCTGAACTCCGGCGCGAAAACCTACATGGCCGACTTTGAGGACGCACACTCCCCTACCTGGGAGAGCACCATTCAGGGCCAGATCAATGTGCGCGATGCTGTAGCAGGTACGATTACCTATAGCAGTCCCGAAGGCAAAGAATACAAACTGAACGAACAGATCGCTACATTGATCGTGCGCCCGCGCGGCTGGCACCTGCTGGAAAAGCACGTCCTGGTCGATGGGCAACCGGTTCCCGGCGGCATCTTCGACTTCGCTCTCTTCTTTTTCCACAATGTGCGTCCCCTGCTCGCCAAAGGCAGCGGCCCTTACTTCTACCTGCCTAAGATCGAGAGTCACCTGGAGGCACGCCTGTGGAACGACATTTTTGTCATGGCCCAGGATCTGCTGCATATCCCACAGGGTACCATCAAGGCTACCGTGCTCATCGAGACTATCCTGGCAACCTTCGAAATGGACGAGATCCTCTACGAGTTGCGCGAGCATTCCGCCGGCCTCAACTGTGGACGCTGGGACTACATCTTCAGTGCGATCAAGAAGTTTCGTAACATCCCCGCATTTATCTTCCCGGATCGCGCCCAGGTGACGATGACCACGCACTTCATGCGCTCATATTCGCTTCTGGCCATCAAAACCTGCCATCGGCGCAACGCTCATGCCATCGGAGGCATGGCGGCGCAGATCCCAATTAAGAACGATCCCCAGGCCAACGAAGAGGCCCTGGCCAAAGTGCGCGCCGACAAGCGCCGCGAAGCCACCGACGGGCACGATGGCACCTGGGTAGCCCATCCCGGCCTGGTTCCTATTGCGATGGCCGAGTTTGACGCGGTGATGCACACGCCCAACCAGATCGATCGTAAACGCGAGGATGTACACGTAACCGCTGCGGATCTGTTGAAAGTGCCTGAGGGTACGATCACCGAAGCCGGGCTGCGCAATAACATCAGCGTTGGCCTGCAATACCTCGAATCCTGGCTGCGCGGCTCTGGCTGCGTGCCGATCAACAATCTTATGGAGGACGCAGCTACCGTCGAAATCGCCCGTTCCCAGGTCTGGCAGTGGATTCACCACCCCAAAGGGATCCTGGACGACGGGCGCAAGGTCACGATCTCGCTTTTCCGCCAGTTGGCACGCGAAGAGCAGGAGAAAGTTGAGGCTGGCCTGGATGAGAAGCAACGCGCCGGGCGCAAATTCTCGCAGGCTGCGCAGATCCTCGACGAGATCATCACCAATGACGAATTCGTTGAATTCCTGACGCTCCCTGCCTATCGCTACCTAGAATAGATTGCACGACGACACAAGCTACCTGGCGAAAGCCGAGAGTAGACTCTATTGAATCCAACTCCATCGAGATGAGAGCGCGGCCTGCCAGTCCGCGCTCCTTCGATTGTCTGGTTAAGCTTTCTCTATACACCCGGTTAAGCTTTCTTCACGCCTGCCATGATATGTTAGAAAATCGCACCAATAAACGATATATATATTGGCGGCGTTTGACGTGTCTCGCAACTATCTGGCTGAAAAATGCGTCATATATAGTGGAGGTGAGATCGCGCCAACTGTCGTGGGCAAAATGAGATTTTTTACTAAGGATAGAGATGAAAGTAAGGACGTGGCCTTTTCTATCTCCGCAGCTTTTCTCAAGAATGTGAAGTAGTTCACTTGACTTGGTGTTTCTTTTTGTCTTATAAGAGATAGATATGCAAAAATATGATCTGGTTTTGTCCACTGCTTTTAAACGCCAGGGAATGTGGAGAGGGGTTATAGAAATGCATGAAGATTTATTTTCTAATTCACCAGAATAACGGAGGTGAACCTTGCCCAGCACAAAAACTGATCTTTCTCCCAACGAGGATACAGCCGAACGTAAGGCGATTACATCGATATATGTTACTAAATCACCACAAACGCCACTTCCCAGAGTAGACGAGGACGAAAAAGCAGAGGAGCTCTCTGTGGCCGCGAGCGCTATTAAGGTACCTGAAGAGGTTGAAACTACCCAGGAAGAGGTACCCACAACTGAAAGCGACGCTTCAGCAGGCGAAGAAACCAAAGATGTTCAAGAGAACCCGCCTGTCACTAAAGATGCCACCGAAGAGATTAACGAGATTGAGGCAGCCCAGGAAAGCTCTCCAGCGCTGGAAAATGAGCTTGAAGAGGAGGTCGGACCGACTGCAAAACTGGAAGATAGAGTAGAGCAAGAGAACGTGACCGACGAAGGGACAGAACCGACTGCAAAACTGGAAAAGGAGGAAAGGGAAAATAAAAAAGATGTATCTGATAGAGAGACAGAATTTACTACAGAACTGGTAAGCGGCTCAAAGACGGAAGAGGAGACCAATGAGGATGTTGGACCGAACGGGGAGATGGAAAATCAGGAGGCCACAACATCTGAGTTAGAAGAGATCAGTCTCGTCGGGCAAGAACCAGAGCCAATTAGCGAATCACTGGTGGAACCTGATAAGCCCTCCATTGAGGAGGGTACTTCAATGCCAGAGGCAGCAACTGAGGAACCTACCGCCGTCGCGCAAGCAGAGGAAATCAGCCGGTATGACCAAGCGGCAGAAAGAGATAGGATTGATGTTGCTGAAACCGCCAGGGCAGAGTTAGCAGAAAGACAGGAGCGCGTGGCGGCGGTTGATACGGTGATAGTTCCAACCGTGATGTTGGAAGCGTTGGTAGAGGATATACCAACGCAGGAACTAGAAGCCAGAAGACGCGACAGCCGGCAATTGACTGCCCTGGCACCGTGGAAATCGCCCACCCAGACCCTGGGCGGCGAGAGCCGTTACCAGATCACCGGCAGCCAGACAGCGCTTAGACATTCGGTGCTCAGGCGCTGGGAAAAGCAGGGGCGACAGAAAAAACACCAGCGCTTGATAAAGATTATTAGCGCGGCGGTAATTGTGAGCATTCTGGTTGCTCTGGCTATTCCCCTGTGCGTAGGTCTGATAGGTTACAACACCTATACCAATATCAAAGGCGTAGCAGACGATGGAGTGAACAATCTACTGGCCCTTAAAGCTTTGCTTCCTGCGAATAAGAATGATTTGCTCTCGGCCCTCAACACATCGAAACTGGCGCAAGCGCAGACTGAACTGAGTAAAGCCCAGGATGACTTCTTGCAATTACAGGATATGGTCAACCGCCAGGACATTCAATCGCTCCTGCAGCAATTCGCGCCTCAGTATAGCCACGAACTAGGTATGGCACAGCGACTGGTACAGGTCGCGTTAGATGTTTCGCGCATGGGCCAGGAACTGGTGGGCATTGCACAAATGGGTGCGCACATCCTTCACGGAGGCTCGTTGCTCTCTTCAAACTCGAATACTCCTCTATTGACCGCAGACGATGTCAGTACCATCGAGGCCGCGCTGGTACATGCGCAATACTATATTCAAGATATCTCGACGCAGATGAGTCAGGTCAACCTGGCTCAGATCCCCTTTGGCAGCGCCGCCCAAAAGGCGGAGCTTGCCAAATACTTGCAGCTTATTCCCCAGGCCCAGGGCACCATCTCGCAGATACAGAACCTCGTGGGTCCTGTGGCCTGGCTGCTGGGTGTGGGCCAGGCACGTCATTTTTTCGTGCAAACCCTGGACCGGGGCGAGCTGCGCTCTAGCGGAGGTTTCGAGGGACAGTATGGCATCCTGACAATCCAGAATGGGCGTATGGCTCCTTTCTCGCTCAGAGATATCACGCTGCTGGACTATGCAGAGAATGGCGCGGAATTCGGCGCTACGCCTCCTCCACAATATAGCTGGATGAACTTTGGAAACTTTGGAGTACGCGACGCTAACCTGTCGGCGGACTTTCCCACCACCGCGCAGCTTGTTATGCGTTACGCTCAACTGGAAGGCTCTGGACCAGTCGATGGCGTTATCCAGATCACTCCAGTGATAATCTCACAATTTTTGCAGATAACTGGACCGGTTTACATTTCTGAGTATCATGTTACTATCACTGCTCAGAACGTTGAAAACGAGATCCACGCTTTCCAGCAAGATCCTCGTTTAATCGCTTTGCAAGAACAAGTTACCGGTACTTATACACATTCTACGCGCAAAAGCTTTACAAACGAGCTGGGCCAGATTTTGCTGACACGCATCAAAAAGCTATCCCCTGCGCAACTGCTTGAGTTCGGCAAAACCATGCTTAAAGATCTCAAGACAGGAGATTTGCAGATCTACTTCACTAACCCGGCGGCCGAACAATGGCTGACGCAGAACGGCGACAGCGGTTCAATGCCAAACTTTACGAATGGCATGGACGGCTTTATGGTGGTCCAGTCAAATGTGAGCATCAGCAAGGCCAGCCAGTATGTGCATTCAACCTTCCAGGACCAGGTTCAACTGCAGCAGGGTGGAGCGCTACACAACCTGACGATCACGCTGAATTATCAGCAGACCGGCCCGGTCTACGGCTTCAATACCTACGCGGACTACTTGCGAGTTTACGCGCCACCGAACGCTCAGCTTATCAACGCGTATGGCTTTGATACAGGCCAGACGCTCTGCACCTCTAGCAGTAAATCGGTAAAGCCTCCCAAGCCTTCTAAAGGCAGTAGTGGAAGCGGAGGTGGAACTGTAACCGATACGAGCGGCTCGTATGTCGATAACGGTATCACGATCTATGGCTGTGGAAGCTACTATCATACCTCACCCGATAGCAACTATCGCTATTGTTCAGATGGTAACTATGAGCTTGGTTATGATGGCATGGCAGGGAAACCCTGGCCCATCCAGATGTTGGGCGGCCCATCAGCAAATCACAGCGATCTGCCCGGCTACGCCATGTGGGGCGGCATGACACTCACACCGATGAACTGCACCTCAACGATCACGCTTGAGTGGTTTGTTCCGAACGTCATTCACAACACGCCGGGGCAACCCCCCTATCAGATGATCGTAGGTCATCAGGCAGGCTGGCCCGATAGTCTCCAGGTATCAATCAACGCCAGTGCGCTAAAAGGGGTCAAATCCCTGTCATATAACCAGACAATCGACACCGACACCTTGATTGCTCTGGCGAACCGGCCTCTGCCGCCGACACAGAAGCCACCGACGACGCCCACGCCTGCGGCAACGCCGACGGCTACACCGAAAAAGCATTAGCCCGAATAGCTCAATATTGTGGAATTTGTGTTGAAAACATAAACTCTACAATATTGACCTATTTGAAGCGGGATATCATCTTGACAGCACTGCCCCTACCCGATACACTGTACCCTATAGAAAACTGCATATCAGGCTGTGAACAGGAGGAGTAAACGCTATTCTCCGACAGAGAGGAAAGATCGGCAGGCTGAAAGTCTTTCCCAAAAAGAATGCGTCGAAGGTCGCCTGGGAGCCGTTCGATGAAAAATCACGGGATGCCCGTTAACGCATATGATGAGGATCACCGCGCTTGATTTGGACGCGATGATCGAAACAAGGTGGTACCACGAGTGGTGATTCAGCCCTTTCTCGTCCTTGGCGAGCAAAGGGCTTTTTGTTTATCTCGCAGAAAAAAAGATGTCTTTATCGGATGATTAGAAAATCATCTCACGAGATTACCCAGGAGGGGAAATGATCGAGCAGGAAAAAATTTCGTTGCCCAAAGCGTATGAGCCGCAGGCAGTCGAGGACAAATGGTATCGTTTCTGGGAGGAAAACGGCTACTTTAAGCCTCGCCCCACAGCGGCAGGCAGGCCAACTTTTGTGATCAGTATGCCGCCCCCGAATGTGACCGGGGCTTTGCACCTGGGACATGCCATTACAGCAACCATCGAGGATATCCTCATCCGCTATCACCGTATGCTTGGAGACGATACGCTCTGGGTACCAGGCGAAGATCACGCGGGCATCGCCACGCAGACTGTGGTCGAGCGCCAGTTAGCCAGCGAGGGCACAGACCGTCACAAGCTGGGGCGCGCGGCTTTTCTGGAACGCGTCTGGCAATGGGTTCACCAGTATAAAAGCCGCATTCAGGACCAGCATCGCCGCTTGGGCGCCTCGTGCGACTGGTCACGCGAACGCTTTACGCTGGACGAGGGTCTCTCAAAGGCGGTGCGCGAGGTCTTTGTACGCCTGTACGAGGAAGGTCTGATCTATCGCGGCGAGCGGATTATCAACTGGTGCCCGGTTTGCATGAGCGCGCTTTCGGACCTGGAGGTCAACCACGTCGATACCCAGGGCCAGCTAACTTACGTGCGCTATCCGCTGAAGCCTATCGAGGAGCAAGCAAGCGAAGAAACAGCATATATCAGTGTGGCAACCACGCGGCCAGAAACGATCCTGGGCGATACCGCAGTAGCGGTCAACCCCAAAGATCCACGCTATACGAAACTGGTTGGACGACTGGCTATCCTGCCAGTAATCGGACGCGAGATCCCGATTGTGGCCGACGAAGCTGTAGATCCCGGCTTTGGCACCGGAGCAGTCAAAGTCACACCCGCTCATGACCCAACCGACTTTGAAATTGGCCTGCGCCACAACCTGCCACGTGTGCAGGTGATCGGCTTTGACGGCAAGATGACGACTGAGGCAGGCTCATACGCGGGACAGGACCGCTACGAGGCGCGTAAAAACCTGGTCGCAGAACTCAAGAGCCTGGGCTTGATCGTCAAAATTGAGGAGTATACGGTGCCGCTCGGCCTCTGCCAGCGCAGCGATACGCCGATTGAACCGCTGATTTCCAAACAGTGGTTCGTGAAAATGGCCCCGCTGGCTACGCCGGCTATAGGCGTGGTCAAAGCCGGACTGGTGAAGATCGTGCCGGAGCGCTTCAACAAGATCTATATGGACTGGCTGGAAAATATCCACGACTGGTGCATCTCGCGCCAGCTCTGGTGGGGCCATCGCATTCCGGCCTGGTATTGCGATAACTGCGGCCAGATGACCGTCAGCCGCGAAGATATTACCACTTGCCCGCACTGCGACAGTACGCAACTGCACCAGGATGAGGACGTGCTGGATACCTGGTTTAGTTCCTGGCTCTGGCCTTTCAGCACACTGGGCTGGCCAGAGATCACCTCCGACCTGCAGCGCTACTATCCAACCTCGGTAATGGAGACGGGCTATGATATCATCTTCTTCTGGGTCGCACGTATGGTCATGTCGGGCATTCATTTCCTGGGCGCTGCGCCATTCCACACGATTTACCTGCACGGACTGGTGCGAGATGCAAAAGGTGAGAAGATGAGCAAGTCTAAGGGCAATGTCGTTGACCCCCTGGAAGTTATGGATCAGTACGGCACCGACGCGCTACGCTTCACTCTGGCCACCAGTAGTTCGCCGGGCAATGATATGAAGCTTGTGCCAGAGCGCATCATCGGCAATCGCAACTTTGCTAACAAGATCTGGAATGCCTCGCGCTTCGTCATGATGGCTACTGCCGAAATTGGCGGCGGTGTGCCGAGGATCAACGAGGTTGAGCCTACCACGCTGGCAGACCGCTGGATACTGCATCGCCTGGCCCGTTTGACCGGCGAGGTCACGCGGTTGATCAACGAGTTCCAGCTTGGCGAGGCCGGGCGTCAGAT
>DATGKW010000247.1:0-8671 GCA_035294465.1 Ktedonobacteraceae bacterium | reverse complement strand
CCATCGGCTTGCTGATGGATTTCGAGCAGAGGCAGCAGGATGCGCGGCGAGGCGATGGCGGTATTGTTCAGGGTGTGGACGAAACGCAGCTTGCCCTCCTCGTCGCGATAGCGCATGTTGACGCGGCGGGCCTGCCAGTCGTGGAAGTACGAGCACGAATGGGTCTCGCGATAGCGTCCCTCGCTGGGCAGCCAGCACTCCAGGTCGTACATGCCGACTTTGCCGTCACCCATGTCGCCGGTGCAGACGTTCATGACGCGATAGGGCAGTTCCAACGCCTGAACCAGCTCCTCCGAGTTCTTCAGTAACTGCTCGTGCCAGCGCACCGACTCTTCGTGGCTGGCCTCGCAAATGACGTACTGCTCAACTTTGTTAAACTGGTGGATGCGGAAGACGCCGCGTGTATCCTTGCCATAGGTGCCCGCTTCCTGGCGAAAGCAGGGGCAGAAGCCGACCAGGGTTACGGGCAGATCTTCGGCCTTGAAGATCTCGTCCTTGTACATGCCGGTAATCGATACCTCCGCCGTGCCGACCAGGAAAGTATCCTCGCCTTCAATCGCGTAGACCTGGTCGCGGCCTTTAGGAAACTGGCCGTTGCCGATGAAGCAGAATTCACGCGCCATCGCCGGCACGATCAGCGGTGTGAAGCCCTTGCGCGAGAGGCGATCCATGGCGAAATTCATCAGGGCCATTTCCAGGCGCACAGCGTCGCCTTTCAACACGTAGCTGCGCGCGCCTGCGACTTTGACGCCGCGCTCGATATCGACAAGATCGAGCTTCTGCATCAGCGCGTAGTGGTCCAGCGGCTCAAAATCGAAGCGCGGCTGCTCGCCCCAGTATTTGATCGGGACGTTGTCGTCTTCGTCCTTACCGATAGGCGAGTCGGGATCGGGGATGTTGGGCACCAGGTAGAGCAACTGCTGGCGCTCTTCCAACAATCTGTTCAGTTCCGGTTCCCAGGCTTTGATCTGTTCCGAAAGCCTTTTGCCCTCTGCGATCAGTTGATCGCGCAGCTCTTTGTCTTTGCCCGCTTCCCGCATGCGCTTCGAGAGCCGGTTTTGCTCGGCGCGGCTCTCCTCCACCTGACGCTGCAAGGCCAGCACCTGCCGATCAAGGTCCAGCAAGTGATCAACATCCAGGCTGTTGTTCTTCAGCCGGCAAGCCTCTTTGATCTGCTCAGGGTTCGTGCGAATAAATGCCAGGTCTAACATAACCATCCATCCTTCCGTCTCCAAAAAGTCTTTATCGTACAGCAATAAAAAACGCCGTCATCCTCGCAAGGACGACAGCGTGAAACACCTGAAGTCGTGGTACCACCTTCGTTCTTCCGCCACAGATAGCGCGGCGGAACTCATTCTTGCCTGATAACGGAGGCCGCCGTTGACGCTCTTCGCGCACGCTCGCGGGTGGATTTCTTCCGGCCAGGCCGCTGCGTTACACCTGCCCGCAGCTCTCTTTTGACCGGCGCGGAATACTTGTCCCGTTCATCGCATGCTATTCTTTTCTGATGGTGCTTAGGATAGCAGCAGCTTCCCCTCCTGTCAAGTGCAGAGAGAATGGGAACCGGGGGCAAGCTTCAGTGAATCCGGCTAATTTCTCTATCGAGATAGGAACTATGCACCGTATATATGAAAACTGCCAGAGAGAGCCGATTGATCGTGCTCTGCCCCGCTTCAGCGCGGGCCGCGTGCCGTGTGATCAGCCTGCCAGCACGATGAAACGCCCGTCGCTTCCGCTGGCAGGGACAGTGTATTATATCATTCGTGTAGGGCGGGCGCTCCCTGATAAAGCGGGAGAGAGCATGCTGAAGCGGTTCTCTCTGGTATTTTCACGCATATGACGCAAAAAAACATCACGAGGAGAGATTCCACACCTGCGCGTCGCTAAAATCAAGCGTGACCGGCAGGTTTGTGTTATAGGCAGCCATGCCGATCTCGCCGCTACTCAATGTATTGTCGCTCGCTCCGGCCACATAGGACGAGTTCACAAAGAGCGAGAACGTCCCTTTATCGGCGATCACGGCCAGGGTATTGAACGAGTCGAGGCCAGTTGTGATCGCTGAATTTGTTCCGCTGGCCAGCAGGGTATAAGCATTCCCATTGTAAAGCTCGAATGCATAATTTCCATTGATGTCGATCCTGAACAGATAATACTGTCCTTTGAGTGCATTCGCGCGAAAGAGGATGCCGCCCCCATTGCCCGCAGTGATTGTCATGGAGACCTGGTAGACGAAATTGCGAAAGTTTGTGGTATCGGCGAAGCAAGTGTGCAGAAAGCCGGGCAGGGCTTCCTGAACCTGGTAACTGCTGTTTACAAAGTTGCAGCCGGTATTGTTATTGTCGCTGTAGCCGGTATCCCACTGGTTGCCCATACTGTTATCGCTGAGCGGATCATCTAGCGCGGGAGTGCCTGCGGTATCCTGGGTCAACTGGCTTTCCATCGTCGTAGCTGTGGCCGTGGCCGCAATGCCGACGGTAGGAACCGTAACTGAGGACTGCGCCTGAGCCGTGGCCGTGGCATAAATACGCGCCTGGGCCGTCGCCAGGGGCTGGGCCGTGGCTCGCAACGAGCCAACGGTCGTCGCCTGGCTGTTCACGGTTGCCCTGATATTCTGGACCTGCTGCGCTCCCAGCGCCATGTTATACTGGTTGGTCGTTGCATAAATCAACAGGCCCAGGCCGCCCGCGATCAGCAGCAGCGCCAGGATCAAGGCCACCACTTTCACAGGTTTTGCAGACCCCTGGCGAGGCCGCCGGCGCGGAGGTGGCGGCCAGACCGCCGGAACATCCTTGAGCTTTGCCTGCTCTTGCAACGATTTCGACTTCTGCTCTTGCTCTACCATCAGGTAATGCCTCTCCATCGATTTTGCGCGTGACCAGTATAGCACAGGGCGCGAAGAAGGAAAAGGCACCTGACTACCCAGGTTCCCCCCACAATCGAAGGCGGCTCTGCTCTAAATCATCCCCAATTCCCACTTGGCGTCTTCTGTCATACGGTCGGGAGACCAGGGAGGGTCAAAGGTCATGGTGACTTTACACGCTTTGACATTCTCGACCTCCTCAACTCGCATCTCGACCTCTTCGACCACTTCTCCAGCCATCGGGCAGCCCATCGCGGTCAGCGTCATGGTGATTCCCACGCAGCCGGTTTCATTGTCGATATCTACATCGTAGACCAGGCCCAGGTCAACGATATTGACCGGGATCTCCGGGTCATAACACTCGCGCAAGGCATCCATGACTTCGGTTCGATCAATCTCTGCCATGCTTCCAAACTCCTTTATCTCTACAGCTCAAGCCAGGCAATTCAACACAATGAAGCACTTTCTATTATAGCTCATGGGAACAGACGATGCGATTGGCCCGCAGGGGTTATCAATCGGTTTTGCAGCGGCCGCCAGTGCGCCAGGCGGCCACAATTTTCCGTGCGGGCGGCCAGCCCTGGCGGCGGCACTTGGACCCACAGGGTATCTTGAAAAGAGAACTGTATGGGATGCCTATGGCACGCATGGCCCTGACAAAGGCGAAGCGTTTGCCAACAAGGAAAAGAGAAGTAGGAAAAGAGGGAAATTTCATGGCAACTTTTGCAGAGGTCCAGACACATCACCCACACCCTGACAGCCTGCTGGCTAAAGTGATCGCAGGTGCGCCTTTACTGAACAGCAAGGACCAGGGGTTAATCGAAGATGTTCCTTCTCAGCGGTGGAATCGCGAGACATTCGCCTGGTCGCCAACCACCGCGAAGATGGCCTGTATTGACAATGGCAATGAATCGTTAAAAGGTGTCATGCCGACAGTAAACGCTCCGTATCTCGCCAGCTTGCGCATGCCTACCGCATATGCGCCGGCGAAGAAACTGCGGGGAGGCGATGGCCGGCTCACGTGGCAGGTGAATGGTTCAGAGGAATTCTGGATGGGCGAGGAAGCTCTGGAGACGAAAAAAGCCGAGAGCTTACCGGTCGGCTTCTCTCCTGAGCGGTTTCCAGATCACCGTTTCCAGCGGTTTATAGCCGCCTTTCAGGTCGAACTGCTGGTCAGGGCGGGGCACGGCAAGCGCGATGCATCGGGCAAGCTGGTGGAGGGCCAGCAGGGTGAATTCAATATTTTTCTCGCCATTGGCCTGCCCCCGGAAGAAGTTGATCGCAATGGCGCGACCTACGAAGCGCGCGAAGCGCTCAAATATATCTTCAACAAACCGTTTGAGGTCGTGCGTATTGACGAGCAGGGGCAGGAAACGACCTGGCGTCTTTTCTTCGTCGAGTTCGTTCCCTATGGACAAACCTTTGGATCGTTCTGCGCCTGGTACTACACGCTGGAAGGAACACCGATTGCCACCAATATCGAGCGCCATATTACCCTCGACATCGGTGGAGGGCAGTCCCACATGTGCGAAGTAGAGATTGCGCATCGCCGTGACGAACCTCGTCCCAAACTCAGGATGAGCGCAGAGCAGATTGGGGAGGGTACCATTCTGATTGCACGCGGCGTGAGCGAGGCTATCCGTCAACAATATAACACCATTCAACTCTCCGACGCGGAAGCCCAGCACGTTCTATCGAGCGGCATGATTTCCGTTGGCGGGCGTCGGCAGCCGGTTAACGATATCGTAAATAGGGTCATCGAAAGCCGCGCGGACAACCTGAACAGCCTCTTGTTGAGATACTTACGAGATGGTCAATCCTTCTTGATGTTCACCGGCGGGGGCAGCGTGCTTCTTCAAGATACCCTCCTGCGGCTGGCAAACATGCATCGCAAGGCGGACTCATTCTATTTCGTCCCGCCTGAGCTTGCGCCTTTCCTCAATGCCATTGGCGGGCTGGTGCTCGCTCAGGCATCAGCGCAGCAAGCAATATCGCGCCGCGAGGCGCATCAGGCGGCAGATACAGCAGCCGAGAGGTAAAGAGAGAGCCAATGAATAGCAGGTACCCAATCAGCCTCAAAAATATTCCCCCGGACGCCTGGGAAATGGTCCAGGCAATCAGCGCAAAAAGTGGGGCTGAGGTGGCTGAGGTTTTACGCCAGTGCGTCGTGACAGGATCGCTGATCGAACTCATCAAGGCCGGTCCAGACGATGAGGCAGGCAAATATGGGGATTTTTCCCCAACGTACCTTGCCCGCCTGACGCGGCGCGCTCTGGGAGCACCCATCGATTTTTTGCTAGAAACAGGCGAGCACCCCTATCTGGCAACGCTCGCTGCGAATGCAAACGGTCCCACGCCCGCGGCAAAAAAGGAGCCATCTGGCGCTCCCACCGCACGTTTCCTCCTTGATCAAGAGACGGTCAATGAATTGCAGAGTTTATGTATGGGAGAGAGCTTTTCCGCTGGCTGGCAACCGGATTAAATGGTTCTACCGGAGCACTTTACTACAATCTGGCGCTGGCAGGCATCATGCGTTTGCCAGCGCCAATCGAGCAAGGGTCACAGGTGCGAGCGTGCAGCCACGACGGGATGCAAACGGACGAAGATGCTTCGTGATTGTTGACGGATCATGAGTCTCGTGCATAATGTTAGCAGTGTCATATGTAGACACGTATACATGACATTCACAATCATCATGATGATGAAATAGTCGTCAAAGAAAGGGCTACGTTATGCAACTCGGATTAGTCGGGCTTGGGCGCATGGGTGCGTATATGGCTAAACGCCTGCTGCGCAATGGACATACGGTCGTGGGTATGGCTCGCCACGATAGTACCGTCCAGGCAGCTTTAAAAGAAGGCTCGATCACGAAGGGAACAACCTCGCTGGCAGATCTCGTCAAGCAGCTTGATACCCCCAGGGCTATCTGGCTGATGGTCCCGGCCGCCTCGGTTGATGCAACGCTGGAAAGCCTGGTTCCCCTGCTCGCACAGGGCGATATCGTCATCGATGGCGGCAACTCCCACTATCACGACGATATACGCCGCGCCGCCGCGTTGAAGCCGAAGGGGATCCACTACCTCGACATCGGCACGAGTGGCGGAGTGTGGGGCCTGGAACGCGGGTATTGTTTGATGATCGGCGGCGAAGCAGAGGCAGTGGAGCGCCTTTCACCCATCTTTGAGGCGCTGGCTCCCGGCGTAAGCGCGGTTGCGCGCACCCCCGGACGGGAAAAAGTGGGAGGAACCGCCGAGAAAGGCTATCTGCATTGTGGACCTACCGGCGCGGGCCATTTCGTCAAAATGGTCCACAACGGGATCGAGTACGGCATCATGGCCGCCTACGCAGAAGGCTTGAATATTCTGCGCCACGCCAATATTGGCAAGAACCAGCAGCTCGTCGATGCCGAAACCGCCCCCTTGAGCAGCCCGGAATATTACCAGTACGACCTGAACCTGGCGGATATCACGGAACTCTGGCGGCGCGGCAGCGTCATCGGCTCGTGGCTGCTCGATCTGACCGCTTCAGCGCTGCTCAAAGATCCTGAGATGTCCCAATTCGGCGGGCGTGTCTCCGACTCCGGCGAAGGGCGCTGGACCATTTCAGCGGCCATCGACGAGGGCGTCCCCGCCCACGTTCTGACCGCCGCGCTCTACGAACGTTTTGCCTCACGCGGCGAGGCCGATTTCGCCAACAAGCTCATGTCTGCCATGCGCTTCGAGTTCGGCGGCCACCTGGAGAAGCCGGAAGGCAAGTCCTGAACAGCATTGCAATGGAACCGGAAAGCCCCCGGCACCTCGACCGGGGGCTTTCCCGAAGATCAGGAAGAGGAGGAAACGGGCTGCTCGATCACTGCGGGCAGCATCGTATGATTCAGCGTGAAGCCATCGCCTTGAACCGGCCTGAATGTCTCTATCACCACGTCACAGTTCTGGCGCGACCGCCACTCCTTCAGGCGATTCTCAGGTTCTTCGTCTTCTGCTATGTAGAGAAATGCGAGCCACCGCACCGGCATCGAACTCACCCGCCGGCGTGGCTCTTTTCTGCGGTATTCCACCAACCAGAGGTGAAGTCGCTTCTTCATAGCCAGCTTCCTCCAACTCAAATATTTTCGGGACGACCAGTCCCGCGTCGTTCGCTTTCAGCCTGCAATCAATTCCCGCAACCATCCGATTGTTGATCGAGTCGCGGACAAACACCACTGGCTTCCCGCCCTCGGTCCACCTTGCCTTCCATCTCTGACGCATCTCTTCCTTCCTCTAATCCTCTTGAAGCATAGCGTGTAATTGCATACAATAGGTTAGCACAGTGCTATGTGCGTGTAGCAGCATGTTGCGTTTTCAAGCGGGAGGGCAGAGAAATGGTGTTAAAGAAGAACGAGTTTGGGGGACTGGTAAAGGCGTACCGCGAACAGCGGGGCTGGACACAGGAGGAATTGGCTGAGCGCTGGGGCCACTCACGGGCGTATATCTCACAGATTGAAGCAGGAAAAAGAAAATTAGATCGTGTGGCACAGGTGATACGCCTGGCCGATATTCTGGATATTCCCCAGGAGAGACTAGAAGCGATTGGACGCGGCATCCCAGAAAGAAAAATCAAGCCGGCGTCTCCTGCCCAGGCCGACGATGCAATCCTTCAGATGCTCCTTGTGCCGGGCAAGGATATGGTGCGGCTCTCCTGGTTAGCGTGGTTTGCAGATGCAGCCCCACATATTGAAGAGAGTTTGCGAGAGCTGATGTCTGATCTGGAACAGGCCCTTACTGAATATCATGGAGAGTTCGTAGCACCCGCGCAACAGCTACTGGCTTACACGCACCAGATGATAGGGAAGATTGCCTATGACCGCCTGGACTATGCAGCGGCAGGCGGGCATTTTTCTACTATGATTGATCTCGGTCAGGAATTGAACGATGCAGATATTATCACCACAGGAATGGTGCATCAGGGAGACGTTCTGAGAAAGAGAGGACGATATGACGCAGGTATCCGGCTTTTTGAAGCAGCAAAGCCGTTCGCCGCATCTGCCTCACCGGGCGTTCGAGGACGGCTTTATATGATTATGTCGCGGGCCTACGCCTCACACGGAGATGAGAAGCTCTTCCTTAGTTCCGCAGACCAGGCTATAGAGATCGCGAAGGAAGTGAAAGATACCCTGGATAATCTGGCAAATCAGTTTAGTCTCGTTGACGCGCTTCAGGAAAAGGCGCAGGGATACACGGTCCTGTGGAAACCGGAGGAAGCGCTCAAAATTTACAAAGAAACTGATCGCTTGCGCCCGTTTCGTCTTTTGCGCGATAAAGGCTCATACGCGATTGTGAAAGCTCAGGCCTATTCATACACAGGGGACCTGGATAAGGGACTAAAATATGCCAGACGGGGTCTAGAACTGGCCTCTCAGTATCAATCAAAGCGGCATATTGCGCGCCTTGAGACAATGTACAGGAGGCTTCATGTAACACCTCTTGGCAGCGATCGGCGAATACAAGAACTAGGTGAAGCTCTCAGGGAAAATCGAAAAATTCGTGCGACATGGTAGAGGAAGAGCTTTTTCTGCATTTGAGGAAAGGTCCGCTGTATCCCCACTGCCTTTAGAAGAAAGAGAAGCCGTTCACTGGAGAGAAACGGCTTCGTTCCCAATTAAGGGGCCAAAAAGGCCGGGCTTTTGCTGCTTTCACGCTAAAAGCTGCAAGATCCTTACCTTCCCAGGCTCAGGACAAGCTGAGGGGATGGAAGCAGGTGGAGGCCGATGCCCAGGTTCGGCAACAAATTGATGTAGTCTACCTGGTGCTGAATCAGGCTTCCCTGGTTGTT